>JBKPRZ010000724.1:0-5408 GCA_046734815.1 Myxococcota bacterium | reverse complement strand
CGCCGTTGACAGCTGCCGGCTGTGACCGATATCCTGCATTTTCCTGCGCCGGGGCGGATTTTTGGTCGGCGCGTGCGGTAAAAAGGCGGCATGAGCGAGAGCGTTCGCCGCAAGCAGCTGCGCACCTTTCCGGGCCTGCAGGCCGAGGACTTCCAGCACCCCGACGACGTCACCGCCACGGCGGCGCTCAGGTCGGTGCCGGGGATGGACACGCTGGTCTCCAAGGTCATGGAGTACGGGTTCGAGCGGGTCTATTACCTGGAGAACGTCGCCTCGAACGTGCGCGTCACCCCGCGCATGTTCGAACGGCTGCACCGCTGCCTGGGCTGGGGCTGCAAGATCCTGGGCGTCGACGAGCCCGAGCTGTACGTCGAGCTGAATCCGGTGCCCAACGCCTTCACTTATGGCCACACCCGACCCTTCATCGTCCTCACCTCCGGGCTGGTGGACATGCTGGACGACGAGGAGCGCTTCTTCGTCATCGCGCACGAGCTGGGCCACATCAAGGCCAGCCATGTGCTGTACACCGTGCTCGCCCGCAACATCGCGGCGGTGGTCAACCTGATCGGGCAGGCCACCCTGGGGCTGGGCGCGCTGCTGGGGCAGGGGCTGGTGATCGCGCTTTACGACTGGTACCGCAAGGCCGAGCTGACCGCCGACCGCGCCGGCCTGCTGTGCGTGCAGGACATCAACCCCTGCATCCGCACGTTCATGAAGCTGGCGGGCGGAGCCAGCCGGCTGTACAGCGAGATGGATCAGGCCGAGTTCGTCCGGCAGATCCGGGCCTACGAGGAGGCGGATCGCTCGCACCTGAACCGCGCCTACAAGCTGATGCTCACCGCCTTTCGCACGCACCCGTTCCCGATCCTGCGCGCCAAGGAGCTGGACCTGTGGCACGGCACCGGCTACCGGGACCTGGCCGGCCCGCGCGGGCTGCTCGGAGAAGCGGACTGACCGGCGGGGTTCGGGCGATGAGGACGCCGCTGCCGCTCGGGTGTGCGCTGGCCTCCCTGCTCGCGGGTTGCGGCGGCGCTGACCAGCCTCCGGCGACGCCCAGCCCGGATGGCGGTGGTTTGGACGCGGCCGTCGCGCGCGACGGCTCCGCCGGCGGGCTGGCCTTCGACGGGCGCACGCCCGCTCCCGGGATCACCGAACATGCGCTGCCCACGGCCATGGGCGCCCCGCGCTTCCTGACCACGGGTCCCGACGGCAACCTGTGGTTCGGCGAATACGCCGGCAACAAGATCGGCCGCATCACCCCGGCGGGCGCCATCACCGAGGTGGCGGTGCCCACCGCCGGCGCGCGTCCCACCGGCATCACCGCCGGCCCCGACGGCACCCTGTGGTTCGCCGAGCAGGACGGCGGCAAGATCGGCCGCCTCACCCCGCCGGCCGAGATCCGCGAGTTCCCGCTGCCCCCCGGCAGCCGTCCGCTGGGCATCACCGCCGGTCCGGACGGCAACCTCTGGTTCACCGACTTCGGCAACGATCAGATCGGCCGCCTGACCCCCGCCGGCGACGTCACCCGTTACCCGGTTCCCACCGCCCGCCCGCTGCTGGGCGGGATCGCCGCCGGTCGCGACGGCAACCTGTGGTTCACCGAATCCGACGGCAAGAAGATCGGCCGCCTCACCGCCGCCGGCGCGGTGATGGAGTACCCGCTGCCCGCCACCAGCTCACCCACGTCGATCACCGCCGGTCCCGACGGCGCGCTCTGGTTCAGCGACCCCATCGGCAACCGGATCGGCCGCCTCACCACCACCGGCGAGCTGACCACGTTCCCCCTGCCCAGCGCCCAGGCGGGCCCGGGCGGCATCACCATCGGCCCCGACGGCAACGTCTGGTTCACCGAGTCCTCCGCCAACAAGATCGCCCGCATCTCCGCCGCCGGCGAGGTCGACGAATTCCCGCTACCCAGCGCCGGCGCCGGCCCCGCCGACATCACCACCGGCCCCGACGGCGCGCTCTGGTTCACCGAGCAGACGGCCCACAAGATCGGCCGCCTGGCGCCGTGACATCGCCTCCTGCTCGAATCAGCACCGTCCGGGACTCCTGAGCCTTCGGGTCGCCGGGTCCGGGCTGGCAGCCGCCCAGGGCGGCCACCAACCCGAGCGCCATCACGACGCGGACCCGGCGTGACTACCTCACTGCATCGGCTCGGCCGGCAACCCCGGCGGGGCGTTCAGATCCAGGTGCGACAGCCCGAAGTACCCCGACGCCACGTAGATGTCCGCGTCGAAGAACTCGACGTGGGTGGCGAAGCCCAGGGTGCGCAGGAACTGGATGCCCTTGGGCGCCTTCGGGTTGCTCACGTCCACCACCAGGATGCCGTCGCCGTCGCCGCCCGAGTAGCCGTTGCCGCCCAGGTTGACGAACAGCTTGTTCTTCTGGGTGCCCATCAGCTGCACGTTGTACATGCGGGTGGGCTCGTCATACGCCACCGCCAGCTTGCCGGCCGACAGGTCGAAGATGATCAGCCGGTCGGAGGTCATCTCCCAGGTGGGCAGCGGCGCGGCCAGGGTCTCGGGCGCGTCCGCGCCAGGCACCGGCACCGGCGGCAGTGCCGGCGGCAGCGGCGGCGGCGTCGCCACCCCTACGCCAAAGCCGTAATACCAGTTCTGTTGCGGGCGGGCGTTGATGAACATGCGGTCGCCCTCGATCAGCAGCGCCGCCGGGTAAAGGTCGGTCAGCACCCGCGCGTCCAGCAGCTCGGCCGCCGGCTTGCCCGCCACCGTCACCTGCCGCAGCAGCGACAGACGGTAGTCGCTGACCCAGCGCTTGTTCATGTCCTCGACCACGATGCGGTAGTTGCTGTCCTGGGACAGGAACATCCGCTCGCCGGCGGTGTTGCGGAAGGTGCGGATCAGCCGGCCGGGCGTGTTGATGTCCGCCACCGACTTCCAGGTGTTGCCCTCGGGCTGCCAGCGCTGGGCGAAGTACTTGAACTTGATGTACGTCACCCCGTCGTTGCCCTTGGTCTCGCCCACCTTCTTGCGGGTGCTGATGTAAAAGCCAGCCGGCTCGACCGGGTCGGCCACCACGCCGAAGGCGCCCCACTCGTAGCTGTCGGGCAGCTGCTGCTCGCTGACCGAGGGAGCGTCGGGGTTGCGCACGTCCAGGAAGACCAGCTTGTTGACCATGCCCGACCGGCCGTTCTCGGTGCGCCACTCGGCCACGTAGAAGGCGAACCCGCTGCTGGTCATGGCGAAGCTGGCCGCCTCCTGGAACCAGAAGCCGCCCCAGTAGGCGCCCACGCCGCACCAGTAGCGGTAATAGGGCATCGCCACGGTGGGCAGGGTGGTCTTGCCGGCCAGGCGCGGCCGGGCGGGATCGCTCATGTCGATCACCAGCGCCTCGCTGGAGGGCGGCTGGTACACGCCGGTGCGCGGATCGACCGCCGGCTTCTGGCGGAACAGCACCAGCGCCTTGTCGTGCTTGAGCACCCGGTAGACCTGACCCACCTCGAAGGTGGCGATGGGCTCGGCGCCGTCGAGGTCGCCGCCCGCCTTCTTGACCCGGAAGCTGTCCAGCTCGCCGCCCGGGCCGCGGAAGTTGTCCGGCTTGCCCTGCACCTGCTCGATCAGGTAATCGCCGAACCGGTAGATCTGGTTGTAGTAGGGCGCCAGCTCGACCTCCGACTGCAAGGTCGGGTTGGACAGGTCCTGGATGTCGGCGATGGAGATGTGGGTGTCCGACAGGTTGATCATCATCCGCCGCGGCTGGGCCCCCTGGTGGGTGAACAGCACCGACCGCTTCACCTCGCCGTGCGGATGCACGAAGGTGCCGTTGTTGGTCAGCACGGTCTGCTGGGTGGCGGGCCGGGTGGCGTCGTAGCGGGTCAGGTCCCAGGTCATCAGACCGACCGCGGTCTGGAACTGGTACCACCACCAGTTGTCCTGCGAGTCGACCCGCTTGCTGTAGTGGATCGGCACGCTGATGACGTTGACCGACCCGTCCGAATGCATGCCCAGCATCTTGTGGGCCTGGTCGAGGTCGTTGGTGATGCCCGAGCCGATCCAGTCCGCGTTCTTGACCGCGATGCACTTGCGCTGCACCAGCCGGATGCGGGCCAGGTCCTGCACGTCGATCAGGCTGACGGCGATCCGGGTGGGCCGGAAGTCCTGGGTGTCCTGCACGCCGGTGCAGCTGTTGCTGTTGTCCTGGCCGACCGCCAGCAGGAACTTGTTGTCCTGGACCAGGCGGAACACGCTCATCTCGCCCGACAGGCCGTCGATCGACGAAGCCACCCGCAGGTTCTCGCGGTCGGCGAAGCTGAGGGCGTACATCGGGTCGATCCGCTGCGCGGTGATGGCGTAGACCACCTTGCGGTCGCGGTCGTAGGCGCTGGCCCGCACCAGCTCGTTGCGCTTGCCGAAGTCCAGCTCGTCCAGCTGGCGGGGCTGCCCGCGCACGCTGACGTCCCAGGACTCGAGGGTGTTGGTGGTGAAGGACTGCCCGCGGCAGCCGCTGGACTCCCAGACCTGGCGCGCGAAGATGCCGTAGAAGGTGCCGGTCTTGGTGGCGGGGTCGTCGACGTAGGTCATCTTGAACTGGTCGTCGAGGTTGCCGCCGGTCTCGAAGTTGGCGTGCAGGCGGATCTCGCCGTTGGGATCGCTGATGTCGATCAGCGAGATGCGGGCGAACTGGTTGTTGTTGAAGCTTCCGCAGCCACCGCCATTGGGGCGAACGGGCCCGACCGAGGACGCCCACACGTTCCAGTTCTCGGCCACCATCAGGGCGTTGGCGGTGGCGGAGATGGCCACCCCCTCGAAGCGCCGCTCGTAGCTGTTGCCCTGCGAGTCGCGGATGCTGACGCTGCCGCCCTCGAAGACCTTCAGCTCACCCACCTTGCGCGGGTTCTGGGGGTCGGCGACGTTGAACGAATAGACGGTGGCCTGCTCCTTCTGCTGGTCGGGGTCGGGCCGCCAGCCCCAGTAATAGGACTGCGGGATGTACGAGACCACGTAGATGGTGTTCTCGATCTTGCGCGAGACGCCCTCGCGCAGCTCGCCCACGATGTCGATGGTCTTGAGCAGCCGCGGGTTGCGCAGGTCGGAGACGTCGATGCTCACCAGCTGCGAGACGTTGTGTCGCTCGAACTGCAACACGCCGTTGACCTGGGTCAGGTACAGGGCGTCGCGCAGCAGGGCGTAGACCGTGTTGCCGACCACGAACATCTCCACCGGGTAGCCGAACACCGGCAGCCGCCCCAGCCGCTGCGGCTTCTGGGCGTCGTTGACGTCGTAGATGACGAAGCCGCGGTAGGTGTTGAAATAAAAGAGGCGGTTCTGGTCGACCTTGTAGATGTCGCCCTCTTCCACCTGGCCCACCCGGCCGGTGGGCGCCATGGGGCCCGGCGGCGGCTGCGCGGCCGGGGGTGGTGCCGGAGCCGGCGGCGCGCCGGGTAC
>JBKPRZ010000723.1:0-5730 GCA_046734815.1 Myxococcota bacterium | reverse complement strand
GGCAAGAGGGCTGCGGCGGCGCGGCCCGGCCGCGGCCGGCGGGACGGCGTGCATCAGCAGCGTGTTGCGCGGAGCCGTGCTCTCCTGCGCCTCGCTGTCGATCAGCGCGCCGATGGCATCGGCGACCACCATCATCGTGCCGAAGCGTGCCGCCGGCGATTTCTCCAGCAGGGTGGCCACCAGCCGCTCCAGGCGGGGCGATGCCTCCAGGCCCACCGACGACAGGGTGGGCGGCGGCTCTTGCACCTGCATGGCCACCAGCTCGTAGGCCGAATCCGACACGAAGGGCGGCCGCCCGGTCAACATCGCGAACAGGATGCAACCGAGCGAATAGATGTCCGCCCGGTGATCGATCTCGGCGTCGCCGCGGCACTGCTCGGGCGCCATGTACGGCGGCGTTCCGATGATGGTGCCGTCGCGGGTCAGGCCCGAGCCACCCCCCGCGCGGCTGAGCTTGGCGATGCCGAAGTCCAGGATCTTCACGCGCTCGTCCCGGCTGCCCGCAGTCGGCGGCAGCAGGAAGACATTGTCCGGCTTGAGGTCGCGGTGGACGATCTGCTCGGCGTGGGCGACGCTGACCCCCAGGGCGATCTGCCGGGCGATGCCCAGCGCCTCGCGCGCCGGCAGCGGCCCGCGCGCGCCGATGCGCGCCTCCAGGCACTCGCCTTCCAGGTACTCCATGATCAGGAAGGCGCGCCCATCGGGCAGGGATCCGAAGTCGAACACGTCGACCAGCGCCGGGTGGCGCAGCCGCGCCGTGGTCCGGGCCTCGTCGAAGAAGCGCTGCACGGCCTCCTTCAGCCGCGACAGCTCGGGCAGCAGCAGCTTGATCGCCGCCTTCCGCCCCAGCACCGGGTGCTCGGCCAGATACACCGCCCCCATCCCGCCCTGACCCAGCCTGGCCACGACCCGGTAGTTCCCCAGGGTCGCGCCGATCATGTCATCCGGGTCCATGACCGGCCTACCTTCCGCCACCTCCCCACCAAAAGCAACGCACAGCCAGACCGCCCCCGCCTCGACTCCCACCGTCAGACGCGCCTCGACGTCCGCAACGTACATCTTCGCTCGGCGGCGCTGGGGCGGCACGCGGCGGCTGTCGCTTCGCTCGACGGTCGGTGACTGTCGAACCGGGGGCGGCCGGCCGGGCGTGCCGACGCGATCGCGCGGGTTCGTCGCTGGCACCGTCGTTGCTGAGTCATGGGTCGAGCTGACCCGCAACCCAGACCAGGAGCCATCCGATGAGCACGCGTTCACTGACCAGCACCCTGTGCGGCGGCACCCCGCCCCCGCAGCTCGACCAAGACCCGACCGATACCTGCGCGGCACCTGCCGCGAACCCCGCTGCAGCGGCCGGACGAGCGGCCACAGCCGAAACCCCCACCACACCGGCCGCACGAGCCGCCAATCCTGCCGCACCCGTCGCCCGCGCCAGTGTCTCCCAGGACCAGATCGACCTGAAGGTCGCCGCCGTCGATGGACACTTCGGCGACGGCGTCGACGTGTCGGTCATGTCCACATCGTTCGAGGAGAAGGATTGGCAGCTCACGACGGAGTCGAAGCTGTTCGGCGCGCAGCTGACATGGGCGGGCGGTCACGCGACGACGTCCGCGGACACCTTCTCGGCGAAGGTGAACTACGGAATCCACAACCCGGACGGCAGCGTAGGCCTGAACTTCGGCGCCAGCGCCTCCGTCGTCGGAGTCGAGACCACGTTCAGCCACAGCGGCTGGAGCCTGACCGTCGGTGCGAGTGAAGGAATCGGCCCCGACATGAGTGTGGGGGTCCGGGATCAGGACCGAGACGGCCGCGGCGAGCTGTGCGGGCGCATCTCCATCCGCGCGCTGACCCTCGGCGCCTGTCTGGAGGTCTTACCCGCTCTGGTCGAGCCCGACGAGCCCGGCCACTCGCGCTGGGAGGCCCTGCCATGAACGCGCTGGGAGTCCCCGCCATGAGCGAATTGCGTCGGCTTCACAGTCCCGTGCAGCAGGTGATGCGTCACTGGTTGCCGGGGATCTTGTTCGGGTTGTCGGCCCTGTGGATGGCCATCATGGGCGTGGCGAAAGGACAGTACTTGCAGAGCCTGGCGCCCCCCCTCTTCTTCGCCGCGTTGGTGTGCCTGTTCCGGACGAGCTACTTGCGACCCCGCCCCCTTTACGCGTCGGACACGCACCTGGTGATCGGGAACGGCCCGAACGCGAGGCGGGTTCCGCTCTCCTCCATCGTGTCGCTCAAGCCGCCCTGGTGGGCCAGGAGGATGATGCCTCCACAGGTGATCGGGCTGCGAGACGGATCGAGGGTGATGTTCTTTCCCGCTTACGGAGCGGAGAGCTTCATCCAGGCCCAGCTGCGCAGCCCCTGAATCCGTCGCTGGCATCTTCGATTGACCGTCCCCATCTCTCGCGGGTATACGCGACATCGTGAATCGGCGAGGTGCTCCGTGAACCTGCAGGCGTTCCGACTCGTTCGAAAGGCGCTCCCGCTCGCGGGGGCAATGGGGACGGTTGTGCTGGGGCTGTCGTGCGCCAGCTCCAGCATGACCCAGACGGCGCCGGGGGCGATGCCCAAGCCGCCCAACTGCACCTTCGACGTTTACATGACCGAGCAAGAGGTGAAGGTGCCCAGCCGGACCCTCTGCATGCTGGAGGCGACGTCCGGCCGGACGCTGGTCCACGACCGCACCGTGGGCGGCGCCATCAACGAGCTGCGGCCCCGCGTCTGCCAGTGCGGCGCCGACGCCATCGTGCTCGTCAGCGCCAACACCAGCGGCGCGGGGCTGATGGGCTACGGCGAGGGCGCCGTGGTGGCCAAGGGCATCCAGTACCTGGGCCCGCCCGCGGGCGGATACCCACCGCCCAACGCCTACGGCCCCGCGCCCTATCCCCAGCCCGGCTATCCGCCTCCCCCCGGCTACCCACCGCCGCAGCCCCAGTACCCACCCCCGCAGCCCCAGTACCCGCCGCCGCCCGGCTACCCGCCGCCCGGCCCCGTCCCCGCCGGCGGCCCGATGCCCCCCGGCCCGCCCCCGCCACCGGGCACCGAACGCGGCTACTGCTACTCGAACGCCACCTGCAACGCCGGCCTCGTCTGCGCCTCCGGCCTCTGCGTACGCATGCACAAGCGCTGAGCCCCGCAATCTACGCTGGCGCAGGCCTTCGCGTAACGGGCGCAACCACGCCGTCCCCGTCCTCGTCCTCGTCCTCGTCCTCGTCCTCGTCCTCGTCCTCGTCCTCGACTCCCGATCCGATCGTCGGGTGACCCCGGCTCAAGAGATCACCATCGAGGACGCATACGAGGACGCATACGAGGACGAGGACGGGGCCGGGATGCGCGTATGTGGCCTACGCGACGTCAGCGCGTGACCCACTGGCGAGTGGTCACGCGTGTGATCGGGTAGGCCACCACGAAGTTGAAGCACATCTCGTTTTCGGTCTTCTCGCCGAAGCGGATGGGGGCGGCGGTGGGGTTGCGGTACGTGCAGGTGGTGCGCAGGCCGTCGCCGGCCTGGATCAGCGTGGTCTCGGGATCGCGGGCGAAGGCGGACTGATTCGAGAAATCCCAGCGCGGCACCTCGACCAGCGGGAAGGTCTGGCCCGCCCGGGTGATGTCGGTGCGGAAGGTCTGGCCGTTGGTGTGCATGTGCGGCGAAGTCCAGAGCACGTGCAGGGTTTCGGGCAACACCTGGGTCAACGCGCCCGGCACGTCGCTGGTCACCGGGAAGTCCTGCGCGCCCGCCGGGATGACGATGCCGACCGAGCCCAGGGTGATCACGCCCGCCTCCTTGGGCCGCGCGGTCTTGGTGGTGCAGACGGCGACGCCGCTGCGGTCGCGCCCGTCGGTCACCTTGGCGCTGTTGTTGTAGTGCACCTCCAGGGTCAGCCAGCTGCCGGGGTCGGGCAGCTCCAGCCCCACGTCGGCGGGCATGATGCCGTTGCGCCCGCCCGGCGCCCAGCCCATCAGGAAGACGCGGGCGGGGTCGCCGCAGCCCACCGGCATGACGTTGGTGCGATGTCCGTAGAGGATCCAGTGGTGCACCACCCGGGCGTCGTCGATGATCGGGGCCCAGGCGATGGCCTGCTCGCCGGCGGTGAAGGGGACCGGGAAGCTGAAGCAGCGGTAGGTGTCGCTGACCACCGGCACCTGGAAAGGTTCGGTCGGCGAGACGCCGCTGGCCCGGAACTCGTATTCGGGCTTGCAGGGCAAAGGCTCGGGCTGCGCGCGGCTGGGGGGCGTGCCGGGCGCGCCGCCGTCGACCGGCGCTGCCGCGCAGGTGGCCGATCCGCCCATCGGCGTGCCCGCGTCCAGCCAGGCCACCAGGGTCGCCTTCTCGGTCGCGGTCAGCGGGCCGCTGGGCGTGCTGGTCGGAGGCATCAGCCCCGCCTCCAGCTTCGCCTTCATCATCTGCCGCACGGCCACCTGTCCGCCCAGTGCCGGCGCCTGGGTGTCGGACCAGGTCAGAAGCGGCATCGGCGCGCCGAACAGCGGCGGACGCTGGTGGCAGGCCTGACAGCGCTGCTGCAGCACCTTCTCGACCTCACAGGGCAGCTTGCCCGCGGCCACGCCGCCCGCATCGGCGCCGGTGGCGGGGGCGGAGGCCCCGGGCGGCGGCCCGCCGCCGTTCGAGCCAGGTGGATTGCTCGCGCCCGGGCCACCGCTGGCCGGCGGCTGCGGCTCGCTGGCGCAGCCCACAAGAACGAGGAACCCCGCAAACAACCCGGAGCGCACCCGCTGGTTCATGGCCAAGGATAGAATCGGCACTCCCCTTGGACACCCCAGCGCCCGATTCATGAAAGCCGGCGCAGCCTTTGCGGGGCGCGCGGGGGCAGCGTGGCCGTCAGCGCGAAAAATCCCAGTCGCGCGACGCCTCCGGCAGGTCCTCGATCTTCTGCTCGACCTTGTACGGTGTCATGCCCCGCGCCTGGTAATTGGCCAGCGCCGAGGGATGGTCCAGGTCGCAGGTGTGCACCCACACCCGACCCGCGCCCATCTGCCACGCGCGCTGGATGGCGGCCGTCAGCAGCGCGCCGCCCAGCCCCTGCCCGATGAACCCCGGCAGCAACCCGAAGTAGACGATCTCGACGTCGGCAGCGCCGGCGCCGTCGGATCGCGGCTGTCGCTCGAGCTCGAAGTAACCGGCGGGCGTGCCTCGGGCGTAGCCCAGCCAGGTCTCCAGCTCGGGTCGGTCCAGGTAGTCCAGCCACTTCTTGCGGTCCCACACCAGCCGCCCGTACCAGATCCACTTGGCGCCGACCGACACGTACAGAAAGCGGTTCAGCTCCGGGCACGGCACCTCGGCCCGCATCACCTGGAACGGCCCCTCGGGCTGCGGGGCGGGCCGCAGCTGCGAGGGGCTGTTCATCTCGAGGTAAGTGGTGGTGACGAGCTTCTGCATGGTCAGGACGCCGGTGCCGGCGATGGGGGGCGTCCCCGCTGCCGACAGGTCGGTGATAGCGCATTCACGCCGCCGAAGGCAAAGCCACCTCCCCGCGCGGCACCGCCGTTCCGCTGGCCTGCGCGGGCTATGATGGCGCCCCGATGCTGGCGGCGGCCGAACGGACGGCGGCGTTCCTGCTGCAGCGGGTGACCGCGCGCTGGGGCCGCCTGTGGGACCAGGGCGACCGGCCGGCACCGTCCGAGGCGCCCGCGGGCGAGGCGCTGGCGGTGTTCGCGCGGCGGCGGGTGCGCGGGGTGCCCGAGCCGGTGGTCGCGGCGCTGGTCGGGTGGGCCCGGGGC
>JBKPRZ010000722.1:0-3598 GCA_046734815.1 Myxococcota bacterium | reverse complement strand
GGGCCGGCGCGGGTGCGGGAGCCCCGGGGCTGGGGCGGTACGGCTCCTGGCCGGCCTGCCGTTGCGACAGGCAGCTGGACGCTCCGACCAGGACGCTGAACGCTCCGAGCAGGAGCAGGGGTGAATGCGATTTGGGGAGGCGATGCATGCGGTTCGCAGGGAGTCGCCGGCAGCGGGGCTGCAGCGGTCGCGTGCCGGGGAGAATAAGACAGAGTTGGTTATCCGCGTCGAGGCCCAGGCGGCTTTGCCGGCGGAGTCTCATCGCGGGAGGTCTGGAACCCTCCGACGGTTCCAGGGTATCGCGTCGAGACGCAGGCGGCTTGGCCGCCGGAGTCTCATCGCGGGAGGTCTGGAACCCTTTGAGGGTTTCAGGGTCATTCGATGCCGGAGAGCATACTGATTTCGGCGCGAAACGCTTCATTTGACTGAGGGATTCGAAAACAGCCGATGACTCGGGTCGCCCTGGCCTGCCGACGCGGCGAGGCGCTGACGGCTCGACTTGCCACGGACTCACGTAACTGCAAGAACACGACCCCTACATCTATGGATGCCAAAGCCATGGCAAAGCCCAGCTGGACCCAGCGGCTCGCGGGCGAGATGCCCGAAGCGCTGGCCCGCGAGATCGACATTTTCGAGACCCAGATTGAGCTGCGCAAGAAGGGAAAGATAGAAGAGAAGCTCTTCGCCGAGACCCGGTTGCGCCGGGGGGTCTATGGCCAGCGGTACGACAACGGGCAGCGCCACGATGGCGTGGACACCCGGGCCCTGAGCTTCCCTTCGGGCGAGACCACCAAGGGGCCCAGCACCCTGTGGGATGCGCCGGGCATGCAGCGGATCAAGGTCCCCATGGGCCGGCTGTCCGCCCAGCAGCTGGAGGTGCTGGCCGAGCTGTGCGAGGAATACTCCGACGGCATCCTCCACGTCACCACCCGGCAAGATTTTCAGCTCCACTTCGTCCACATCGAAGACACGCCCGATCTGATGCGGCGGCTGGCGGCGGTGGGCATCACCACCCGCGAGGCCTGCGGCAACACCGTCCGCAACGTCACCGCCTGCCCCATCGCCGGCGTCTGCCGGACCGAATCGTTCGACGTGTCGCCGTACGCGAAGGCGCTGACCTACTTCCTGCTGGGGCACGACGACACCCAGGACTTCGGCCGCAAGTTCAAGGTGGCCTTCTCGGGCTGCCAGGACGAGGCCTGCGGGCTGACCAACTTCCACGACGTCGGCTGCATCGCCAAGACCCGGACCGTCGACGGACAGGAAAAGCGCGGCTTCGACTACTACGTCGGCGGCGGGCTGGGCTCGGTGCCCTACGCCGCCCAGCTGCTGGACGAGTTCGTGCCCGAGGAGGAGCTGCTGCCGATGACCCAGGCGGTCGCGCGCGTGTTCGCGCGGCTGGGCGAGAAGGCCAACCGCCAGCGGGCGCGCCTGAAGTTCCTGGTCAAGAAGCTGGGCTTTGCCGAGTTCAAGCGGCTGGTGCTGGAAGAGCGCAAGCAGCTGCGGCCCGACCCGCGCTGGAGCGCGTTTTTGGCCGACCTGCACACCACCGACGAGAAGCCGCTGCGCCCGGCCGGCAAGCTGCCGCCCGCCCCGCACCCGGAAGGGTTCGAGGAGTGGCGCAAGAACAACGTGCTGCCGCAACGGCAGGACGGGTACGTGGTGGCGATCGTGACCCTGCCGCTGGGGGATCTGACCGCCGACCAGGCCCGCGAGCTGGCCGACATCGCCCGCCGCTACACCGGCGACACCCTGCGCACCACCGCGGACCAGAACATGCTGCTGCGCTGGGTGAGCGAGGCCGATCTGCCGGCGCTCTACGGTGCTCTGAAGGCGGCGCAGCTGGCCCTGCCCGGCGCGGGGACCATCGGCGACATCACCGCCTGCCCCGGCACCGACACCTGCAAGCTGGGGATCTCGTCGTCGCGGGCGCTGGCCGCCGAGCTGCGGCGCGAGCTGACCGCCTCGGGGCTGGACCAGGACGCGCGCTCGCGCGGGCTGCACGTCAAGACCAGCGGCTGCTTCAATTCCTGCGGGCAGCACCACGTGGCCGACCTGGGCTTTCTGGGGGTCAGCCGCAACGTCAACGGGCGCCGGGTGCCGCACTTCCAGCTGGTGATCGGCGGCGAGTGGACGCGCAACGGCGCCTCGTACGGCCTGGCCATCGGCGCCATCCCGTCCAAGCGGGTGCCGGAGTTCACCCGCAAGATCACCGAGATGTACGCCCGCGACCGGGCCGAGGGCGAGACCTTCGGCGCCTTCGCCACCCGGATCGGCAAGAAGACAATCCGGTCGATGGTCGAGGAGCTGCAGGTGCTGCCGTCCTACGAGCAGGACGCCAGCTTCTACAGCGACTGGGGCGACCCGCGCGAATACACCATCAACGACATGGGGGTGGGCGAATGCGCCGGCGAGGTTGTCCCCTACGTCGAGATGGGGCTGGCCGCGGCCGAGCGGGAGATCTTCGAGGCGCAGCTGCTACTGGACGAGGGCAAGCTGGCGCCGGCAGCGGGGCGGGCCTACAGCGCCATGTTGCAGGCGGCGCGGGCGCTGGCGCGCGAGCGCAACCCGAACATCGGCAACGCGCCCGACGAGGTGGTGGGCGAGTTCCGGAAGTTCTTCTACGACACCAAGCTGTTCTTCGATCCCTACGCCGGCGGCAAGTTCGCGCAGTACTTCTTCCGCATCCACGACGACAAGGCGCAGGCCGCCGACAAGGAGGCGGCTCACCAGATCATCGAGGAGGCGCAGCTGTTCGTCGACGCCGCCCACCAGTGCTACACGCGCCTGGGCGCGACACTGGGGGCGGGGGCGGGCGCCGCCCCGCTGCCCACCACCTGAGCGGATCGGACGAACGATGGACGCCCACAAGCTGCAGTGCAAGCTGTTCGCCGAGCCCCGGCCGGGGTTCGCGCTGGAGTCGTTGATCCCGGTATTCCACCGCTGGATCAAGGACCGGGTTCTGACCGACGACACCCTGGTCGACGTGGCCAACTACGCCCACGTGCCCGAGGGCCCCGGCGTGGTGCTGATCGGCCACGGCGCCGACTACTTCCTGGAGGAGGGCGGCGGGCGGCTGGGCGTCCTTTACAACCGCAAGCGGGCCGAGCCGCCGGCCGACGAGCGCCTGCGCGACGCCTTCCGCCACGCCGTGCACGCCGCGCTGCTGCTGCAGCGGGAGCCGATGCTGGGGCTGAAGTTCCGCAGCGACGAGTGGCTGTTCCGGATCAACGACCGCCTGCTGGCGCCCAACACCGAGGCGACCTTCGCGGCGATCCGGGCGGAGCTGGAGGCCTTCTGCGCGCGCACGTTCGAGGGCGCGACGGTGCAGCTGACATCGGTGGGTACGCCCCGGCAGCTGCTGTCGGTGAAGATCGACGTGCAGCCGGCGCCTGCCCTGGCGGCGGTGCTGGAGAAGCTGGGCGGCGCGCCCGGGTAGGTCGCCCCGTCCCCGTCCTCGTCCTCGTCCTCGTCCTCGTCCTCGTCCTCGTCCTCGTCCTCGTCCTCGTCCTCGTCCTCGATGGTGATCTCTGGGCTGGGCTATCCTAGCCCTGGGATTTCAGGAAGGTGGGAGGCAGCATAGAACCCCTCCTACAGC
>JBKPRZ010000721.1:0-2807 GCA_046734815.1 Myxococcota bacterium | reverse complement strand
CCCGCGAACTGCGCCGACCAGGCCAGCCCCCCCTCCTGCTCGGCGACGACCCGTTCGATCACCGGCGGCAGCGCGCCCTCGCGATCGACGATCGGGCCGGCGCGCAGGTCGAAGGTCAGCGGCTTGTCGCTGGCCCCGTCCACGCAGCTGGCGAACAGCCCCGAAGGGTCGGTGCCGCACAGGACCCCGCGGTCGGTGGTCAGCGGCCGCGCCCTGGCCCACCCGGGCCGCCAGGCCCACACGTACCCCTCGTAACGATCCAGATCGCCCGAATCCGGGTGCTCCTCGGCCAGGAACAGCAACGTGTCGCCCTGGAACCGGTGCGCCTCCGGGTGCGACGGGCTCTGGAAGCGCAGCTTGGTGAACAGCTTCTCGGTCAGCCGCAGGCAGCCGCTGCTGCTGCCGTCGCAGGGTAGGCTCTCGCCCGCCATCGCCCGGGTCGCGTCCACCACCCACAGCTCGACCGGCGTGCCCTCCTGGACGATCGACGGCCGGTAAAACGCGCACCACCGGTGCCCGTCGCCCGCCGCCGGCTCGCCGTGGCTGCAGGCCCCCTCGCCCGTCCACCCCACCAGCCGCGCATCGCCCACCACCAGCGGGTGCACCTTCGCGCTGGGCGCCAGGTCCCCGTCGCACGCGGCAAAAAGCAGCAGCGACGCGGCGGCGGCGAGGCGGGGCAGGCGCTTCATCCCCGCAGCAGACCATGCGCGCGCACCCCGGGGCAACGATGATGCGCGCGGCCATCCCCGCCGCCGACGCGACGGAGGCCCCCGGCCGTGTTAGGCCTTCCCATTCACCGCACCCGGGATCCGTCATGTCCGAAAAAGTCGTCCTCACCGGCATCAAGCCGACCGGCACACCCCACCTGGGCAACTACCTCGGCGCCATCCGCCCGGCGCTGAGGCTGGCCGAGTCGTTCGACGCCTACTACTTCATCGCCAACCACCACGCCCTCAACAGCGTCAGCGATCCCGCCCAGCTGCGCCGGTACACCCTGGAGGTCGCCGCCACCTGGTTGGCGCTGGGTCTGGATCCGGGCAAGGTGATCCTCTACCGCCAGAGCGATCTGCCCGAGACCTTCGAGCTGTTCGCCGCCCTGACCAACGTCACGCCCAAGGGGCTGATGAACCGCGCCCACGCCTACAAGGCGGCCGTGGCCCGCAATCAGGAAGAGGGCCGCGACCCCGACGACGACATCAACATGGGCCTTTACGACTACCCGCTGCTGATGGCCGCCGACATCCTGCTGATGTCGGCCGACCTGGTACCGGTGGGACGCGACCAGGCCCAGCACCTGGAGATCACGCGCGACATCGCCCATGCCTTCAACCGCATCTACGGCGACGTCCTGCGCGTCCCCGAGCTGTACCTCAGCGAGGCGCCGTCGATCGCCGGGCTGGACGGCCGCAAGATGAGCAAGTCGTACGGCAACACCATCCCGCTGTTCTCGGTCGGCCCGGACGAGCTGCGCAAGCTGATCCGCCGCTTCAAGACCGACTCCGCCCCCGCCAACGCCCCCAAGGACGCCGACGCCTCGCCGCTGTTCCAGATCTACCGCGAGCTGGCCAGCCCCGACGACGCGGCCCACGTGCGGCAGGAGCTGATCTCCGGCGCGATGACCTGGGGCGCGCTGAAGGACCGCCTGTTCGAGCTTCTGGACGCCCTGCTGCAGCAGCCCCGCCAGACCTACCAGCGGCTGATGGCCGACCCGCGTGAGGTGGATCGGATCCTCACCGACGGCAGCGCCCGCGCCCGCCCGCGCGCGGCGGCTCTGTTGCAGCGGCTGCGCGCGGCGATGGGCCTGCTGATGGAGTGAACGCGGCCGGGATGTCAGCCGGCGCGCCCGCCCAGCGCGCGGCGGATCAGATCCGGCGGCACGCGGGGCGCGGGGACGCGGGGGCGGCGGCGGGGCGTCGCGGCCGGATCGAACCAGCGGCGCACGTCCAGATCCAGCCCCACGCCGTGCATGTAATTGTAGAGCGCACGGCGCAGCCCCTCGCCCAGGCGGTCGTGGTCGCAGCCGGTGGGATCGTCGAAGGGCAGCTCGTTGCGGGCGAAGGTGGCCGCCGGCTGCGCGTGCAGCCGGATCCCGTACAGGTCCGGCCGCAGGCCGATGGGGCTGTGGGCGGTGGCGGCGAAGCGGTGCCAGAAGGCCGACTGGATGCAGCCTGCGGCGAACAGCTGGCGCACGCGCTCGAGCGCATCGATGGTCTCCTGCTCGGTTTCGGTCGGAAAGCCGTACATCAGATAGGCGTGCACCAGCACCCCGGCGTCGCTGAACGCGCGCGCCACCCGCGCCACCTGCGCCACCGTCACGCCCTTCTTCATCAGCCCAAGCAGCCGGTCGGAGGCCACCTCCAGCCCGCCGCTCACCGCCACGCAGCCGGACCGGGCCAGCAAGGCCACCAGCTCCGGCGTGAAGCTCTTCTCGAAGCGGATGTTGCCCCACCAGGTGATCGCGACCTTGCGCTCGATGAGGCGCAGGGCCATGGCGCGCAGCGCGGCGGGCGGCGCCGCCTCGTCGACGAAGTGGAAGCCCGTCTGTCCGGTCTCGGCGACCAGCGCCTCCACCCGGTCGACCAGGAGGTCGGCGCCGAGCGGGTCGTAACGGCCGATGTAGTCGAGCGTGACGTCGCAGAAGCTGCACTTCTTCCAGTAGCAGCCGTGGGCGATGGTGAGCTTGTTCCAGCGGCCGTCGGACCAGAGCCGATGCATCGGGTTGAGGAGCTCGAGCAGCGACGGGTACTCGGGCAGCGGGAGGCCCTCGTAGGTGGGGGTGCCCGCGTCGCGGAGCGGCACGTCGTGGA
>JBKPRZ010000720.1:0-7402 GCA_046734815.1 Myxococcota bacterium | reverse complement strand
GGCCTGGACCCAGCGCCGCAGCGCCGGCAGCGCCGCCGCCGGCGCCGGCGCCAGCAGCGGGCAGGCGGGCACGTCCACGATCTCGTGCGAGCGCCGCGCCCGGAACCCGATGACCGTGGCGCCGTCGGGATCGCGACCGATGGCGAAGCGGGCGCGCTCGCGGTAACCGTACTCCGGGCCGACCGCGCGGGCCTCGCCCACGTCTTGCCCCAGCGCCCGCGACACGAAGCCGCCCTTGGCCCGGCGCTGGGTCGCCCCGTCGACGTGTTGCCACTGGCAGCCCCCGCAGCGGGTGAACAGCGGACAGGGCGGCGCCGCCCGCGTCTCTGCCGGCCGTTCGACTTCCAGCAAGTCCGCCCAGGCCACCCGCGCGCGCACCCGCTGCAGCCGCGCGCGCACCAGCTCGCCCGGCGCCGCGAAGGGCACGAACGTCACCCGCCCGTCGGCGTCGCCGCCCAGCTGCCGCCCCACCGCATCGCCCCCCGGCGCCAGGCCGGTGATCTCGACGTGCACCTCGGCGCCACCGCTGGCGGCCGCCGGCGCGCGTGGAACCGGAGTCATCGCCCCGGATTCTGAATCGGCCGCCGCCGATCGCCAGTCCCGTCAGCAAGGTGCTGCAAACGGCGTCGCGGTCTGGCGGCCGTCGCTGTCACCATCGTCGGGCCCCCGGTCACGGCCCGTCGGCGCCGGCGTCGGGGGTGCAACCGGGAATGGCGGTGTGCACGCAGCCCTCGCCGCCGCAGCTGTCCGCGGTGCAGGGATCGTTGTCCGAGCAGTCCCGTTCCATCGTGCCCTTGCACAGCCCCTCCATGCACACCGAGGCGGTCGTGCACGGGTTTCCGTCGTCGCAGTCGTTG
This sequence comes from Myxococcota bacterium, assembly GCA_046734815.1. GTDB lineage: Bacteria > Myxococcota_A > Polyangia > Fen-1088 > Fen-1088 > CAVYGB01. The sequence continues at coordinate 6,545 of JBKPRZ010000720.1, read as the reverse complement.
TTGGACAGGGCCATCCCCGGCACGCACATCCCGGTCGCGGTGTCGCACACCCCCGGCGCGTGGCAGTCGTCGGCCGGGCACGAGCGCAGCTTGCCCCCGCAGATGCCGCCCAGGCAGCTGTCGTTGTCGGTGCAGGGGTTGCCGTCGTTGCAGCCGGTGCCGTCGAGGAAGCTGCCCGGGCTGCACAGGCCGGTGGCCTGATCGCAGCTGCCCGCACCCACGCAGGCGTTGGCCGAGGCGCAGGTCTTGGGCCTGCCCGCGCACATCCCCTGGGTGCAGACGTCCTGCTCGGTGCACAGGCTGCCGTCGTCGCAGGCGCCTCCCTCGTTGCGCGGCGTGCGCTCGGCGCAGACCCCCGTGTCCGGGTTGCAGCTGGAGGCGTTCAGACAGGCGGTGGCGGGCGGGCAGACCACCGCATCGCCGTGGCACTCGCCGTCGGCGCGGCAGGTGTCGCCCTGGGTGCAGCGGGCGGCGTCGTCGCAGGCCAGGCCCACGTTCTGGGCCGCGCCCGGATCGCACACGCCGGTCAACGGGTTGCACGCGCTGGCGGTCCGGCAGGTGGTGGCGGCCGGGCAGGTGACGCTGGCGCCGACGCACAGCCCGCCCTGGCAGCGGTCCGTGCTGGTGCACTTGTTGTCGTCGTCGCAGGGCGTGTCGTCGGGCTTGGCCATGCCGCCCTTGCACTGGCCGTCGGCCGGATCGCACACGCCGGCGGTCTGGCAGACGTTGGCGCTGGCGCAGGACTTGGGCATCCCGGGCACGCAGCTGCCGGCCGTGCAGCGGTCCTCCAGGGTGCAGCGGTTGCCGTCCTCGCAGACCGTGCCGTCGGGCTTGCTGGGCCGGCTGCAGGTGCCGGTGCCGGCGTTGCAGGTGCCGGGGTCGTGGCAGGCGTCGCCGGTGCAGACCACCGGGTCGCTGCCCACGCACTGGCCCTTCTGGCAGCTGTCGGCCCGGGTGCACAGGCTGCTGTCGTCGCAGGGCGTGCCGTCCGCCCGGGGGGCGGTGGCGCACATCCCGGTGGCCGGGTCGCAGGCCGACACCGCGCAGGCGCCGCCGGCGGGGCAAGCCACCACCGTCCCGCCGCACACGCCGTTGGTGCAGCTGTCGCCGGTGGTGCACTTGTTGGCGTCGTCGCAGGGCGAGCCGTTGGTCCGGGTGGGGGTGGTGCAACGACCGGTCTTCGGGTCGCAGGTGCCGGCCTCGTGGCACTGGCTCTTGGCGGTGCATACCACCGGCACCCCGGTGCAGGTCTCACCCGAGCAGGCGTCCTCCAGGGTGCAGGCGTTGCCGTCGCTGCAGCGAGCGCCCATCGTCCGGGTGCCGCACTTGCCGTCCTCGGCCGCCCCCGCCTCGCGCGAGCAGGCCAGGCAGTCGTTCTGGTTGTTGCCGCCGCAGGCCCCGTTGCAGCAGACCCCGTCCACGCAGAACCCCGACTTGCAGTCGCCGTTGCCGGTGCAGGCCTTGCCGTCCTCCAGCAGCCCGCAGCGGCCCTCGAAGCAGCGGGTCCCGGACACGCACTGGCTGTCCGAGGTGCAGGTCTTCTCGCAGGCCACCCCGGGCTGGTCGCACACCACGATCGGCGTGCACGCCTCGCTGCTGCCGGGCAGGCAGGCCCCGGTCCCGTCGCAGCGGGACACCCGCTGGGCCACTCCGCTGCCGCAGCTGGCGGGCGCGCAGACCGTGCCCGGCGCGTACAGGCGGCACTTGCCCCGCCCGTCGCACAGCCCATCGCCGCGGCAGGAGGACGAGCTCTGATCGGGGCAGCCGCCGGCCGGGTCGGGCGTACCGTTGGGCACCGGCGTGCACACCCCGGCCGACTGCGGCAGCGCGCAGGACACGCACGACCCGGTGCAGGCGCTGGCGCAGCAGACGCCCTGGGCGCAGATGCCGGACGCGCACTCGGCGGCGGTGGCGTCCGAGCAGGGCTCGCCGTTGGGCTTCTTCCCGCACGAGCCCTTCACGCACACGTTGGGGGTGGCGCACTGGCTGTCCTCCGAGCAGCGCTGCCCGCAGCGGCTGCCGTTGCACCGGTTGGGCGCGCAGCTGCGCGCGGACACCGTGCAGGCCCCGTTGCGGCAGGTGCCGACGGCGTAGCGGTTGGCGCCGGCGTCGCAGCTCTCGGCCTGACAGATGGAACCGTTGGGGTAGCTCTGGCAGCCGCCCTGGCCGTCGCAGCGGCCGTTGTTGCCGCAGGACTCGACCCCCTCGTCCGTGCACACCCGGGCACCGTCGGTCTCGCCGGCGGCGGCGCGCGGGTCGGCCACGTCGGCGGGCACGTTCACGCAGCGGCCCAGCGATCCCGGCAGGGCGCAGAACTGGCAGCGGCCGGTGCAGGCCGAATCGCAGCAGACGCCGTCCACGCACTGGTTCGACTGGCACTCGGCGCTCTGCTGGCAGACCTGCCCCAGCCCCTTCTTGCCGCAGCTCCCGTTCTGGCAGGAGTTGGGCGCGATGCAGTCGGCGGTGTTGGCGCAGCTGCCCCGGCAGGCGTTGTTGGCGCACATGAAGGGCGCGCAGCTGATGGGCGCGCTGGGGAGGCAGCTGCCCAGCCCGTCGCAGACGCTGGGTGGAACGAAGCTGGCGCCCGAGCAGGAGGCGGGCCGGCAGACCGTACCGGAGGCGTGGCGGGCGCAGCCGCCCACGCCGTTGCACACCCCCGTCTGGCCGCAGGTCTCGGGCGCCTGCCGCTGGCATACCCCACGCGTATCGACGTGCCCGATGGGCACCGGCGAGCACTGCCCCCACTTGCCCGGCTCGCGGCAGCTGACGCAGGGGCCGCCGCAGGCGCTGTTGCAGCAGACGCCGTCGACGCAATGACCGGACTCGCATTCGGCGGCCGCCGCACAGGTTGCGCCCGACGCCTTCTTGCCGCAGCTGCCGGCCTTGCAGACGTCGCCCGCGCACTGGTTGTCACCGGTGCAGCTGACGAAGCAGCGATTGGTGGCCGGGTCGCACCCGTAGGGCGAGCAGGTCACCGTCACCGGCGCCGAGCACTGCCCGGCGCTGCACTGCTTGGCCCCCGTGAGCGAGCTGCCCTGGCACTTGCCCGGCTCGCACATGGTGCCGTCCGGGTACCGGCGGCAACCGCCGTGGCCGTTGCACAGGCCATCGAGGCCGCAGCTGGACAGCGGCTGCTGCGGGCACTGGGTGGGCACCACCGGCGGCAACCCGTCGGGCACCGGCGTGCACAGGCCGGCGGTGCCGGGCAGGTTGCAGGCCAGGCACGGGCCGCTGCAGGTACTGGTGCAGCAGACACCGTCCACGCAATGGCTGCTGCTGCACTCGTCGTGGCAGCTGCAGGCGGCGCCGATCGGCTTTCGCACGGCCGGCACCTCGGTGCAGGAGCCCACCATCGGGCGCACGAACCCGTCGGTCCCCGCGTCACCAGCGGCGCCGGCGTCGGCCGGCCCGCGCGCGCCGTCGAGGCGGGCGTCGGTCGGGCGAGCGTCCAGCCCCGGCAGCACCTGCGGAACCGACTTGGTCGAACATCCGAGCGCGAGCGCCGCCAACACCAGCGGCGCTGCGCGAAGAACCTGGCGCAAGCTCATCTATTTCGTACTTTCGAATGGAGGCAGACCCCCGACGTCACCTCCCCCGCATCCCCTTCTGCATCCGTCACCCGCGGTCGTACGCGCGGGTCGTTCATGTAAGGGTAGCGGTGGATACCGACCGCGGGCAAGCGCGCGTCAGCCGTTGCGCGATTGCGGACGCGAATCGGACAGAGAATCACGGGTGACAACCCGCTGTTGCGGACACGCGTCGCGAGCGTGCCAGGACAACACCGGATGGCGCCGCGTGACACCCGATCGTGGCGTCAGACGTTGCCACACGGGGTGGACCCCGAGTCCTCCGATGGAGTAGAGTCATATATCCTACCTTTGCGCCCCTCCTGCTCGCCCGGGACGGGCCGAATCCTTCGGAGGTACAAAGAAGTGTCGGTCACGTTCGCCATCGGACAGAAAGCCGTATATCCGTCCCGGGGCATCGCGGAGGTGCTGGGCATCGAGAAGAAGGAGATCCACGGCAACGTTCAGAGCTTCTATGTCCTCCGTCTGGAGGACAACGGACTCCGTATCCTCGTGCCGACTGACAAGGCGGGCCAGGTCGGGCTGCGCCCGGTGGCCGGCGCCGACGACGTCCAGGAGGTGCTGCAGATCCTGCGCGAGAAGGCGGTCCGGTGCGACCGCCACACCTGGAACCGCCGGTACCGCGGCTTCATGGAGAAGATCAAGAGCGGCTCGCTGTTCGAGGTGGCCGAGGTTTTCCGCGACCTCTACCGCCTGAAGACCACCAAGACGCTGTCGTTCGGCGAGCGCCGCATGCTCGACACCGCCCGCGGCCTGATCGTCCAGGAGATCTCGGCCGCCCGGAAGGCGGACGAGGCGGCGGTGGTCAAGGAGCTGGAAGAGGTGCTCGCCGAGGGCACCGTGTAGCCCGGCCCCGCGGCGCCGGCCGGCGGATCTTGCTGGCGCGCGTGGGGCAATGCTACGGTGTGCCGGATTGATCAGGCGAACACCAAGATTCGATCGCGGTGACCGCCCAGCGGGCCGCCGCAAATCCCGTTCGGGCCCACGTCCATGGTGATTCACATCGCCAAGAGCGACATCACCGAGATGCCGGTCGATGCGGTGGTGAACCCCGCGAATTCTCTGGGGATCATGGGGGGTGGGGTGGCCGCGGCGCTGTCGCGCAAGGGCGGTCCCTCCATCCAGCGCGAGGCCATGTCGCTGGCCCCCATCGCGGTAGGCGCCGCGGTGGTCACCAACGCGGGATCGCTCTGGGCGAAACACGTCATCCACGCGCCCACGATGGAAGAGCCGGGCATCAAGATCGGCATCGAGAACGTCCGGCGCGCGACCCGGGCGGCGCTGATAGCTGCGGCCCGTCACGGGTTCGAGACCATCGCCCTGCCCGGCATGGGCACCGGCCTGGGCGGCGTCGATCCGGCGGACGCGTCACGGGCCATCGTGGACGAGCTACGCGCCCACCGGCAGCCCAAGCCGACCACGGTGTACCTCGTGGATCTGAATGACAATATTCTACGCTGCCTCGAGGAGGCCTTGCGACTCGCCACCAGCTGAGGACCACCGGTGAAAATACTCGTCCCCGTCAAACGCGTGCCCAACCCCGAGCAGAAGCTGAAGCTCTCGGGCGGCGGGCTGGACCTCTCCGGCGCCAGCTGGCAGGTCAACCCCTTCGATGAATATGCGGTCGAGACCGCGCTGCGCCTGACCGAGAAGGGCAAGGGCGGCGAGCACGCCGGCGAGGTGGTGCTGGTGAGCATCGGCCCCAAGGAAGTCGCGCAGCAGCTGCGCGGCCTGCTGGCCATGGGCGCCGACCGCGCCATCCAGATCGCTGGCGATGAAACCGCGCTGGACCCCGACCGGGTCGCGCGCATCTTGACCGCCGTGGTCAAGGCCGAGTCGCCCGACCTCGTGGTGCTGGGCAAGCAGGGTGTGGACGGGGACGACAACCAGGTCGGGCAGCTGCTGGCCGGCTACCTGGGCTGGCCGCAGGGCACCTTCCTGGCCAGCGTGGTGATCGCCGCCGACGGCAAGTCCGCCACCATCACCCGCGAGATCGATGCCGGCGTCGAGGAGAAGCGGCTGCCGCTGCCGGCGGTGCTGACCGTCGACCTGCGCATCATCGGCAAGAAGGCGGTCCGCAACGCCGCCCTGGCCGGCGCGGACGCCGAGTGGGAGGAGAGCCAGCGCTACGCCTCGCTGAAGGGCATCATGGCCGCCAAGAAGAAGGAGGTCCGCGAGACCACCGCCGAAGCGCTGGGCGCCGCCGGGTCGCCGCTGGTCAAGACCACGGGCTTCACCGCCCCGCCCGGCCGCAAGGCCGGGCAGAAGGTCGCGTCGGTCGAGGAGCTGGTGGCCAAGCTGAAGAACGAAGCGAAGGTGCTGTGATGGCTGGCGTCGCGGTTTTCGTCGAGACCGGTCCCGAAGGCATGAAGTCCAGCGCGCTGCCGGCGTTCACCGCCGCGCGCGAGCTGGCCAAGCACCAGGGCGGTCCGGTGATCGCCCTGGCGGTCGGCGCCGACACCGGCGCCGGCGCCGCCCAGGCAGCGAAATACGCCGACAAGGTGTTGCGCCTGGACGCCCCCGCTCTGGGCTCCGTCCTGGCCGAGACCTACGCGCCGGTCCTGGCCAGCGCGGTCAAGCAGACCGGCGTGGGCGCCCTGGTCGCCTCGTCCACCTCCACCGGCAAGGACATCCTGCCGCGCGCCGCCGCCCTGCTGGAGTCGGGCATGGCCAGCGACATCGCCCAGGTGCTGGGCGCGAAGACCTTCCGCCGCCCCACCTACGCCGGCAACGCCCTGGCCGACGTCGAGGTGCTGAGCCCCATCGTCGTGGTGACTGCCCGCCAGACCGAGTTCGCGCCGGCGGCGCCCGCGGCCGCGGCGGGCGCGGTCGAGGCGGGGAGCGCCGGGGCGGTGAACACGCTGGGGGCGTCGTTCGTGAAGCTGCACGCCACCCAGAGCGCGCGCCCTGACCTGACCGAGGCCAAGGTGGTCGTGTCCGGCGGGCGGGGCATGAAGG
>JBKPRZ010000719.1:0-10018 GCA_046734815.1 Myxococcota bacterium | reverse complement strand
GTCATCCCGGGCGTGGGCGCCGGAGCCGGCGTCATGACGACCGGGGGCGGCGGCGTGACCTGGTAGCCGAAGATCGTGCTGCTTTCGAGGCTGGGACCCGGGGCACGCACCGGCCGGGTGGCCTTGGCCGGGCGAGGCAATGCCAGCTGCGGCATGGTGATCCGCCAGGTGCCGTCGGTCCAGGACATCACCTCGGCCAGGCGCTCGCCCGACTCGCTGCCGTTGACCAGCGTGCGCAGGATCTCCCCGCGCCGGTAGCTGATCCGCACGTGGTCGTCGCCGTGGCGGATCTCGACCGCGCAGGTGAGGACGAAATTCTCGCAGTAGCGCATCAGCTCGGGCACCGGTCGCTCGGACAGGGCCCCCTCCAGAGGGCCGGGCTGATCGAGCGACCCTTCCTCGGGGTCCGGCAACATCGGCTGCACCAGGAATCGCAACCCGGCGATTTGACGCAAGTGAGCCATGGCGGCGTCCCCGCTCCGATCACCGGCCATGGTTTCCGAAACGCCGCCGGCGACGATGTGGATCTCCCCCAGCTTCTCCTCGCGTTCCGGGTGGATCGTCTCGACGCGAACCGACAGCGCCATCTCGGCCAGCAGGGCGAGCAGCTCCTCGAGCGTGCCGCCTTCCCACTGATACGTCTGGCCCTCCACCACGAGTGACATGGTTGCGTGGTCCTCAGTCGCCGGTGTCCACCCCGGACCCTGTGTCCTCGCCGGCGTCGACGCCCGCATCAGGGGTGGTGGCATCCGCCCGTACGTCTCCCACTCCGACCACCTCGACACCCGCCGAATCGCCGCGGGAGCCACCGTCCGGCAGGACGTAACCGGCGCCCACGTCGGTGCCATAGTTCTGGTCCCGGTGCCCCTGGTCCGAAGAACATGCAGCCGCTCCGCAGAGAAGCAGTGCAATAGCCAGCACACACTGCCGGGTGTGAGCGGCGGCAGAGGCGCGGGCCAGGGGGTGTTCCGAGGACATCGTTTCGAAGCTAGAAGGGAAGACGGGTTGGGGCAAGTTCGGGATTCCGATGCAAGGGCCGGCGGGCCGGACCGCTTGAGAGTACCAGGTCCGTCGCGGCCGGGACGGTTCTGTGGTCATGATTGTGCCGCGACTTGAACTCGGGCTACAACGACTACTCGGCAAAAGGACTTTCAGCCAGCATCCGCAGTTTTACCAAGATGGGCATCCCCTCGGCGCTCACCCAGCGCGTGCGCACCGGCCACGCTGTGCTCGTTGCCGGATTCGGTTTTCTCGATCCCGTTTCCGCGCGAGGGTGGGAACCGCTGCTCCGGCGGCTGGCCGAGCGATTCGCCGCCGGCGGGCCCTCGGCGCGTGAGGGGGCGCGCACGATCCTGGACCTGGTCAACCGGGGCCGGGCCGGATCGGCCCTGGCCTTGCTGCGGCGGCAGCTGCCCGAGGATGCCTTCAAGGAGGTGCTGGCCGAGGTGCACGCCCAGGGCGCGGCGGCGACACCGGCCCTGGACCTGGCGACGCGGCTGCCCTGGCAGGGCCTGGTGGCCACTTGCTTTCACGACGCCTGGGAACGGACCCTGAAGAACGGCCGCGTGCGGCGGCTGGACCCGCGGCAGCTGGCCAGCGCCGGGCGGCTGGACAACGGGCTCGGCCCGTTCTTCCTGCACGCGCTGGGCACCTGGGCCGATCCCGAGAGCCTGTGCTTCTCGCCCGCGGACCTGCGCCGGCGGTCGATGCCGGCGGCGGTGGCCAGCTTCCTGCGCGAGCTGTTCGCCCAGCGGTCGTTCGTGTTCCTGGGCTTCCGGCCGGGGGATCCCGACCTGCAGCTGATCCTCAACCACATGCTGGGGTCGGCCCCCACTCAGACCGAACACTTCCTGCTGATGCCCGAGGAGGAGAACGCCTTCGATTCCTCCCTGCAGGTCGACATCCTGGGCGCCGAGCTGGACCTGGTGCCGCTGTCGTTCCCGGGCAGCCTCGAGGACCTGCTGCGCTCGTGGGTCGACGGCAACGGCGCCGCCCCCACGCGCGAGAACGACGCGGGCCGCACCGACCGGAACGAGATCGTCGGCGATCGCCTGTCCGAGGCGCGCACCAATCCGATCATCCAGCTGCCCCTGTCCACCTGGGTGCGCGACCAGCAGGCCCGCATCAACGCCACGCCCGCCGCCGAGCGCGCCGCCCTGTACGAGGAGATGGGCGACGCCTACCGCGAGCGCTTCCGCAGCCCGGTGCACGCGATCTCCTGCTACCGGACGGCCATGCAATACGACGCCACCCGCCGGTCGGCGCTGGTCAAGCTGATCGATCTCTACCAGGCCCACAAGCACTGGGCGGCCGCGGAGGACGGGCTGGTGCGGCTGGCGGCGATGGAGGGCACGCTCGAGCGCCGGGTGCAGCTGCTGTACCGGGCGGCGACAATCTCCCTGGACGAGCTGGACCGCCCCGCCCGCGCGGCCCAGCTGCTCGAGCGGGCGCTGGTCGAGGCGCCTGACGCAGCCCAGCCGTTCGAGGCCTTCGAACGGTTGCTCAACCAGGAGAAGAACTGGCAGGCGCTGGCGCGCCTTTACCAGAAGAGCGCGCGCGAGCTGGACCACGAGGGCCCCGGGCGGGCGGTGAAGATCCGGGCGATGGACGGACTGGCCGAGCTGGCTCTGCGCTTCTCCAAGGACCCGCGGGTGGCGATCAAGGCGCTGGAGGCGGCCGACGCGATCGACCCCGAGAACGGCGAACGCAAGGCGCTGATGGCGGCGCTGTACCAGCAGGCGGGGCCGGAGTTCCACCCGCGCGCGATCGCCCTGCACCACGCGGCCATCGCCGCCGACCCGGACCGGCTGGCCTCGTACCGCGCACTGGCCGACCTGTACCGCGCCTCGGGCGACCGCGACCGGTTGTGGGGCCTGGCCGCCACCCTCACGTTCTTGCGCAAGGCCGACGAGGAGCTGCGGGACGTCTACGAGCGGGGCAAGCCGCTGCAGGGTAAGCCGCCGGTCCGCCGCATCGGTCCGGACGTATGGGCGCGCGTGGCCCATCCCGACGCCGACCCGGAGATCTCGTCGCTGTTCGCGGCGCTGGGGCCGGTGCTGGCGGGCATGTCGGCGCTCACGGTGCAGGAGCTGGGGCTGCGCCAGGACGAGCGGGTGGATCCGGCCCGGGTGCCCGGAGCGCTCGGCCAGGCGCTCACCATCGTCAACGCCGCCATCGACAGCCCGCCGCTGCTGGTCTACCTGCGCGCGTCCGAGCGGCGGCCCGCCTCGGTGCGCATCGTGCGGCTGGGCAACGACCTGGCGCCGGCGCTGATCCTGGGCGCGCCTCTGGGGGTCATCACCGATCCGGCGGAGGCCATCATCCCGGTGGCGCGGGCGCTGCTGCTGCTGGCGCCGGACCGGGTGGTCTGCGCGCTGGACTCCAGCCGGGCGCTGGCGCGGGTCGGGCTGGAAGCGGCGCTGGCGGCGGCTGGCCTGAAGACGCCGACCGAGTCGCTGCGCGGGGATGTCGAGCGGGTGAGCGCGCAGATCGGGGCCGCCCTCCCGGCGGCGTCGCGGGAACACGTCCTGACCACGGTCCGCAGGCTGGTGGCGCAGCATGGGGGGACGCCGCCGGACGTGGAGGGCTGGTGCACCGGCGTCGAGCTGACCGCCACGCGGGTCGCCTTCCTGCTGACCAGCGACCTGGGGGTGGCGGCCCGCGCTCTGTCGGTCGAGACGTCGCCCGGCCAGCCGCTCAGCTCCAAGCAGCGGCTCAAGGACCTGATCGGGTTCTCGATCAGCGAGGCCTACTTCGAGGCCCGGAAGATGCTTGGTCTGGGACCGGGGGGCCGGCCCTCCTGAAGCGCCCGGGCGTGGGCTCCACACATTTTGACAGTTGGGCGTTCAACAGCTGACGCCCGCGTAACGGAGAGGTTTCAAAATGGCGTCGTGACGCGGTTTCGTGTCACCAGGCCAGTTCGTAGGTGATGGCATGGAGACTGCTCTTGACTCTGGCCATGACTGCTCTCACAGGCCGCCTACGCCTCGCCTTCGTGCTCGGCGCCCTGTGCGCCTTCCCGGCCGCCGCGCGGGCGCTGGGGGACGATGACCTTCAGGGGTCGGTCAACGGCCTTTATCCGCTGTGGGAACAAACCGCGATCCTGCATCCCGCGGGCGGGGGGCAGGTCGGTCACGGGCATGCCCAGCTGGGGCTCGGGCCCCTGCAACTCGGGACGCAGCCGTACCTGGACCTGTACGGCAGCTACAACTTCGAGCTGAAGGTCGCCCTGCCGGGCAGCGAACGCCACCGCACGGCGGTGGTGCTGGGAGGCTACCTGCTGCCGGCGGAGGCGGAGGCGCGCTCGCTGGGCGACCTGCACCGACCCGGGTTCTCGAATCCTTACGGGCGGCTGGACCTGTTCCCGATCAGCTTCGCGCATTCTTTCGTGGCCAGCGATCGGCTGCGTGTGCATTCGACCCTGACCGCCCTGCTGCAGTACGGGCGCAGCTCGATCGACCGGAACGTGAGCGCGGGCGTGGCCAGCATGCTGGCCTGGCATGCGTCGCTGCACTGGTCGGCGCGGTTGCACGCCGGCCTGTGGGGCTTCGGGGTCGAGCGTCAGGCGCACGCCGGACTGTCGTTCGCCTACTGGAGCCCGCGCGTGGCAGCCGCCGTGGGATACGCACGTCAGTTCTCGCTCAGTGGGGAGAGCCGCCGGGTCTTGATGATCGACGGCGCTCTGCTGTTCCGATGACCCGGGCGCGGGGAGCATCGCTGCTGCTGCTGGCGGCCCTGGCGGCCGCGGGCTGCGACGCGGCCTACATGGGGTTCCTGGACGCTGTCCCCATCCCCGACGAGAACCCGGACGGCCCGGTCGAGGTGTACCTGGCCATCGACGGGCTGTCGCGGGCGGCCTACGACCGGGCCCGGGCCGGGGGCGCATTCGCCAGCTTCTCCGACGGCGACCTGATCACCGCCTTCCCGGGGACCTCCGATTACGCCTGGACCCGCATGCTGGGCGCGCCGCCGCTGCAGGGCTACGAGATCCAGTACTTCGATCCGCAGCGCAACCGGCTGGAGAACCAGGGACTGAAGGGCGTGGTCGAGCACCCGGTGCGCGAGGGCCTGGCCGACAGCTTCCCCTGCTACGGGCGCTTCGATTTCCTGGGCGACGGCTACTTCTGGATGGCCCGCGGGTACCAGGACCCCGAAGCGGCGCTGCCTCGCACCCTGGACGAGCTGTTCGCGGTGCTGGTGCGTCGCACGCGGCGGCAGCGGGTCTTCCTGGCCTACCTGCTGAACGTGGACGTCATCGGGCACAAGGGCGGGATGGAGCGGGCGGCGGGGGCGCTGGCCGAGATCGACCGTCGCATCGCCGCCTTCTCCGCGCGCCACCCGGGGCGCTTCCGCTTCACGCTGTTCGGGGACCACGGCAACGCCCACCAGCGCGCGCGGCTGGTGGACCCCATCCGCCTGCTGGCCGAGTCGGGGGTCGCGCCCGCCACCTCGTTGTCGGCGACGCCGGTGCTCGAGGCGGTGCCGGTGGTGCACGTGCGGGTGAGCTACGTGGCGCTGCACACCCGGCGGTCGATGGCCGACGCGGTCGCCGAGCGCACTTCGCGCCATCCCGATGTCGACCTGGCGGTGGCGGCGCTGGAGCCGGCCACGTTGCCCGACGGCGAGGTGGCGCCCCGCTTCGGCATCTGGCAGCGGGGCGAGCCGGTCTTCTTCTCCCGGCGCGCCGACGGCCGGCTGCACGTCGAGGAACCGGCCCGCTGGGCGCGCCTGGGCCTGCAGTTGCCGGGCGGCGACGAAGCGGCGGTGGAGCTGCGCGACGACGAGGCCTTCGCGCTCACCGCCGGGCAACGTTATCCCGACCTGTTTTACCGGGTGGCCACCGCCTTCGATCACCCGGCCGCGCGCTACCGGGCGGACGTCATCCTCTCGTTCCCGGACGATGTCGCCTCGTACGGATTCCACGTGCCCGGCTCGGGCGACGGCGTGGCGGTGGATGGCTTCCACGGCGGGCTGTCGCGCGGGGCCACGGTGTCGGTGCTGGCGGCGCAGGGTTTCGTGCCGCCTGCGGCGGTGCGCGCCGACGAGTTGCTGCAGCTGCTGCCCGGCCTGGCGCCGCGCGCCCGCTAGTCGCCCGCGTTTGGCGGTGTGCGCGGGCGGGGCGGTGTTATAAGCGGCATCCGTTCATGGAGGGCAACATGTCTCGGCGCCGAGGAACAACGCTGTTGCTGGGCCTGGTGATGGCGACGGCCGCCTGCGGAGGCGACAAGGAAAACTCGCCCGCGGCGGCAGCGCCCGATGGATCGGCCGCGCCGGCCAGCAGCGGGGCGCGCCCGTTCTCCGACGCCCTGCTGGCGCAGCTGAAGAAGCCGGCCGGATTTTCCGTGGGGGTGTTCGCGCGGGAGCTGGGCGCGCCCCGGCTGATGGCGGTGGGCGCGGACGGCAGCGTGTACGTCACCCGGCGAGCAAGCGGGGACGTGCTGCGCCTGCGCGACGCCGACGGCGACGGCGAGGCCGAGCTGCGGAGCATGGTGGCCCAGGGGATCGACGGCGTCCACGGCGTCGCGATCTCGGGCAACAAGCTTTACCTGGCGTCCACGCGCTACGTGTTCGCGGGGGCGCTGTCGGCCGATGGCAAGGTGGCCATGCCGATGGCGGTGGTGCTGGACCTGCCCGCCGGCGGTGACCATCCCGATCGCTCCATCGGGTTCGGCGGGGACGGGAAGCTGTACATCGCGGTGGCGGCCAGCTGCGACAGCTGCGTGGAGCCGAACCCCGAGCAGGCGACCATGCTGCAGACCGCGCCCGACGGCAGCGGCCGGGTGATCCTGGCGCGCGGGCTGCGCAACTCGGTGGGTTTCTCCTGGCACCCCGCCACCGGCGAGCTGTGGGCGGCGGACGAGGGCTCGGGCCCGCGGGGGGCGGTCACGCCGCCGGACGAGCTGAACCGGATCACCCAGGGCGGCCACTACGGCTGGCCGTATTGCTTCGGCAAGCGCCAGGTCGACGGGATGATCGCCGATCCGATGGGGGTCACCAAGGACGCCTTCTGCCGCAACAGCCAGAGCCCCGCGCTGGAGCTGGGGACCGGCGGGGCGCCGCTGTCGCTGGTGTTCTACGACGGCATGCAGTTCCCGGCGGAGTACCGCGGGGACGCGCTGGTGGCGCTGCGCGGGAGCACGGCGGCCGCGCCCTTTCCGGGATTCAAGGTGGTGCGGGTGCGGTTCGCCTCCGGACAGCCGATGGCGGTCGAGGACTTCCTGTCGGGGTTTGCGGTGGAGGGTGGGACGGCGTACTTCGCGCGGCTGGCCGGGCTGGCGGTGGCGCGCGACGGCGCCCTGCTGCTCGCCGACGACGCCAACGGCATCATCTACCGGGTGTCCTACACCGGCGCGGGAAGCTGATCACAGCCGGCTTTACCTAACTTTACGTCCGGGCAAAACCGGCGAAAAACGCGGGGGCCATGGTCTTGTCGTGGGCGGAATGAACCGCGCCACGGAAAGGCAGAGAGACCATGACCGATTCGATTCCGACCAACGAGATCAAGCCGTCATCGCGGCGGGCGACCTGGGGGCGGCGCTGGCTGTTCGTGGCCCTCCCGGCGGTGCTGCTGGGCGGAGCGCTGGGCGCGCGGGCGTACGCGTTCGGCCCGGGTGGGCACGGGCGCAATTTCTCGCCCGAGCAGATGGAGAAGATGATGGACCGCCGGGTCGAGCACCTGCTCGACCGGGTCAAGGCCACGCCGGACCAGCGCACGAAGATCCAGGCCACGGTGGCGCGGCTGAAGCCGGAGCTGAAGACCCTGCACGACGAGCACGCCAAGCTGCACGAGGCCGGCCAGAAGGCGCTGACGTCGGACCCGGTGAACGCCGGCGAGCTGGAGCGGGTGCGCCGGGAGGCCATCCAGGTGGCTGACCGCACCTCGAGCTCGATCAGCCGCGCGCTGGTGGAGGTGGCCAGCGTGCTGACCCCCGATCAGCGCAAGGAGGTCGCGCAGCTGATGCAGGAGCACCACGGCCGCTGGGGGCGCTGACGGCCACGAGAGACCGAAGAGCCGAGGAGCCGGGCTGGTCCCGGCTCCTCTGTGTTCGCGGTGTTTCGGGCCCGGTCAGGGTCTAGACTGAACCGAGATGGCGGCGCGGGTCCTGCTGATCGACGACGACCTCCGGCTGGCGGAGATGCTGGGCGAATACCTGACCGCGCGCGGGTTCGTGGTGGAGCACCGGGCGGATGGGACCAGCGGGCTGGCCCGGCTGGGGCAGGAGCCCTTCGACGCGGTCATCCTGGATGTCATGTTGCCGGACCTCGACGGGTTCGAGGTCTGCCGGCGGATCCGGGCGCGCTCGCAGGTGGCGGTGCTGATGTTGACCGCCCGGGGCGACGACCTGGATCGGATCGTGGGACTGGAGCTGGGCGCTGACGACTACCTTCCCAAGCCGTTCAACCCGCGCGAGCTGCTGGCCCGGCTGGGGGCCATCCTGCGCCGTTCGCGCGGGCCGGCGGCCGAGGGAGCGGAGCCGCCGCCGCTGCGGTTCGGGCGGCTGGAGGTGGACCGCGCCGCGCGCGAGGTGCGGGTGGACGGCGAGCGGCGCGAGCTGACCGGGCGCCAGTTCGACATGCTGGTGCTGCTGGTGGAGCGGGCGGGGCGGGTGCAGTCGCGCGAGCAGATCATGGAGGCGCTCAAGGGCGAGGAGTGGGACAGCGTCGACCGCAGCATCGACGTGCACATCTCCCGCATCCGCACCGCCATCGAGGACGATCCGCGCCGGCCGCGGTTCGTGCAGACGGTGCGCGGGGCGGGGTACGTGTTCAACCCCGCCGCGGGCCGGGAAGGAGGGCCGGCGGCGTGACCCGGCGGCTGTACCTCAAGCTTTACTTGACGTTCTTGGGGGTGGCGGCGCTGGCCCTCATCTCCGCCGGCATGGCCGCCCACCATTTCCGCGAGGGCGGGCCGCCCTTCCGCTACCTGGGCCCGCTGGCCCGGGCGGTGCTGCACGAGGAGCCCCAGCGGCCGTTCGACATGCACGCCATCCACGCGCGGATGCACGACCTGGCCGAGGAGCTGAGCCTGGACGTGGCGGTGTGGGACCAGACCGGGCGCCCGCTGGTGCAGGCCAGCCGCGGTGCCTTCCCGCCGCCGCCGCGGCTGCGGCACGGCTGGCACCGGGGCGGCATCTTCGTGATACCGCTGGAGGGAGGACGGTTCCTGGGCGTGCGCGACCGGGCCCCGGCGGGCAACCCGGGCCTCATGTTGCTGGGGGTGCTGGCGGTGGTGGCGGCGGTCATGGCGGCGGGGCTGTATCCGCTCTCGCGCGGGATCACCCGACGGCTCGAGCACCTGGCCGACGGCGCGCGCCGCTGGGGCTCGGGCGAGCTGGGCCACCGGGTGCCGGTGGAGGGGACCGACGAGGTGGCGGCGGTGGCGTCGCGCTTCAACCAGGCGGCGGCGGCGATCGAGACCCTGGTCCAGCAGCAGCGGCAGATGCTGGCCAACGCCTCGCACGAGCTGCGCTCGCCGCTGGCCCGCCTGCGCATGGCCTTCGAGCTGTGCGCCGACGAGACGGATCCCGAGCGCCGGCGGGGGCTGGTGGACAAGGCCCACGCCGACATCGTCGATCTGGATGGCCTGGTGGAGGACGTGTTGCTGACCGCGCGCGCACAGCCCGGCGTCCCGCGGCGGCCGTTCGAGGACCTGGACCTGACCGCGCTGGTGCGGGCGGAAGCCGAGCGGCTGGGGGCGGCGGTGGTGGGCGAGCCGGTGCCGATGCGCGGGGACGGAGCGATGCTGAGGCACCTGGTGCGCAATCTGCTGAGCAACGCGCGCGTGCACGCCGGCGGCCAGGACATCCGGGCGGTGGTCGAGCCGCGCGACGGCGAGGTGTGGCTGGCAGTGGAGGACCGCGGTCCGGGTGTGCCGGAAGCGGAGCGGGAGAAGATCTTCGCGCCTTTCTACCGGCCCGAGGGCGCGCGGCGCGGGTCGGCCGAGGTGGGCGGCGGGGTGGGGCTGGGCCTGGCCCTGGTCCGGCAGGTGGCCCGCTACCACGGCGGCGAGGTGCGGTAT
>JBKPRZ010000718.1:0-13452 GCA_046734815.1 Myxococcota bacterium | reverse complement strand
ACATGCAGCCGTCGGTCGCGCTCCTTTACTGCAAGAAGCTTTGATCCGGCAGGCGCTCATGGTCCAGCGGCGCTTCCCGTCGGTGTGCGTGCTCCTGACATCACTGATGGCCTGCCGCAGCGGCGGGGTGGTCGTGCCCTGGCCAGACGCCCGCCGGAGCATGGTCGAGCCGTGCGGCCCGGCGGGGTCGAAGGTGGCCCCCGATCCAGGAGCGGCGCCGCCGGAGGCTGATCCGGGGCTGGCCGGCGTCACACACCGGTTCTTCAAGATCAGCGTCGTCGATGCGGTCACGCGCGCGCCCATCGCCGGCGCGCGGCTGCTGACAACGAACCAGATCGCGCTGGTGAGCGACCGCAATGGCCTGGTCGCCTTCTACGAGCCCGGGCTGATGGACACCGACGTCCACTTCACGGCCACGCGGGCCGGATACGAGATCGCGCCCGACGGGTTCGGTATACGCGGGAAGGTGCTGCGCCCTGCCGAGGGTGGCGCTGGCGAGATCGCGATGACGAAGACGGCGGACACCCCGGCTCCGGCGGCGGGCGACCTGCACACGCGCTTGCTCCGGGGACCGGTGCCGGGCCCCGACGCCTGTTTCGCCGTCCGCATCGTCGATCGCGCCACCCGGCGCGGGGTACCGCTCGTCACTCTGGCCGCCGCTGGCGCCGACGAGCACGACAGTGACAGCCAGGGGATGATCGCGCTGTGCGATCCCGACCAGCTGACCGGGACGCAGCCGTTCGCGGTCCGCGCGCACGGGTACCGGCTGCCGGGTGGTCCGACGCTGACCTTGACGGCGATCGCGGGCAAGAGCGCCCTGGTCGAGGTCGAGCGCGTGAACGTCGCCGAGCGCCTGTACCGGGTGACCGGGCAGGGGATCTACCGCGACAGCGTCCTGCTGGGTCTGACGGCGCCAACGGAGCGGCCGGTGATCAACGGCCTGGTGATGGGCCAGGACACGGTCCAGACCGCGATCTATCGGGACAAGGTGTTCTGGATCTGGGGCGACACCCAACGGGCCGCGTACCCGCTGGGCAATTTTCGTTCTTCGGGCGCCGAGTCCGACCTGCCGGGGCGGGGCGGGCTGGCGCCCGATCGGGGGGTGAACCTCCGCTATTTCGTGGACGAAAAGGGCTTCTCGCGCCCCATGGTCGAGGACATCGCGCCGTCGAACCGGCCCACCTGGCTGGGCGCGATGATAGCCGTGCCCGACGCAGCCGGCCGCCCGTGGCTGTTCGCCGCATACATGAAGGCGGCGCCCGACCTGTCGGCGCTGGAGCGCGGCCTGGTCCGCTTCGACGACGAGCGTGGCCTCTTCCAGCGCGTGGTATCCGGTTATCCGCTCGAGGGCGGCGTGATTCCCGAGGGACACCCGACTCTCGTGCGCCACGGATCGGGCGCCTACGTCTACTACCAGCCACCGCTGCGCATTCCCGCCACCGCCGAGGCCCTCCTCGATCGTGCGCGCCACGAGGTCTGGAGCGCGTTCGCCGCCGGGTCGCCGACCCTCGAGCGCGCGCCCGACGGCACACTGGCGTACGCGTGGCGGGCCGGCGCCGCTCGCACGACCCCCGAGGCGCTGGCGGCGGCGGGCGTGGGTCGCGATCAGGCGCTCGATGGCCATGTGCAAGACGTCGATACCGGTGCCGCGATCCAGGTCCACGAGAACAGCTCGCGCGCGTGGAATGCCCATCGCGGCCGCTTCGTCCAGATGGTGCAGCAGATCGGGGGGACCTCGTTCATGGGCGAGATCTGGTACGCCGAGGGCGACACGCCGCTGGGCCCATGGGTCTACGCGCGCAAGATCATCACCCACGACAGCTACACCTTCTACAACCCACGCCAGCACCCGTTTTTCGATCGCGACGGTGGCCGCGTGGTGTTCGTCGAGGGCACCTACACCAAGGCGTTCGCGGGCAGCGGCCCTCCCACGCCGCGCTACGAATACAACCAGATCATGTACCGGCTGGATCTGGCCGACCCGCGCCTGGTGCTGCCGGTACCGGTCTACGACCTTGGCGGCCCCACGCCCGGGGCGCTCGTCACCAAGCGCTCACTCCCATCCGACGCGCCGCCGGTCGCGGCTGCCTTTTTCGCGCCAGACCGCCCGAGCGCCGCGACCCTGCCGGTGGCCTGGTCAGGCCCGGCGTGCGCGTCGAGGCGCCTGGTCGTCGGCGCGAACCCACCCACCCCGCCTCTGTTCCACGCCGTGGCCCCGGGAGCGGGCGATCGAGCGCCAGGGACGATCCCCCTTTACGAATACGTGCATCCCGACGGGCGACGTGCCTACAGCGTCGATGCCAAGCTGGCGCTCGAGGGATTCGAACGCGTCGCCCAGCCGATGGCCCACGTGTGGCCGAGCCCGATCCGCGTGAAGTTGCCGGTCGCCGACTTCCTGGGCGATCTGCTGGCAGATGCCGGGCCCGACCGTTGCCTGACCGAGGCGGAGCGCGGCACCGGCGTGCAGCTCGTGCTCGATGGATCGCGATCGCGCAGCCTGGCGGCACCGATTTCGAGCTACCACTGGCACATCGCCGGCCCCGGGCCCATGGACTGTCGGACCGAAACCGGCGTGACCACCACGGTCTCCCTGTCCGCGGGCCTGTATACGGTGACGCTGGAGGTGCGCGACGCCACCGGCAACACCGCCAGCGACGTGCAGTTGGTCGAGGTCACCGGGGCATGATCGAGGCCGGAGTTCAGGACTCCCTATCGATTGCAACCAGCTGGTGGTCCGCCCCGGCGAACTGGCTGGTCCGCGTATCCAGGGTGACCCAGCCGGTGGGGGAGTCCACCGTGCAGGAGCCGTCCAGGCAGCCCTGGAAGGTCCAGTCGCGCGGGTCGCGCGTGGGAACGTCGTTGCCGGTGGTGATGGTGTAGCGGGTGACCGCGAAGGCGGTGGTCCCGGCGAAGTTGTAGACGGTTGAGATCGGGCTGCCGGTGCTGGGCGCGCTGGTCACGCACCACTTGCTGAAGTCGCCGCTGGTCATCCGGTTGTCGTAAGCCGCGGCTACCGTCTCGGTGGCGGTGTTGCAAGGCGTTCCGCTGCCGCTGGCGGCTCCGCCTTCGGTCCGCTCCGGGTCTCCGCCCGAACCGCCGCCATCGAACATCTGGATCTCCGCGACCTGGAAGCGGTTGGTGGAGCCCTGGTTGGCGGTGAAGCGCAACCGGTACTGCTGTTAGGCGGTGGTGTTGCTGAACGAGTAGGTATTGGTCTGGAAGCGGGCGGTGCTGCCGAGAGGGAACTGGTTGGTGCGGGTGTCGAGCGTGACCCAGCCGGTGTCCGAGCCGGCGGTGCAGGAGCCGTCCAGGCAGCCCTGGAACAGGGCGGCGGTTCGGGCGAGCGGGCGGGGGCGCCGAGCGCCTGACCGACGACCAGGTCGGGCGGACGCGCCCGCAGCCGATCGAGCAGAGGGTCGGCGAAGGCGGCGTGCCGCTGGTCCGGATCGCCCGTCCCGCGATCGACCACCCGCCAGCACGGAAACCCGAGATCACGGTCATGACCGAGAGCGGTCGTCGCGCAGATGACCTCCACGTCCCAGCCCCGTCCGGCCAGGCGCCGCAGCAGCTCCAGCGCCGACCGCGATGCGCCCCGGCGGGCCTCCGGGTAGAAACGCGCGGGCGTCACAAACAGCAGCTTCGGGTGCGAAGGCGCGTCCATGACGGTCGTTCCCTGGCTTGACACGCGCGATGGCGACGGCCGTGCCGCAAAAGGCGGCGTGCCTGCTGCTGCCCGGGCTGGCCGCGATAGAGCGGCCTCTCGGGCCGCCGAGGCCCGTGGCTATCGAACACGGACCGGTGGACCGCGGCCGGCCCGAGGTTGGGGCGCGAGCCTCTCTCCGCACGCCGCCTGGCGCCGGCACTGGTCATGCAACGCTGCCGGGAGCGCATCGCGCGGACACGCGGAGTGGAAACATGATCTGTGCCACGCTCATCGACGAAGTGCCGACACACGTCCCGTTGCTGCTCGCGCGGGCTCGTCGCCTTTGCAAGAACGAAGCGGACGTCCGGGACCTGGTACAGGACACCTGTCTGCACGCGATCGAGGCCCTGCACACCGATAGCTACCCGAACAACCTGCCGGGGTGGTTGGTGGTCATCATGCGCAACCGGTGGTTCAGCGCCATTCGTCATCGCCGCGTGCGCGCGAACGCGCATGTCCGGATGAACCAGCCTGCGCCCATGGACCTGACCGGATGTGAAACCCCTCTGGCCTACAGCCACCTGACTCAGGCGTGGACGCGGCTGCCCGCGCACTCGCGGGACATCGCCCAGCAGTGCCTGATCGAAGGTCACTCGCAGGAGGAGGTCTCGCGGAGACTGGGAATGACCGCCGGCGGTGTCGCAGCATCGATTCATCGGACCCGGCAAACGCTGCGGCAATCCATCTACGGACTCAATCCATGAATCCACCTCCCACCGTGGCTCTCCATCTCGAGCCCGATTCAATCCCCGGCCCAACGCCGCTCGGCCTGGCGCGGGAAACGCTGGTCGCGCTCGCGGGCGAGCGCGCTCGGCGCGGCCTCGAAGGGTCTGTGGGCGCCGCCGTTTTCGCCTGCGCGCTCAGCCGGATCGATCCGACCATCGACGTCGCTCCCTGGTTGACGCGCGCCATCCAGGACGCGAATACCATGCGGCCCGGGCCATCGTTGCATTCCGGCGTCGCGGGGTTGGGTTTCGTTCTCGCCACCTATACCGATGCAGAAGACATCCTGGTCACAATCGACCGGATGCTGCTCGGCCGCGTGTCTGGACTGCCACCTGCGAGCATGCAGTCCGGAGTCGCGGGATTAGCCCTGTATGCAAGCCTCCGTTCGCGCGCCGGCAGCGGGCTGGAACTGGGGCGGGCGGTCGTCGAGGCGCTGGCGCAGGCCGCGAAGCCGAGCCGGGGGGGCCTCATCTGGCACACCCCGTCCTCCTACGCGAAGGCGCGCGGGGCGAGCGTGCCGGCCGAACCGGTGACCGAGTTCGGGATGGTTCACGGTATGGGCGGCACCCTGGTTGCCCTGGCGGCCCTGGCCAGAGGCGGACACGGGCAGGCGGCCGACCTCGCGCGCGCGGGGCTGAAGGCGCTCTGGGCGCGGGAACGCCCCGGGCCGAATCGATTCGGCCGCATGGAGTTCGGCCCCGAGGGATCGGAAGGCACGCTTGAGCTCGGCGAGCCCTGGTGTGTCGGCGATACGGGTGTCTTTCGCGCCTGCTGGCTCGCCGCCAATGCGACCGGAGACGCGACCTCCGCGGAGCGCGCGCTCGAGCGCCTGCGCGAACAGGCCCGGCGCCACGCTGATGGCGCCACGGCCGGTCGGCCGGGCCGGATCGACCTGTGTTGTGGCTCCTCGGTCATTGCGCAGGTGTACTGGCGAATGTACCGGGAGACCGGCGAGACCGTGTTCCAGGCGGCGAATGAACGGCTGCTCGACGAGTGTGCGCTGCAGGTGAGGCACCTGACCGTCAGCAGCTTCCGCTTCGGCCGCGCCGGGGTTCTGCTCGCGCTCCTGTCACCCCGGATGAGCGAAGAGCCGATCTGGGACTCCATCCTTGGTGTCAGTCTGCCAGCGGTCCGCTGACCCGATCGCCCGACCATCTGCGCCAGGCGCGGCCAGCGAACGGGCCACCTCTGCGATCCGCGCGAGCGAGTCGACCTGTTGCTCGAGATCGTATCTGCCCGCGAACGTCTGAAGGATGAACTGGCTCGATTGATAGACTCGTGACAGCTCTGCCAGCTGATCCCGCCAGTAGGTCATGGTTCCCACGACCAGCGATCGTCCCTCGGGCATTCCGGCGAGCATCCGGGCCGAGACCCGGCGCGCGTCGGCGTCGTTCTCTGCACAGTATCCTGCCACGCAGATCGCCCAGATCGGCCGTTCCAGTTCCGGACTGGCCCGGAATTCGGCGAGATAATGTTGCACGGAGGTGGGGCCGACCTTGCGATTGAAATGATCGTGAAACGCGTAGTGGCAGCCGATGCTGGCCGCGAGCCGAGCTCCTTCCGGCGAGGTCGAGTGGACCCACAGTGCGGGCGGTCCCGCCCCCGTGAGCGGCGGATCGACACGGTGACCAGCCAGCGGGTGATCGGGGGGTATCCGACCGGTGAGCAGCCGCTGCACCTCCAAGACTCTCGCGGCATGGTCGCCCGGCGAATAGTTCTGCGAGCGCCCATCGGCGAGGGCGGCCCCCAGGGCGGGATAAGTCCCACCGCGGGCCATGCCGGCATCGATGCGCCCTGGAAACAGCCGATTCAGGGCCCGGAAATTCTCCGCCACCGAAAGCGGGCTCTGGTACCGCAGCAGCACGCCGGCGGTGCCGACCCGGATGCTGTCGGTCAGTCCAGCGATGACCGGGACGAGCAGCGTCGGATTGGAGATGGCCCCTTCGCCGTGGTGCTCTGACAGCCAGTACCGGTGGTAGCCCAGCGCCTCGACCCGCGGCGCGAGCCGAACACTGAGTTGCAGCACGCCGACGTCCAGCACGGACAGCTGAAGCGAAGGTTCCCGGGAGATGGCGGAAGTCGTTTGCACATCATGATGACGCCCGGACGGCCTACTTCCTTTTTGACGATGAGATGGAGGTCGGTGAAGGCAGGCGGCCCGCACGCGCGTCACTCCACATGAACCTGACACCGGAGGACACACATGAGCGATGACACAAACCCGAAGCAGCAGGACCTCGAGGAGGTCGCAGGCGGCACTGGAAACAACATCACTTGCGGCGGAACCAACGGTCCCACTCCTGAAGGATGCGGGTGTGACCGCACCTGCCCGAACACCAAGGGAGACGCCGTCTTCCTAGGTCCGTGAAAGGAAGCGGCCCGCTCGAGCGTCACTCCGGATGAACGCGACACCGGAGGACACACATGAGCGACGACAGAAAGCCCACGGATGGCATCAAGACAAAACTGCCCAGCCTCGACGAAAACGCGGTCGAGGAAATCCCGTTGCAGGACCTCGAGGAGGTCGCAGGCGGCGGCGGAATCACCTGCGTCCAGAGCAACGGTGGTGACCAGCCTGCCGGATGCGGGTGTCAAAACACCTGCCCGGGCACCAAGCTAGACGCCGAATTCGAATAGCCGACCACCGCACACCCGGGAAAATGCACAATGAGCGATGAGAAGCTGCCCAAGCTGGACGAATCCGCCGTCGAGGAGATACCGACCGCCGACCTGGACCATGTCGCCGGAGGAGCCGAAGGTTGCCCGATGAACAGCGGGGGCGGTTGTGGGGGGGCCCTCACTTGCCAGGAGACCTGCATGGCCCACACGAACACGAAGCCGGCGCAGGTCGAATAGGCAAGCCGGTCGAAGTGGGCCAGTTCGTCGCCGCCGACTTTTTTCACCTGCGCACGCCGGCGTTGGCCTGGGATCTGATCGCTGCCTGGTGCGAGGGACTGGAAGCGGTCACGGCGGACGCGCGAGGGGGCGACCTGGACGCCGCCCTCGCGCGTGATGTCGCGCTCCTTCGATCGCGGCTGCGTGAGCTGGTGCGCCGGCGGGAGGTCCGGGCGGCGCTGCAAGCGGCCTCGCCCAGCCTCTGCGCGCGGCTGCCCGCCTGGCTGGACGGCGACGACAGCGCAGCGGCGCGCAGCCTGGAGCCGCCGCTGGTTCGATACCTCATGCGGATGGCGGGCCGAGCCACGCCCTTTGGCCTGTTCGCCGGAACCCGATTCTTGACGCAAACGAAAAACCAACCTTGTACTCACTGCCCCCCCGCTAATGTCCGCGGGCGCCCCCTGGGGCGGCCTGGGAATCGTCTACGCCGAAACCCGCTGCGACGCCGATTGCACCATCGGCGGGCGGGGCCTGACCGTGTCGCCCGTGATGCGGGTCATCGCCGCGCGCAGCCCGACGCGCACGCTGGGCGGCTTCCTGCGCATCATCCATCCCACCAACGAAAATCGCTTCTTCGGCTACAGCAATGGCCCGGCTACTCTGTTCCTCATCGGATTGGATTTGGGGTTCGGACGGGGCTGACCGGCTTCGTCGCGCTGGAGAACCGTTCCGCCGGCAGCTCCGCCTCGGCCACGACGAGCAGTTGTTCTCGTTCTTCCTCCGGCACGCGTCGGCCAGACGGTCTTGCTTAGAGCCGAAGCGCACGGCGGCCGTCGTCACGCGGTTCTGGAGCCTCCCGAACGCCACGAACGCCCAAAATCAGAACCTGGAGTCCTCGGCCGCCGGGCGCGGCCAGCACGCCTCCGTGAGCTTTTCAGTCATCGTCGACCGGCACGTCCAATGGGGCCCGACCGTTATTCGATTTGTCAGCGAGGGCCGCGCGGAGTCGGCGCGGACCGCTCTTCGACGTCTTGGAACAAGCCCCGCCGCCGACACTCGCTCTTCCGAGCGTCCGCTAACAATCTTGGGCGGCCATGTGAGTCGGTGACCCGGGGCCGTCTCGAAGCGCACGCCGATGCCCGCTCAGCGTCCGCTGCAAGGTCCGCAGCGGCACCTCGATCCACGCTCCGCCAGCAATCGGCGCACCACTACGGCGTTGCCCGCTGCCGGACCATCCAGCCAGCCCAGCTTCGATAACTGCTCGATCTGCCAAACGATTTCCGGAGCCAGCATCAGCACCTCCGCGTGCGGGGGTGCCATCTTCTCGGTGTCTGCGCTCATCGGTCCCTCCTGCGTGCAGGGGGGGGCGCTTTCAGTGGCGCAAGGGGGTCAGTCTACGTGGCGCCTTTCCCGAGCTTTCGCGACCGCCTGCAATCTGCGGATAGCATCGCGACCGATCTGGACCACCCGCTCTAATTCCTGTTCATCTCCGCTGAAGAGGGCGCGGGCGTCCACGTGGCCGACACCTATCGCGACTTCCTCGACCGGGCACGTCATCGCTCTTGAATACATCAACGGTTGGTCTGTCACATTGATCGCAATGAGCCGGTGACCCGGGAAAACACGACACGTGTCTTCCACTGGAACTGCGGATAGCCGATCGCTTCCGGGGTCAAGTTGGCGCTGAGTCCGGACGTCCAGGTTCTCGAACACAAAGGGATTGGCGATGCTGCGCCCGATACTTCGAGCGAGGTTGCCCTTCCTTGCTTCCATAATCCGGAGGCCGTCTCCTTCTTGCTGTTGATAGAAGGTCACGTACGGGATGTTGAGGTTCTCGATCGCCACCCCCTGGAACTGATCGTCAAGAACCCGGACCATCCGATCTCTGTCCCTCCGCTCGATGTTGCCAGCGCCAACGAGGGATCCGACCCCGACCGCCGCAAGTAACGGCAGGGCCGCGCCGCCAGTGACAGCAACAATGAGAGCTCCGACCAAACCACCTTCGAATCCAGCGTCGGTCACGTCCTTCCTCGTCTGCGCCAAGTATCTGTCTCTGAAGGTACGAAATCGGCCCAGCAGGTTTTCGCCGGGAGCTGTCGCGAACAGTCCGGAAACCACGGCGCCCATGCTGTTGCCGGCGATACAATCGATCTGGATGCCGGCGTCCCGCAGGGCCATCACCGCACCGATCTCTGCGATAGCCTTCGCTCCACCCACCGAAAGAACCAGACAGGTGCGTGGTCGGGCGGAGGCCTCTCCCTGAGCAGGCGAATGAGCACATCCGAGGAGCGAGGCGAGCAACGCGGAACCTGTGCCCAGCCTGATCATCATCTTGTAAGCGGTCATCGGCATCTCACGCTGCGCCGGGCCCTACCCATGTTGGTCCGCTGCCAGTGCCGTCGGGCAGCGCATGAACGTGCGGCGCGTACCCTTGCAGGCCCGTGAGTGTCTCCGTTCGTCCCAGCTACTGTTCGAAGCATTCGCCGCGGCCCTCGATGCCCAGACCAGGTTTTGGGTCCGAGGTCGACTCTACTTGAACTTGTTCGTCGAAGTGACGGCGACCGCCACGTCCTTCAGCGCGGCGCTCCAGGACGAGCTCGGAACGCTGCAGAAACGGAGAAGACACCTGGCTGTCCGTGGCGCCTGCTGCCGTATGACGGTCCCGAAGCGACAGGCTGTCGGCCATGGTTTTTCCCTGGGTGCAGCGCGGGCGTAACCCGTTGCCGGCGCCGCGCGGCGGCGGTGCACTGGTAATTCCCCGCCAGGCGCACGGCACGATCTAACTGCCCGGCGGCGGCGGCTCGTCTCCAACTACCCTAGTCGATGCCCACCGTGCGGCAGCCGTAGACCAGATCCACCTGGCCCTTCTCGCTGGACTGGAAGCGGCGGCAGGTGGCTTCGCAGGTGACGATGCGGGTGGGGGCGCCCAGGACCGGCGGGATGTCGTAATACCAGCCCCCGCGGGTGGGGTCGCAGCGGTCGGCGCTCTCGACGTAGGGGATGTCCTCGGAGGCACCTTCGCCGGTGTAATGCAGGTTCACCTTGCTGGGATCGATGCGCCCGCCGCTGGGCGGCGTCGGGATCCGATATTCGCAGGCCAGGTGGCCGCGGATCCGGGTGAGCGCCTCCTGCAGCCGGCCGGTCAGGTCGGTGCCCGGCTCCAGCAAGATGGCCTTGTCGCTGCCGCCCGCGCTGGCCAGCTGGTCGAACTTCGGCTGCAACTCCGCCAGCGCGCTCTTGAAGAACAAACCGATGACGTACGAGCTGATGGACGGCGAGGTGAGGCGCGCGACGGCCAGGTGCGCGGCGACGTCGGCCACCTCGCCGCAGAGGGAGGGCGTGCCGTCGGTGACCAGCACCAGCACGCCCTTGTGGCCGGGATGGGCAGCCAGGTGCGCGCGCAGATGGGCCAACGCCCCCTGCACCGCCGGGCTCATGGGCGTGCCGCCGTCGGTGTAGCGGCCGTAGATCGCCGTCAGCAACGGCCCCTGCACACCCGGCAATTCCCCGATGGGGACCGCGGGCGTCTCGTAGTTGGCGGCCTCGCACCCGCCGGTGTGGATCCCCGTCACGCAGAGGGCGGGCAATGCCATGCAGGTGCCGGCCCCGCCCG
This sequence comes from Myxococcota bacterium, assembly GCA_046734815.1. Classification (GTDB taxonomy): domain Bacteria; phylum Myxococcota_A; class Polyangia; order Fen-1088; family Fen-1088; genus CAVYGB01. The sequence continues at coordinate 2,575 of JBKPRZ010000718.1, read as the reverse complement.
GGCAAGCCTCGCCAGCGTTCGTGCACAGCGCGCCGCTGACCGAGCAGGCGCCGGTGGGGACACACATCGCGCCGCCCGCACAGTCGGTCGACGGCTGTGCGTCGGCGGCGCGGCAGCGTTCTCCGGGGGCGAGCGGATCCGGTCCCGCACACATGTCGCGCCGGTGGCAGACCCCGCCCATATCCACGCAGTCCAGGTCGGTGGTGCAGGGCCGCTGCACGCTGATCGGAAAGAACTGCAAACCCACCCCCAGACCGGCGGAGGCGGGGTCGCTGATGAACCCCGAGAGCGCGAGCTGGGCTCTGTCCCACATGGTGCGTCCGGCGAAGCCGCTGTTCATCGAGGCGGAGGTGTCCATCAACAACATCAGATCCACCGGCACGACCTCCGCCTTGTGAACTTCACCGGCGCAGGTCGTGGAGGGCGGGCCCGGTGCCGGCGTCGCGCCGGCAGCGGCGTCGGGCAGGGAGAAGGTCGGCGCCGCCGAGGGGTCGGGGAGCGCGCCCGGGCCGCTGCCCGGCTTCTGGAGCTGAGGAGGACCGCAGGCCGCGCTCAGCAGGGCCAGCAGCAGCCCCGCGCCCCGAGGGTGCGCCAGGGCTCTCCCATATGAGGCCGAGGACACGCCACCGTCTCCGCGTCTGCGGTCGCAACGATCCATACGGGTCTCCTTCGCGAGAAATCCGCTCCGGAACCGTCACACGAGAATCCGGCTCGAAGGAGCCCACAAAAATCATCGGAACGTCGTCCCCCAGTTCGATATTGAAGAAAGTTCACCCAAGGCAGCACCCGCGGTGCGGCGGTTGGCCGTGCCGCTGGGCGGCCGGGGGGTGCTTCAGCTGCCCAATCTTCAGCGCGAGGGTCCTGGGCAAGCGAGTCGGGGCGGCCGCGTCGCTTGTCGCGGCTACCCTCGCGATCTGGAGCTTCCGTCGTCGGTCTGCGGGCGGTGGCGCCCCACGCGACAAATGTGGCCCCGCAAGTCGCACGCCCGTGGACTGACCGGCTGGTAGTCACGATGCTGGATCATCATGGGCACATCCTCGAACCAGTTACAGCCCGAGTCTCTCGCCAAGGTATGCCCGCGGGTCAGGTGGTCGCGCCGGCGTTCAGGCGGTGGCCCTCGACCTGACCGTTCACCACTGCCAGCACGACCAGGTTTCTTTCCCGGGCGGTGAGCCCGCGGGTGCGGACGATCGCAGCGGAGCGCGCGTTCGCGCCTGCGCCATACTGCTTGAGAAGAAGCGACCGCTCGGCCCCTCGAGCACCCAGTTGCGCGTTCCCTGGCCCCGCGGCAACCGGGTGATGCCGTGGATGGTGACCTGGTAGTGGTCGCGCACCTGCCTCAGCAACTCCTCTTGTTCCTGGCTCATGGGCCCGGGACAGCTCCCTCGCCGAGATCGTAGTGCAACCTCTGGAGATGTCGTCCACTTCTCGGCAGCCCGGGCCAAGCACGCCTTCGGCACCGTCGAGGAGCTGGCCCGGGTCAAGGGCATCGGCCCGCGCACCGTGCGGCGTCCCAACCTGGTGGTCCGCGCCCACCAGCGTCCAGGCTCCCGCTCGGCGGAAACGGTGCGGGTCGGGAGCTGACGCTCAGGGAACCTCGCCGCGCGACTTACAAGAGGTCTTCGTTGCAGGCACGGCGGGATCGGCAGGGAATGTGTGACCGAACCGGCCGCCGCGCGCAGGCCCCGGCCCGAGGGTGGCGGGCGCGGTTCAGTTTGGCCAGCGCGGCACGCAGACGTAAAACCGCATGTTGTCGCAATAGTCGTGGTTGCATTCGACGCCGGTGATGTATTCGCCGGGCAGGAGATCGAGTTGTCGTTGCTCCTCGGAGAACCAGCCCGTCCAGAAGCAGTCGCCCAGCACGCCGCTGGTGGGCCGCTTGCACTGGACGCTGAGGTTGTCGCAGAACGCGCCGTCACAGGCCATGCCCGTGATGACCCCTTTTTCCTTCGGACCGAAGCCGCCGAAGCAGACGTGCAGGTTGCTGCCGGTCGGGATGGTGTCGCACTCGCGGCGGCCATCGGGATAGATCGCGCAACGGGTCTCATCGACGCCGCTGTCTCCCTCTTCCGAGAACCAGTCAGACCAGTAGCTGTTGGCCGAGTCGCCGTCGCCCGGCAGCGATCCGAAGATCCAGGGGCTGCAGCCCAGCGAGAGGTTGTCGGCAAACTCTCCGTCCGCCCGCATCCCGTCGACGGCGTAGTCGCTGCCGCACGCTTGCCAGTTCTGTCCCTCCTCGGAGAACCAGGGCGTCCAGAAGGTGACGCCCGCCAGCGCGGCGCCAGTCGCCAGCAGCCCCGCCCCACCGGCCAGTACAAAGGTCGTTCGCTTCTTCATGTCGCCCTCCGTCTCTCGAACAATCGATCCACCGATCGATTACAGCAGCCGCCGCACAAGAGCGGGATTGTGAGAAATGCCTAGTTGGGCAACCTGAGCGGTTCAGAGACATTTTCACAGGCCGCCGCCAGGTTCGTGCGGGCGACCTCGGCGCGCGGCTTCACGGCGTTCCTGGTAAGGACTGCTCGTTCAGGGCTTTGGATTCGATCTGTGAGCGAAGGCAACCTCACCTGATACC
>JBKPRZ010000717.1:0-6674 GCA_046734815.1 Myxococcota bacterium | reverse complement strand
TCGGAGGCCACCTCCAGCCCGCCCGTCACCGCCACGCAGCCGGACCGGGCCAGCAGCGCCACCAGGTCCGGGGTGAAGCTCTTCTCGAAACGGATGTTGCCCCACCAGGTGATCGACAGGCCGCGCTCGATCAGCCGCCGGGCCAGCGCCCGCAGCGCCGCCGGCGGCGCCGCCTCGTCGACGAAGTGGAATCCCGTCTGACCGGTCTCGGCCACCAGCGCCTCGATCCGGTCCACCGTCACGTCGGCCGAGGCCGTCTGGTACTGGGCGATGTAGTCCAGCGAGACATCGCAGAAGGTGCACTTTTTCCAGTAGCACCCGCGGGCGATGGTCAGCTTGTTCCAGCGGCCGTCCGACCACAGCCGGTGCATCGGGTTCAGCATCTCCAGCAGCGACACGTAACGGTGAAGCGGCAAGCCGGCGTAGGTGGGCGTGCCGGTCTCCTCGTGGCGCAGGTCGGTCAGCTGCTCGCTGCTCTCGCGCACCACCGCGCCTTCGCGCCGTCGGTAGGTGCGCAGCAGCGGCCGGGTCGGATCGGCCAGGTGATCGATCAGCGCCAGCAGCGGCCGCTCGCCGTCGTCCAGGGTGATGAAGTCGCAGGCGTCGAACACGCGCGGGTCGCTCAGCTGTCGCAGCTCGGTGTTCGGGTAGCCGCCGCCCAGCACCACCTTGACCCCGGGGTGCTCGGCCTTGATCAGCCGCCCGATGCGCAGGGCCCCGTAGAGGTTGCCGGGAAACGGCACCGTCAACCCGACCAGGTCCGGGCGGCTGCGCGCAAGGCAAGCGCGGGTGAGATCGTCCAGCCGCTCGTCGACCAGGGTGGGCGGCGCGGCCAGCGCCTCGGCCAGCGGGTCGTACGTCGCCGCGCTGGCGCCCAGCTTCTCGGCGTAGCGGGACAGCTCGAAGCGCGGGTCGATGCCGTCGCGGACCACGTCGGCCAGATCGTCGACGAACAGGCTGGCCAGGTGCCGGGCCCGATCGGTCACCCCCAGCTCGCCGAACGCCCAGGCCAGCGGGTCCTCGCCGTCCGAGCCGTCCGACCCCAGCGCGGCAAAGCGCGGCCCCTCGGGCAAGAAGGCGCGGCCGGCGATGCGCAGGGCCAGGCTGGGATCCCGCCCCTGCAGGAAGCGGATGACCGGATCGATCAGGGCCTCGCAGTCGTCCGCGTGCTCGAGGAAGTGCGCCACCGACGGCGACCCGCCCCCGTCCAGCCGCTCGCGCATGCGCCGCAGCCCCGCGCGCGAGAACAGGTCCAGGAACAGCTCGAGCGACAGGTCCGCCTGCTCGACCTGGGCCTGCGGCGCATGGGCGCGCACCGTCCCGGTGAGATACGCCGTGGCCGGATACGGCGTATTCACCTGCGTCATGGGCGGCGTGACCAGCAGAACCCGCACCCCGCCAGCATAACGCCCGCCGCTCCGTCGCGCCGGTCGCCACCGGCGATCACAGATGTATTTCTCGATGACAAGTCGGATTAGCGGGGGACGGACGATCGGTTAAAACGTCAGGGTGCCGACAACGTCCGACGCGCCGGTGGGCGTCCTGCTGATCAACCTGGGAACGCCCGACTCACCGTCGGTGCCCGACGTGCGCCGCTACCTGCGCGAGTTCCTGCGCGACCCGCGGGTGATCGACATCCCCGCGGCGGCACGCGCGCTGCTGCTCGAGGCGATCATATTGCCGTTCCGCCCCGCCCGCTCGGCCAGGGCGTACAAGATGATCTGGACCGCCGAGGGCTCGCCGCTGCTGTTTCACAGCCAGCGCCTGACCGAAGGCGTGCGCCAGGACCTGGGCCCCGGCTACGTTGTCGAGCTAGCCATGCGCTACGGCGCCCCCTCGATCCCCGATGCCCTGGCCCGCCTGCTGGCGGCGCAGCCGCGCCAGCTGGTGGTGCTGCCGCTGTTCCCGCAATATTCGTCGGCCGCCAATGGCTCGGCGGTGCAGCGGGTGTACGAGGTGCTGGGCGCCGGCTGGAACGTTCCGGCCACGCGCACCCTGGACGCCTTCTTCGACGACCCGGGTTTCCTGGACGCGTTCGCCACCGTGGCCCGCCGCCACCTCGACCCCTTCCGTCCCGACTTCGTGCTGTTCAGCTACCACGGCCTGCCCGAACGCCACGTGCGCAAGAGCGACTCGAGCGGCCAGCACTGTCTGCAGACGCCCACCTGCTGCGACCGCCCGGTGCCCGCCAACCGCTACTGCTACCGCGCCCACTGCTTCGCCACCACCCGCGCGCTGGCCGCGCGCCTGGGCCTGTCCGCCGAGCGGCACGGGCTGTCCTTCCAGTCGCGCCTCGGCCGCACACCCTGGCTGCGCCCGTACACCGATCTGCTGCTGCCCGAGCTCGCGCGCGCCGGTCACAAGCGGCTGGCGGTGATGTGTCCCGCCTTCGTCGCCGACTGTCTCGAGACGCTGGAAGAGATCGGCATCCGCGCGCGCGAGCAATGGCGCGCGGAGGGCGGCGACGAGCTGTTGCTGGTTCCCTCGCTGAACGCCGAACCGTCCTGGGTGCAGACCGTCGCCCGGATGGTGCGCGACGCCGCCAGTCCCTGAAAAACCAGGCCCAGCGCGGGGAGCAGTGCCCCAACCGGGCGATCCGGGGGCTTTTTGCCCCGACATGTAAATCTCCTGCACCCTCGTGTTTCGGCCATACTAGCTCGCATGCCCAACACGCGTGCTCTGGGGCGCCGCCTGTCATGCCTGGTGGTCGGTCTGGTAGATGGTTCTCCGATCTCCAGCATGCTGTCGGACGCTGGCTTCGAAGTCACCCACAGCGTCGCCGCACAGGACACCCTCAAAGCGCTGGAAGGTCCGCAGCACTGGGGGGTCGTCTTCGTCGCCGATTCACTCGGTAGACCGGCGCTGCAATCGATCATCGATCGTTCGTCCACCGCCCGGCCGCCCTCGCCGGTCGTGGTGGTGGCGACCAACGGTTCTTCCGACACCCTGGCCGCCACGATCCTGCAGCTGGGGGCGTTCGATTTCATCGGACCACCCTTCACGCCCGAGGTGCTGGAGAACAAGCTGCGGCGGCTGTCGGTCGAGGGTCCGGCCCCCGACGGCGCCACGCCACAGATGGAGCATCTGGGTCTGGTCGGCTCGTCGGCGGCGATGGCGCGGGTCAAGCAGGCCATCGCGCGCATCGCCCGTTACAAGACCGACGTCCTGGTCTGCGGCGAGAGCGGCTCGGGCAAGGAGACGATCGCCCGCGCCCTGCACGAGCAGGGGCCCCGTCGCGGCGAACGGTTCGTGGCCGTCAGCTGCTCGGGGGCCAGCCGCGACGTGCTCGAGAGCGAGCTGTTCGGCGACGAGGCCAGCGGCAAGAAAGGTCTGCTGGAGTCGGCCGAGGGCGGCACCCTGTTCCTCGACGAGGTGGCCGACCTGGATCCGTCCACCCAGGCCAAGCTGATGCGCGTGCTCGAGCGCAACGAGGTCCGCCCGGGCACCGGCGCCCGCCGCGCCGACCTGAACGTCATCGCCTCGACCGAACGCGACCTGGATCAGGCGGTGGCGGCCCGCCGCTTCCGCGAGGACCTGTACGACCGTCTCAAGGTGGTCACGGTCATGGTGCCCCCGCTGCGCGAGCGTCGCGAGGACATCCCCGAGCTGGCGAAATTCTTCCTGGACGACTTCAACCGCCGCAACGACGGCAACCTGCGCGGGCTGTCTGCCCAGGCGCTCGAGCGGCTGGTGCAGCACGACTGGCCCGGCAACGTGCGCGAGCTGAAACACGCGCTGGAGAGCGCGGCGGTGATGGCCGCCTCGGACACCATCGGGCTGCTCGACTTCCAGGAGGCCTACTTCAAGCGCCGCGAGCCGTCGGCCGGCACACTGGCCGGACCGGGGCGCCCGCTGGAGGGCGATCTCTTGACCATCCCCGCCACCGCCACCCTGTCGGACGTGGAGCGCATCGTCATCGCGGAGCATCTCCGTCGCGCGCGCACCAAGGCCGACGCGGCGCGGTCGCTGGGCATGGGATTGCGGACCCTGTACACCAAGATCGGGAAATTCCAGCTGACCGAGGTCGCCCGGACCAACCGTTCTCGCAACGAACGCAGCTAGCGAGCCCACCGCGCCCGCACTCCGGGAACCCAGGCGCCGCGTCGGCGCCAGTACCGATTCGTCTCACCGCACCGCTTTGGCCTTGAAAAACAGGGACTAAGCGCCTGGCGTCGGTGTGACGAAACCGGTACTTACAGCGACTCTTATGTGGTCGGGAGTGCTAGTGTCGGGACACTTTCCAGGCTAGGAGTGGCTCTATAGGCGCACTGCACTGAGATCTTATCGTTCCACCTGTGCTGGCCCCTTCGCTAGGTGATGAGCCTCGCGGCACCGACGCCCCGGAACGGTCGACAAGGTCGCGAATACGGCAGCAAACATCGAAGTCCTCGCCCCGGCGGGCGCGAACGGGCGCCGCCGATTCGGTCGGGATCGCGGGCGGAGATTTTGCGGCGGTCAGGCCTGGACCGCCGACCAAAGCGGAGATGACAACATGGATGCACGACTTCGCCCCAGCGGGCGGCTGATCTTTGGTGCCCTCGGACTGGCCCTGGTTTCGGCTTGCACGGACCCCTTCGGTTTCAACGCGCCCCCCGCCGAGCCTGAAGAAGAGGAGATCTGCGCCTCCAGCGAGGAGTGGCTACCGACCACGCCGGCGCTGACGATGCCGTTCAACCCCCTGCCCCACCCGGCCACCGAGTGCCCGTTCTACCGGGGCTCGTGGCAGAACTTCCTGGTCGCCACCCAGCCCGACGATGTGGGACGGCCGGCTTTCCTGGCGTACCCCACCATCGACACGCTCTTCCAGTCGGCGAAGCCCAAGGCGGCCAATCGGTCGGTGCTGGGCCTCATCAAGCAGGCCGGTGGACGGCAGATCCTGATCGATCAGAACGGACGGTCCCTGTATTACGGCATCAACGCCAACCGCGCGTTCGCCGACTTCGTCAACCGCAACAACCTGCGCACCCGACAGGGCATCGAGGCGGCCGACCCGAACCTGTTCTTCCCCGCTGGCGTGGTGACGTTCAAGTCGGCCTGGCAAGAGACCTCGCCCAGCGATCCCAGCAACGAGTCGTACATCACCGTGCGCACCACCGTGCCGCGCATCAAGCAGCTGGCGAACGGCGACATCATCGAGGACCGCAACCAGCCGCGCGAGACGGTGGTGCGGCTGCTGGCCCTGCACGTCGTGTACACCCTGCCCGGCCACCCCGAGTTCATCTGGGGCACCTTCGAGCACAGCAACGGCGCGCCCGACACCAAGGCCGAGGACGGCAAGCGCAACGTCGCTCCCAACATCCACTTCAATCCGGACCTGGCCGATCCCAACAACCAGAAGGACACCACGGTGGTCTGCCCGGACACCACCCACCTGCTGTGCAAGTCGGGGACGAAGGCCAACGAGGCCAACCGGTCCATCCCCGACAGCCAGCTGCGCTTGGACGAGGCCAGCCAGAGCTTCCCCGGGCAGCAGACCTCGATCTACCGCATGTACCCGGCCTCGAAGTCGCACTCCGTGGACCCGGACGACGCCCTCACCTCGCTGAACCACAACGTCGAGGCCCTGTTCGTCAAGGCGTTCCAGGCGGGGCGGCTGTCGCCGCGGGACAAGCGGGGCAACTACCGCCAGGTGGGCTCGCAGTGGATGGACAAGCCGGCCTATTTCACCGTGAACTCGCCGCTGCAGAACGACACCACCAGCCCCTTCGCCATGGTGCCGGGCTTCATCGATGCGATCCGCGAGGACGGGGCGGACAGCGACTTCTCGATCCTCGCCGGTGAAGACCGGCTGTCCAGCACGGCGATGGAGTCGTTCACCCAGGCGCCCGACTCGTTCTTCAACTGCTTCACCTGCCACAACACCCAGGCGGTCACGGCCAAGGGCGTGCCGCTGAACCGCGACGTCAGCGGCACCTTGCTGCTGCAGCCCAAGTTGATCAACGTCAGCCACATCTTCTCGGAGTTCATCCTGGAGGAGGCGCTGAGCGCGCAGGCCCCGCAATGAGGGCCCAGCGATCCGTAGAGAGACCGAGGAGGACAAGGAGCATGTCGGCAAGGCCAGTTTCGAGGCGGACCGTGCAGATCGGCGCCGTCGTCACCGCGTTCGTCCTGTGCGCCATCCCGGCCGCGGTTCAGGCCCGCGAAAACGGGCTGTGCGTGTCGGCCTACAAGAAGGGCCAGCAGCAGTGGAAATCGGGGCACCTGTTCGACGCCAGGCAGTCGATGCTCAAGTGCACCAAGCTGATCTGCAGCGCCGGCCTCCGCAAGGAGTGCACCGGGTACGTGCAGCAGCTGGACAACGACATCCCCTCGGTGGTGCTGGACGTGACCGACGACCGCGGCAAGCCGGTGACCAACGTGCGGGTCACGATGGACGGCAAGCCGTTCGTCTCGCAGATCGACGGGCGCGCGGTCGCGGTGGACCCCGGTCCTCACGAGTTCGTGTTCGAGACCGCGGGGATCGTCTTCGCCAAGGAGAAGGCGGTGGTCCTGCAGGGCCAGCGCAACCGGCCCGTCTCGGTGGGGCTGCAGTGGGCGCGCAAGGGCCCGCCCGGGCGCGATCAGAACCAGGCGCAGCAGCTGGCGGCCGTGCAGCAGGCGCCGCCCAAGGCGGCCGGGGCCCCTCCTGCGGCCGGGGCGCCGCTCGAGTTCTCGGGGGGCGGTCCCTCCTGGGG
>JBKPRZ010000716.1:0-11474 GCA_046734815.1 Myxococcota bacterium | reverse complement strand
CCCCCGAACCGTCGTACCGGGCGACATCCGCGGCGCCCCGCGAGGCTGCGGCGCCGCCGCGCCTGGAGATCGCGCCCGCGCTGCCCACGATGGCAGAGTTCTTCACCGGCCTGACTTACGTCGGGCAGGTGCACCGGACCTACCTGGTGTGCGAGGCCCCCGGCGAGATGGTGCTGGTCGATCAGCACGCCGCCCACGAGCGCCTGACCTTCCAGCGCCTGCGCCGCGCCTACCGCGCGCGCAGTGTGCCCCGCCAGCGGCTCCTGTTTCCGGTCGAGGTCGACCTCGACGAGGCCGGTCAGGCCAGCGTCGACGCCGAGTCCGCCCGGACCTTGCTCGAGGCGCTGGGGTTCGAGATCGAGGGATGGGGCGGGCGCCGGCTGGTGCTGCGGGCGGTGCCCGAGCTGCTCAAGGACGCCGATCCGCGCCCGTTGCTGCTGGAGGCCCTGCACGGCCTTCACGAGGGCCCCCACTTCTCGGCTGCCGAGGAACAGATCGACCACCTGCTGGCGACCTTGGCCTGCCACGGCTCGCGCCGGGCCGGCGACGTGATGACCCGACCCGAGGTCGAGGCGCTGCTGACCGCCCTGGACGAGTCGGACTTCCGCTCGCATTGCCCCCACGGCCGCCCGGTGCTGGTGCGTCTGTCCCTGACCGAGCTCGAGCGTCGTTTTGGACGCGCCTGAGCCGCGCCACCGGCTGGTGGCGTTGCTGGGGCCGACCGCCTCGGGCAAGAGCGCGCTGGGCCTGGAGCTGGCCCTCGCCCTGCACGGGGAGATCCTGTGCTGCGACTCCATGCAGGTCTACCGGGGGATGGACATCGGCACCGCCAAGCCGACCGCCGACGAGCAAGCCCGCGTCCGCCACCACCTGCTCGACCTGGTCGATCCCGGCCAGCCCTTCCACGCCGCCCGCTGGGCGGCCGAAGCGCGCCGGGCGCTCGCCGACACCGCCGCGCGGGGCGCTCTGCCCATCGTCGTCGGTGGCACCGGCCTCTACTTTCGCGCGCTGGTACGCGGTCTGTTCGAGGCACCCCCGCCCGATCCCGCCATCCGCGCGCGCCACCAGGACGAGGCCGCCCAGGAGGGCGTCGAAACGCTGCACCGGCGCCTGGCCGAGGTCGATCCCGAGGCAGCCGCGCGCATCCGCACCGCCGACCTGCTGCGCATCAGCCGGGCGCTGGAGGTGTACGAGCAGACCGGCGTCTCCCTGACCCAGCTGCACCGGTCCGCGTCGCCGCCCGCTCCGATCGAGACCTTCACCATCGTGCTCGAGCCACCGCAGGCCGAGCTGCGCCAGCGGGTGGCCGCCCGCGTGGACGCGATGATGGCCGCCGGTTTTCTCGACGAGGTGCGCGCGCTGCGCGGCGCCGGGCACGGGAGCACCCGCGCCCTGCAGGCGCTGGGCTACCGGCAGCTGGGCCAGCACCTCGACGGCGCCCTGTCGCTCGACGAGGCGGTGCTGGACACCAAGCGGACGACCGCGGCCTACGCGCGCCGTCAGCGCACCTGGTTCCACAAGGAGACCGCGTCGGTGCGCTTGAGGGAACCGCCCGACGTGCAGCGGTTGCTGGCCTCCGTCGCGGCCTGGTCCCAGTTGCGCTAGTCTCACCGCCGCCATGGCCACCCCCACCGAGACCCCGGTCCTCGACTTCGAGCGCGCGGTGGTCGAGCTGGAACGGAAGATCGCCGAGCTGAGGCGCATCGCGTCCGCCTCGTCCGACTTCGACCGGGAGGTCAAAGCCCTGGAGGCCCAGGTCGAGGGCCTGCAGCGCGAGATCTTCGCCGACCTCACCCCCTGGCAGACCGTGCTGCTGTCCCGGCATCCGGGCCGCCCGTACACCAACGACTACCTCGCGCGCCTGGTGACCGACTTCGTCGAGCTGCACGGCGATCGGCGGTTTGCGGACGACCCCGCCATCGTGGGCGGGCTGGGCTGGTTCGACGGCATGCCGGTGCTGTGCCTGGGCCACCAGAAGGGCCGCACCACCCGCGAGAACGTGGTGCGCAACTTCGGGATGCCCAAACCCGAGGGCTACCGCAAGGCCCTGCGCTTGATGGAGACGGCCGCCCGGTTCGGCCGGCCCATCCTCTGCTTCATCGACACCACGGGCGCCTACCCCGGGCTGGACGCCGAGGAGCGCGGCCAGGCCGAGGCCATCGCCAAGAACCTGGAGGTGATGTCCGCGCTGCCCGTCCCGATCGTCGCGGCGGTGATCGGCGAAGGTGGGTCGGGCGGGGCGCTCGCCCTGGGGGTAGCCGACCGCATCTTGATGCTGGAGTACGCGGTCTATTCGGTCATCTCGCCGGAGGGCTGCGCTTCGATCCTGTGGCGGGACGACGACCGCAAGGCCGACGCCGCCGCGGCCATGAAGATGACCGCCCGCGACCTGCAGCGGCTGGGCGTGGTCGACGAGGTGGTGCGGGAGGCCCCGGGCGGCGCCCACCGCGACTTCGACCTGACCGCCAGCAACCTGGGCCAGTCGCTGCGCAAGCACCTGGCCGAGCTGGTGGCCCTGCCAGCCCCGCGCCTGCTGGAATTGCGTTACGAGAAATACCGGGCTCTGGGCGCCTTCGTCGACGCGAGTGTCGCGTCGGCGGTCTGAACGCTCCGGTTTGTCGCATACTGGGGCGGTCATGACCGACACGCCGCCGCCCGCCAGCACCCGACGCTCCGTCAGCCCGGGCGCCGAGGAAATCCTGGGCCGCTATTTCCCGGTGCTGGACCACGGCTTCGTGGCCCTGGTCGATTACATGGGCACCGACGTGGACATCGAGCGGGCCGCCCGGGTCAGCTATGGCCACGGCACCCGCCAGCTGACCAAGACCCGCGGCCTCATCCGTTACCTGCGCCGGCACAAGCACACCACCCCCAGCGAGATGGTGGAGCTGAAGTTCCACTGCTGCATGCCCATCTTCATCGCCCGGCAGTGGATCCGGCACCGCACCGCCAACGTCAACGAATACAGCGGCCGCTACTCGCTGGTCCCGCTGCTTTTCTACCAGCCCCCGGGCAGCGCCCTGCAGACCCAGAGCCGCCGCAACAACCAGGGGCGCAGCGGCGAGGCGCTGGACGCTCGGCTGGCCGACGAGGCGGCCGCGCGCTGGGCCGAGTCGCGCCGCCGCAGCGCCGAGACCTACGAGTGGCTGACCGGCCACGACGTGGCCCGGGAGCTGGCCCGGATCGACCTGCCGCTGTCGACCTACACGCAGTGGTACTGGAAGATCGACCTTCACAACCTCCTGCACTTTCTGACCCTGCGGGTGGACGCCCACGCCCAGTGGGAGATCGCCCAGTTCGGCCGGGTGATGGCCGGCATGCTCAAGCGGGTGGCACCGTTGTCGTACGAGGCCTGGATCGACTACGACGTGTGCGGGGCGCCGCTGTCCCGCATGGAGCTCCAGGTCCTGCGCTCGGTCCTGCGCCCGGACGGGCAGGGGGGGCTGCAGGCCGACGCGGCCAGCCTCTCCCGGCAGGCCCTGCTGGAGGCCGGGCTGGCGAACCGGGAAGCCGACGAGCTGCTGGCCAAGCTGGCCGTCCAGGAGCTGCCGGACTTCGAGCTCGACCTGCAGACCGCCCGCCCGCCGGAGTATTTTGCCGAGAAGTTCGCCGCCGCGGTCCCGCGGGCCGACGCGCCGCCGGAAATGTGACCCGCCGGTACAGGCCCGGCGCATAACCCGGGGTAAATAAAGCGAAAAACAAAACAAGCCTCTTGTTGCGCGCAAGAGGAAGGAAGTACGCTCGCCGCATTCCTTGCACCGGAGTTTTCGGCGTGCCGTTGCCCCAGCGCCGAGAGGTGGACAGGAGTGGAGGGAGGCAGGGCACTTAACAGTCGGAGGTCACCCCATGACACGCAAGGCCCTTGCTCTCGCCGCCGCCGGCGGCAGCCTGATCGCCTTCGCCTGCAACAGCAGTCCCCAGGTACACGACGTCGGCCCGGGCAGCGCGCCTCCGGGCGGCATGACTCCGCCGCCGACCGGCCCGGGCAGCACGCCGCCGCCCTTCGGGCTGCCACCGGCGCCCACGGGAATGCCGCCCGCTGCTCCCGGCGCTGGCCCCTGCGCGAACCTGCAGTGCCAGCAGAGCACCTGTGTCTACGGTGCCTGCAATCCGGCCGTGCGCTGCCCGGCCGGCCAGCGAACCACCGTGCGCGGCAAGGTGTTCGATCCCGCCGGCAAGGTCCCGCTGTACAACGTGCTGGTCTACGTCCCCAACGCGCCACTGGATCCGATCACGGTCGGGCCGAGCTGCGATCGTTGCGACACCCCGATCTCCGGCAAGCCGATCGCCTCGGCCCTCAGCGACACCAAGGGCGAGTTCCTGCTGGACAACGTGCCGGTGGGCACCGACGTGCCCGTCGTGGTCCAGGTGGGCAAGTGGCGCCGCGAGGTGAAGCTGCCCAAGGTGGACGCCTGTACCGAGACGGTGATCGACAATCCGAATCTGCTGCGGCTGCCGCGCAACCAGAGCGAGGGCAACATCCCGAAGATCGCGCTCACCACCGGCGGCGCCGATCGCCTCGAGTGCCTGCTGCGCAAGATCGGGCTCGAGGACGCCGAGTTCACCCCCGAGGCCGGCCCCGGGCGCGTGAACTTCTTCGCGGCCAACGGGCAGGGTACCCCCGCCACCGCTTCCTACGACGCCACCCTCAACGGCGGGGCCATGTTCACCCGCGCGACCAGCTTCTGGGAGGACCCGGAAGCGTTCAAGCGCTACGACATGGTCATCCTGTCGTGCGAAGGGGCCCAGTTCCCCAACGAGAAGAGCCCCGCCGCGCGCGCGGCGCTGGTCAACTACGCGAACCTGGGCGGGCGCGTGTTCGCCTCGCACTGGCACAACATCTGGCTGCAGGGCGGGCCCCCGCCCTGGTCGGACGTGGCCACCTTCACCAACGGCGGCAACCTGGCCCCCAATTTCCCCGGCGAAGTGAACACCGGTTTTCCGAAGGGCAATGCGCTGGCCGACTGGCTGGTCAGCGTGGGCGCCTCCACCAGCCGCGGCCAGCTGCTGATCCAGGAAGGCCGGCGCACGGTCACCACCGTGAACCCGACCTACGCCACGCCGTGGATCCGCAGCCCCATGACCGGGCAGCAGGGCGTGCAGTATTTCACCTTCAACACCCCGGCCGGGGCGGCGGCGGGCATGGAGTGCGGCCGGGTGGTGTTCACCGACATCCACGTCTCGGGCGCGTCCGAGGGCGTGGTGAGCGACCGGGCCGGCCTTCCGTTCCCCATGGGCTGCATGACCAAGGAGCTGTCACCCCAGGAAAAGGCCCTGGAGTTCATCCTCTTCGACCTGTCGTCGTGCGTGCAGCCCGACGACAAGCCGCCGGTCATCCCCTGACCCTCCGGCCAGGCCAGGCTGCCCTGACTGACCTCGGGCCAGGCTGCCCTGACAGGGCACCGAGGCCGCCTCGACCGTCACGTCGGTGAGGCGGCCCTGACCGTCACATCTGCGGCGGGCAGCGACGCGGGTCCACGCCTTCGGTGCAGGCGAGGCAGTTGACCACCTGCAAGGTGTTCGGCGGCGGAGGGGCGTTGTTCGGGCGGCGGACGGTGGTGCGGTACCCCGAGCCGCAGGCCGGGTCTGGAGTCAGCTCCCAGCAGGGGCTGCCGCCCAGCGCGCAGTTGGGCAGCGGCTGCTCGACGTAGCCCACACCGTCGTCGCGGGGGATGCGGTCGCGCACCTGGCAGTCGGGCTGCACGCCCGCCTTGTCCAGGTCGGTGTCCACCAGCGGCGTGGTGATGCAGGTGTTCTCGATGACCAGCGCGAACTTCTCGCCGATCTGCTTCATGGCGTCCTTCAGATCAGCCTGGCAGATGGTGGCGACGGTGTTGTTGCGGAAGCTCTTGGTGAACTCGAGCAGCCGCAGGCCCGGCGCCGCCGAGCCGGTGGCGGGATCGGAGCAGACCGGCGCCAGATCCAGCTCGGTGCCGCCGAACTGGGAGGGACGCTCGACCAGACCGTAAGGCGTGTCGGCGTTCGACACCCAGCCGATGATCGACGAGACGATGATCTTGTCCTCGTTGCCGCCCTTGACCGCCTTCACGTAGTCGATGAAGTCCTTGACGTTGATCAGGCGGCTGTTCATCTCGCTGGCCGTGCGCTCGTAGGGCTTGCAGGCACCGAAGGTGCTGCGGAAGTCCTTGCTGGCCGGCACCGCCTGGCCGTTGCACGTGTGGCCCAGGGTGGCGCAGCGGAGGCTGCCCGCCTGACCAGGCACCGGGTCCTGGTAGAAGGTGGCGGTGGGGTCGCCCGAGCAGTCGTCCTCGTCGGAGACGATCACGATCCCCAGGAAGGCGTCCTTGCGGATGAAGCCGCGGTTCTGTGGGCTGATGCTCGACATCGGATCGCTGGCCGCCAGGGCCGCGCGCAGCGACTGCAGCTGGTGCTCGTAGCCGCAGCCCATGGTCCCCAGGCTGGCCATGCAGGCGAACACGTTGGGCAGCTCGCCATCGAAGTTCTTGTTGCCCTTGCCGTCGACGGTGAGCCAGAAGCCCTTCTTGGCGCTGTCCAGGCCGCAGTTGGGGCGCACCAGGAAAGCGCCGCGGTCACCGTAGACCGGACACTCCGGCGCGGGCATGCCCGGGCCGGCGCCGAAGTTGCTGGAGATGACCCCGATGCGGATGTCCGGCAAGCCACCCTTGATGTTCTCCAGCTCGCGCATGAAGTCCGGGAAGTTGCGCTTGATGTTCTCCTGCTCCTGTTCCATCGAGCTGGAGTTGTCGATCACGAAGATCAGGTCCAGCTGGCGCAGGGGATTGAGCTCGTAGATCTTGTCTGTCTGCGCTTCGGGGGCAGGGGCGGGCTGCTCGAAGGGGTGCGAGTTGCACGCCCACAGAGCGCTCACCAGGATCGCCGAGGCCGCCACCCAGCGGATCGTCCGCCAGCGGAAAACGGTGCGGGTCAACTTACCGAAACCAATCATCGAGTCCTCCTGGAGCGGGGCCATACATCCTCACGGGAAAACTCCCACGCCTCCATCGTGTCGAGAGAGGCGCCGATGCTAGCACGAGCCGCGCTGAGGCTAGGACAAATGTAAGCGATTCTCGCGGCATGTACGCGCATCGGGGACAGCGGCCGGGGACGCGCGACCGGCTGGCGGCGGCTCAGATCTTCTGCTTGGCGCCGGGCTGTTCCGCGGTGGCGGTGGGAGGCAGATCCGGCGAGGACCCGGGTTCCTCCACCTCGGGGTCCTCGGCCTCCTCGGAGGGGTCGGGAACAAACTCCGGGCTCGCCACCGGATCGGTCACGGGCGCGGCCTCCGGGACGGCGACCGGCCGCGAGCGGCGCGCGACGACCCAGTCCGAGACGCGGGCCACGTCCCCGAAGCGGGTCAGCTCGCCCTCGGTTCCCAGGAAGGCCATCCCCAGACGCCGGCCTCCCACCTTGGCGGCGAAGACCAGGCAATATCGTGCAGCGTTGTTGAATCCCGTCTTGCCGCCCAGCACCACGCTGTTGGCGCGGGTCGCGGGGCGGTAAGTGTTGGAGTAGTGAATCGGCCGGCGCCCCAGCGGATGGACCTCGAACTGCAGCGTGCGCGTGATCGGCCCCAGCACCGGGTGATCCATCACGGCGCGCAACAGGGTGATCAGCTCGCGCGGGGTCGAGCGGTTCTGCGGCGAGATTCCGGTGGGCTCGACGAAGCGGGTCTCGCGCAACCCCAGCCGGCGGGCCGTCGCGGTCATGGCCTCGGCCATAGGCCCCGCCGACAGGCCCACCGCCCGGCCCAGCGCGGACACGGCCCGGTTGTCGGAGCCCAGCAGCGCCGCGTGCAGCAAGTCGCGGTTGCTGAGGGTCATGCCCTCGAGCAGACGCGAGCGCGCCCCACCGTGGGCCACCTGCGCGTCGACGTGGGTGACGGTGGTGTGGGCGTCCAGATCCAGCCCGCGGTCGACCGCCGTCAAGGTGGCGGCCAGCTTCGAGATCGAGGCGATCGGGCGCGGCTCGTCGGCCCGACGCGCGAACAGCTCCTCGCCGCCGTCGAGGTCGAGCACCAGAGCGCCCTGGGCCTGCACGTTGGGCAGCCCGCCGCGCAGCCAGGGAATGGGAGGGGCGCGCCTGAGCGTGCGCCGTGAGCTGCGTAGAGAGCGATAGCGGCAGGACCGCGGCTGGCCCTCACGGCTCAGTGAAGGGGTGGTCGGCTGCCCCGCCGAGGCGGCCGCGAGCGGCCACACGAGTCCCAGCACGAGCGACAAGATCGGGAGACGAAACCCTCGCACCTTGCCAGGTTAACAACGGCGGAATGGGGCGCAAATTTAATCGCCCCTCACCGCCAGCAGATGCAGATCGAGCAGATTGGATGTGCCGGGGCCGCGCACCAGTGCGCCCAGTTCCTGCAAGGGGTGTGCGCTGTCGTTACGATCCAGTGCCGCCTGCGGATCGAGGCCCATCGCGGTGGCGCGTTCCCAGGTCCGACCGTCGACCACCGCGCCCGACGCGGACGTGTTCCCGTCGCGATCGTCGGTTCCCGCTGCGAGGAACGACACACCTTCCAGGCCAGCGATCGCGCGCGCCACCAGCAACGCCAGGTGGGTGGCGCGCCCGCCGCGACCGGATCCGCGCACGACGATGGTGGGCTCGCCGTTGCCGACCAGCACGCGCGGCCCGCCCGCGGACGCGACCTCCTGCCGAGCGCGGCGGGCGTATCCAGCAGCCAGTGTCTCCACGTCGGCTTCGGCTTGCAGCACCAGGTCGTCCACCCGATGGCCGTGCGCTTCCAGGCAGGCGCGCGCCTCGGCGGCGACGCGATCGGGTCCGGCGAGGATCTGGTAACGGACCCGCCCCAGCCGCGGATCACCGGGCTTCGCTGTCTCGGGCAGATCGCCGGCCGCGCCACGGGCCAGGAAGGCGCGCGCGGCCGGAGCGGCGCCGGCCGCGTAGCGGTCCAGCAGCGCGAGCGCCTGTGCGAAGGTGGTGGCGTCGGCCGAGAAGGGCCCCGAGGCGATGGTGCCCGGATCGTTGCCGATCACGTCCGACAGGGCCAGCACCTGCACCGGCACCGGCGCGCTGATACCGAGCTGCCCGCCCTTGATCGCCGACAGGTGCTTGCGCACGGTGTTCAGCTCGGCGATGGCAGCCCCGCCCCGCGCGACCGCGCTGGTGGCCGCGCGCTTGTCCTCGAAGGTGAGCCCGGCGCGGGGAGCGACCGCCAGCGCGGAGCCGCCGCCCGACAGCAGCACCAGCAGCGGGTCGGGGGGCCGCCGGCCGGCCACGAAGCGCGCGATTGCCTCGCCCGCGCGGACGCTGCGCTCGCCGGGGACCGGATGATCGCCGGCGAGCGCACGGATGCCAGCCGGCAGGTGGGCCAGGTCGGGCAGGCGATCCCCGGGCGCCACCAGCAAGCCGTCGGTCACGGCGCCGGGTGCGACCGCCCGCAGGAGCCCGCGCAGCATCGGCCCGGCCACCTTGCCCAGCGCCAGCACCTGCAGGCGGTCGGGCAGGCGCTCGCCGGCCAGCGCGCGCTCGACCAGGACGGCGCCGTCGATGCGCGCGGCGACCTCGGCGAAGACGCGCCGGAGGAGATCGGGGCCGTTCACCGGCCGCCCCGGGCCAGCCGCCGATTGATCCACGCGCGCAGCGCCGGCGAGCGCCGCGTCTTCCACAGCGAGAGGCCGTACATGGCCAGACAGAGCAGAACGTACGCCGCCACGGCCTGGCTGAAGCTCAGGCGCTTGTGCAGCGGGTGGGTGGCGAAGCCGTAGCAGATCTCCACGTGGATCCAGTAGATGAACAGGGAGGTGCGCCCCAGCTGCTGGATGACGCCGTCGCGCGGGCCGGGCCGACGCGTGGCCAGCCAGCCCAGGCAGGCCAGGACGCCGATCAGACCCAGGCGGAAGAAGAACGAGCCGGGGCCCATCTGCTGCACCACTTCGGACGGGTAGCGGATGATCTGCGGATCGACCGCCCGGATGACCAGCACGGTGCCGAGCGAGAGCGCCCCCAGCGCGCCCGTGATCAGGAAGACCCGGGCCCGGTTGGCGGGGTTGCGTCCCAGTCTCAGCCACAGGTGTCCCACCACCAGCCCCACCAGAGCCCAGGCGCCCCAGGGAAACAGCGGAAACCAGGACATGGGCCGCTGGCCGCCGATGTACGAGCCGAGCGGGCGGGGGATCCAGGACGGCTGCTGCGCCGGCCCGATCACCGCGCCCAGGCCGACCAGCACCGCAGCCACCAGCAGCGACGGCAGGTAGGCGGGCCGGCCGCCGCGGGGGACGCCCACCAGCGCCAGCACCAGCAGCGATGCCCCGATGCAGTTGAGGATGTCGACCCGGAAGACCTGGCCCCAGCCGCCCCAGAAGCCGGCCAGCACGTGCTCCTGCAGCCGGAACAGGTACGCCAGCACCAGCACCAGCAGCCCGCGCTGGGCGGTCGCGACCCGCATGCGCTCGACCGGCGTGCCCCGGACCATCTCGCGCTCGAAGACGATCGCGCTCGAGACGCCGACCAGGAACAGGAAGAGCCGGGAGGGGATCCCCGAGGCGTGCCGCACCACGAACCAGCCCGGGCCCACCCGCCCGGTCGGGTCCATCCAGGCGTCGAAGCTGTGCGCCAGGATCATCAGCAGAACCGCGACCCCGCGCAGCCAGTCGATGACCAGGATTCTCCCGGCCGACGGTGAGGCAGGGGCGGCGACGGTGGTGGCAACCAACGCGGCAAGCCTACCAGAATTGGCTGGCCCGCCGGCTGCCTCCCGCAGCAAGATGCGGCGTGAACATGGGCTCACCCGGCCAGATCTCTCTCGCCTACTCGGCTGATGCAGACGACGCGTTCATGTTCCACGCCCTGCGCGAAGAGGCGATCGACCTCGAGGGTCTGGCGTTCGCGCACCGACGCGGCGACACCGCCGAGCTGAACGCGCTGGCCGCTGCCGGAGGCGCCGACGTCGTCGCGATCTCGCTGGCCGCCTACCCGCGGGTGGCCGACCGCTACCTGCTGCTGCCGCACGGAGCCTCGGTGGGGCGCGGCTACGGGCCGGTGCTGGTGGCGCGTCCAGGAGCGACCGACGTCGGGCAGCTGGCTGGTCGTCGGGTGGGCATCCCCGGGCTCGACACCACCGCCTACCTGGTGCTGCGGCTCATCCAGCCGGACCTGCAGCCAGTGGTTCTTCCCATCGCGCCCTTCTCGCGAGTGTTCGACGCCCTCGACGCCGGCGAGGTGGACGCCGCCCTGCTGATCCACGAGGGCCGTCTGCTGTACGAAGAACGCGGCTACGCGCGCGTGGTCGAGCTGGGCCAGTGGTGGCAAGGTCAGACCGGGCTGCCCCTGCCGCTGGGGGTGAACGTGATCCGCCGCGCCCTGGGCGCCGAGACGGTGGCGCGCGTCTCGCGCGTGCTGCGGGCGGCGATCCGCTGGGCGCTGTCCCACCGGGACGAGGTGATCGCGGCCCTGGTGCAGGAGCCGCGCGGGGACGCGGCCCTCGGCCGCGCAGGCCTGCTCGACAGGTACCTGGGCATGTACGCCAACGCTGACAC
>JBKPRZ010000715.1:0-6814 GCA_046734815.1 Myxococcota bacterium | reverse complement strand
GCCAGGGTCAGCAGGCCGATGGCGAATGTCGTCGCGGTCACGATCATGGCGGCTCCATCTGCGGGCGTTCGTCCTTCACGAAGGGGAACTCGTCCGGCAGGTACTTGGACAGGTTCTCGCGCGCCTTCTTGGTGTATTCGTTGGCCACCCCGAACTGGGCCGCGCGCTCGAGCGTCGACTTCCACTCGCCCTTGGCCACGTCCTCCACCTGGGTGACGTACGAATAGATGGCGTCCTTGTATTGCGTCTCGGCCGCGCCGCACAGGCTGGGGTCGGCCCGGCAGGCCTGCTTGTCCAGCCTGGTCACCTCGGCGGGCGGTTTCTCCGCCGCCTTCACCAGCTTCTGGCCGAACTCGTAGAAGATGTCCCCCCGCCTCAGCATCGAGGCCAGGGTCCAGTTGATGTCCTTGTAGTCCCAGACCCGCTTGTAGTCCTCCTGCAGCCTGCGGGCGTCGCCGATGAAGTCGTCGATGATCTTCTTGGCCTTCTTGGCGTCGGTCAGCTTGAGCGGGCGCTCCTTGAAGGCGGCGAACTTCTGCTCGACCAGCAGGAACTCGGCCTTGGCCGCCGCGCCCGCCGCCGGCGTCGAGGGGGGCAGGTGCCGCTGCACGAACTCGTCGCGCACCTTCTGGTAGGCCTTCATGGTGGCGTTCTTGTCGTGCCCCTGCTCGGCCAGCGAAGCCAGCTTCATGTACGACTCGACCACGTATTCACCGGCCTCGGGCTGGTTGCCGTACCGCTTGTTCAGATCGGTCAGGCACTGCTTCTGCTTGGTCGCGTCGTGCAGCTTCTCGTGCGCCGTGCAGGAGAACATGAAGGCCTGGGCCGAGTCCTTCGGCTTCTCGGCGATGGCGTCCGAGTACCGCCGGTACAAGGTCGCCGCCCGGCCGTATTGCTGGTCGTTGTCCAGCAAGGTGGCGGCCAGGCCCAGCGCCTCCTTGCGGTGCTCGCTGGCCGAGAACTTCGGATCCTCGGCCAGCTTCAGGTAGCCGTTCACCGCCGCATCGAAGTTGAAGAAGCGCTGGTTGTTCTGGGCCGCGTTCCAGACCGCGTCCTTGCCCTCGTTCGAATCGGGGTAGTCGCGGGTCAGCCGCTCGTAGCAGCGGGTGGCCTCGCCGTACTGGTAGAGGCGTTCGTAGATCACGCAGGCGTTGTTCAGGTTCTTGGCCGCGTCCTGGTCGCGCGGGTTCTGGTCCACCAGCCCGATCAGGTCGAGCGCCAGCCCCGGGTCCATCTCGGTCGACACTTTTCCGCCGGTGGCCGGTTTCGCGCCCGGCTGCTGCCCCGGCTGGCCCGGCGCGGGGGCGCCCGGCGCCCCGGTCTGGGCGCCGCCGCCCGTCACCAGGGCGATGCCGCCGCCGCCCTCGCGGCAGACGGTCAGCTGCCGGTCGGTGCCCTTCTCCTCGTTCTCGATGGCGATCTCCAGCCGCTTGGTGATCACCTTGGACTTCACCGACGACCGGATCTGCTGGATGCGCGACAGGTAGGGCCCGGCAGCGGGGTTCTTGCTGCACGGTGATTCGGTGAACTGATCGGCGATGTTCAGCAGCCGTCCCAGCGCGCAGTCCTGCTGTTCTTCATCGGGGTTGTTGTAGTCGATGAAATAGGTCTTCAACAGGGCGTCGTAGGCCTTGAAACCGACCTCCGGCTTGGTGCCGCAGTAGTCGGTGGTCAGCGCCGCCAGCCGCTGCCGCGCCTCGGGCCAGTTGTGGTAGCGCAGCTGCAACACCGCCGCGGCGTAGCGCAGCTCGGGGACCCGCTCGTCCTTGATGTTGGCGGTGTACCAGTCCAGCGCGCCGATGTACTTCTGGTAGATCTCGGGCATCGCCAGCGCGGTCACCGGGGGCTTGGTGTTGTTGTCGTCGGGGATGGGCGGGTCTTCCAGCTGCTTGGCCGCCGCCATCTTCCCGATGATCTCCTCGTAAGCCTTGATCACCTGCAAGGCGGCGTCGCGCTGGTAGCGGTTGTCCAGCACCGACTCGCGGATGGCGGTGTAGGCATCGATCGCCTTCTCGTATTGCTCCGAGTAGTAGAGCGCGTCGGCGTGGAAGATGCTGTATTCGTAGGCCCGCTTCGCGTTCGGGTAGGCGGTGAGGTACTTGTCGTACAGCTCCGCCGAGGTCTGGTACATCGGCTTGCACTCGGCCAGCTTGCGGGCGTCCTTGGTCTCGTCCGCCTTGGCCTTGCAGGCCTGCGCCGCCGCGTGCACGTTGGTGGCCGCGCTCAGCAGCGCGTCCTCGGACAGCTGCTGGGCGGCCGCGATGGCGTCGAGGTTGTCCTGGTTGGCCTTGTACCAGTCGCTGCCCTTCACATACAGACGCCCGAGCATCTCGCGCTCCTTGGCCGCCGCCACCATGTTCCGGTCCCGCTCATAGGCGGTGATGATCCGGTCCTGGATCTTCGGCGCCTCGGCGTAGGTGGGCCACTTGGTCAGCAAGGTCTTGAAGACCGCGATCGACTCCGGGTACTGGGTGGCGTCGAAGTAGATCTCGCCCAGCCGCTGGTACACCTCGCGCACGTGGGGCTCTTTTTCGCGACCCCGGTAGAAGGCCTCCAGCCGCTGCAGGCCGCTCTCGCCGTCGGGCAGGGTGTCGCCGTTCCAGTCCGGCTCGGAGAAGCTGACCCCCAGGTACTGGATGGCCTCGGGCCGCAGGTCCGACCCGAACTTCTCACCGGAGGACTTCTTGTCGTCGGCCCACTTGACCAGCCGATCGAACTCCCGGATGGCCTCGACGAAGTGGTTGTCGCGGTAATACGACCAGGCCAGCTTGTACAGCGCCTTGTCGTAGTAGCTCGAGTCCTTGAACTCCAGCACCCGGCTGTAGGCCGAGATGGCCTGGGGCAGCTCGGCGGCATCGAAGTGCATCTCGCCGATGCGGGTCCAGGCCTCGGGCAAGAACTTGCTGGCCTTGCGCACCGGCTGACAGTCCTTGTAGATGTCGTCGGTCACGCGGGGCCGCTCGACCACCTTGGCCGGCGCCTTCTTCCCCGTCTTCTTGCCGGCCTTGCCCTTGGCATTCTCCTCGGCGGCCTGCGCCTCGGGCACCGCGGTGGTGGGGGCGGGCGGGTCCAGGGGCTTGTACTTGTTCGAGCAGGTCAGCGCCAGCAGCGCCTGTCGCCCCTCGGCCTCCTGCCCCATCTCTCCCAGGCAGAACCCCAGCAGGTAGTAGGCCGCGTCCAGCAGCCGGTAGTTGGGGAAGTCGACCAACATGCGCCGGTACAGCAACACCGTGTTGGTGTATTCGGCGCGCGGCGGCTCGCCCGACGGCGGGTTGGGCGAGTCGAGCGCCTTCTGGTAGGCCTCCTGCGAGGCCAGGAACTCGTCGGACGACTTCTCGTAGTAGAGCTCGGCCAGCCGGAACATCGCGTCCGGCGTCCAGCGCACGTCCGAGGGATACTTGCGCAGGAAGGCCTCGAACATGGCGATCGCGTCCAGCCGGCGGTCGCGCTCTTCCTTCTCGTTCGAGGCGATGATCGGCTCGTATTTGCCCTTGATGGCCTTCAGCTTCTCGGCGTAGGCGCGCCGGATCACGACGTTGGCGGCGCTGCGATAGCCCTTGACCGCCTCCTGGAAGCGGGCGAGGTCCTTGGCCATCTCGTCCAGGGTCCTCTCGTCGGCCGGGACCACCTTGGGCGCGCTGAACGCCCGCGCGCCCGGCAGCACCAGCGCCAGGGCCAGCAGCAACAGCGCCGGCCGGCGGGAGCGGGGCGGCCTCATTTGTCCTCCTCCTTCAGCAGCGGCTGGAAGTCGTCTTCCACCGCCTGCAGCTCCTGCTTCTGCTGGTTGATCAGCTTGGACACCGTCTGGGTCTTGGCGTCCTTGATCCCCCAGGACACGTCGATCAACCCCACGTCGGACTGCACGGTGATGTCGTAAAACCGCGCGGTGGCCCGCCCCATCACCGCCTCGGCCAGCCCGCCGCCCACGCTCTGGCCCTCGCTGAGCACCGCCGCCAGCTTGCCGCCCGCCTGTTCCAGGTTGCTCTTCTCGGTGCGGATCAGGCTGCGGACGTCGCCCAGCCGCCCGTCGGCGATGGCGTCCAGCCGCCCGTCGAACTCGATCACCGCGCTCTGGATGGTGTCGGCCCGCGACAGCACGCTCAGCAACTGATCGTAGTCCGCGGTGCTGTCGGACCGGCCGCCGGGCGGGCGAGCCCGGGACAGGATCTCCTGCTCCTGCCGCAGCAGCTCGACCAGCCGGGTGGCCGAGACCTTGTTCTCGCTGCCCGCGGCACCGGCCAGCGCCGCCTCCTGGGCGGCCATGGTGATGTCGCCGCGGACCTTCTCCAGCGCCGTGCGGGTCTGGTCGATCTCCTGGCGCATCAGGTCCAGCGGCTGCTTGAGCGCCTCGGGGTTGACCTTCTTGTCGCTCTGGGACTGGACGTAATACTGCTCGATGGCCACGATCTCCGCTTCCAGCGACTGGATGGTCACGTTCAGCTCGGAGGTGCGGCCGTCCAGGCCGGCGAAGGAGGCCCGCATCTGGCTGGCCTGCGAGGCCATCGCGTCGCGGGTCAGCGGCAAGGTGCGCAGCTCCTGCTCCAGCGCCCCGCGCTCGCCCGCGATCTGGTCGAGGGCGGCCCGGTCCTCCGGCGACAGGTAGCGGCCGGCGATGCTGCGCGCCTCGGCCTGGAAGCGCCGGCGCACGTCGATGGTCTGGTTGAGGATCTCGGTCGACCGGCTGCGGGCGGTGGCCAGGTCGGGGAACAGGCCCACGATGTGGCCGCTGGCCACCGCGTGCTCCAGCCGCTGCACCAGCTGCTCGGACTCGCGGATGCCCCGCTGCAGGGACCCCACGTCTTCGGCCAGCGACAGCAGCTTGGCCACGTCCGGCTCCTTGGCCACCAGCTTCATGGCGGCGTGGGGGATCACCGCCGAGATGTCGAACTTGTCCAGCCCCTGCGCCACCAGCTTGTCGAAGTACTTGGGGTCGGACTTGGCCTGCGCCTGGCGGGCGCTCAGCTCCCGGTAGATCGGCTCGTATTCGGTCAGCGCCTGGGTGAACTGCGCCGAGGCCAGATAGAAGTTGGACAGCCGCAGCTGCAGGTTGCCGATCAGCAGGCGCAGCTCGGGCGCGCGCGGGCTGTCCGGCTCCTGCAGCAACATCAGATCCAGGGCCCGGTAGGCCGACTTGAAGTCCTTGGCCTTGATCGAGTTCCAGGCCGATTCATACATGGCGTCGCCGAAGTACTTCGACTGCCGGGGCACCGACGAGTACCACTCCTTGGCCCGGTCGAACTGCCCGCGGTCGTACAGCAGCCGGCCAATGGCCAGCCGGGCCAGGTCCTGGATCTCCTTCTCGGCGTCGCTCTTGGGCTGCTGCTTGATGACCTCGTCGAAGGTGCGGGCCGCGGTGGCGTAGTCGCCCTTCTTGACGTGGATGGTGGCCACGAAGTAGCGGGCCTGCATGTAATAAGGATGGCCGGGCCCGATCGGATCCAGCACCGCCAGGGCCTGGTCGGGCTCGCCGCGCAGGAAGTAATATTTCCCGCGCACGTAGGCCACCGAGGGGTCCTGGTCGGACACCGGGATGTTCGACAGCCGGTTGAGGTGCTGCTCGATGCCCTCGTAGTCGTTGGTGCGCAGGGCGATCTCGACGATCCGCTGCAGCGCCCGCTGATCCCGGCGGGTCAACACCTGCTTCTTGGTGGCCTGCTCGAAGTAGCGGCGGGCCGACAGCAGGTCGCCGTCCTGGTACAGCGATTCGGCCAGCAGGAACAGGGCGTCCTCGAAGGCGCGGCTGTTGGGGTAGCGCTCGATCACGTCCAGGCACAGGGTGGCCGACGCCGAGTAGTTCTTGATGGCGAACAGCTTCTCGGCCTCGATCACGCGCTTGTCGGCGGCGTTGGGATCGCGGGTGTACGACTCGCGAAAACTCGAGCGCAAGACCCGCGCCCGTTCCTCCAGATCGATCAGCTTGCGGTGGGCGTCCTGAACGGGCCCGGCCCGCCCCACCCCCGCCCAGAGCACGACCGCCAGCTGCAACGCGGTCGAAAGTATTCTCCTGACTGTTGGCATCGCAAACCCCTCGCGCACGACGCGCGTCTTCCCGATCCTGAGCCCCTGACTGATCAGCCGCACCTCACCCGCACGCCCGGTTCTGGTCCACTGCCATCGGAGAGAGCCATCCGATCGTGTTGCCACGGTCTATTTCTTGGGCGCCGCGGCCTCCGCGCTGACGTTGCTGACGCGGAAGTCGACGGCAGGCTTGTCTTCCATGTTGGTGGTGGCCCCGCCCTGCTCGATCCCCGCCACCACGACCTGGGTGGCGCGCCCTTCCGGCGCCACGAAGGTGTGACTGGACTTCACGTTGAACTTGTAACCCTTCAGGTAGCTGAACACGCCGAAGCCGTTGCCCTGGTACAGCAGCTGGACCGACAGGGTGTGCGAGCCGGGCTGGATGGCGCCCTTGTAGATCTCGAACTCCTTGGCTTCGCCCAGCTGGCCGCTGTCGTCGGCCTTGGAGAAGATCTGCACGCCGTCCAGCGCGTACACCGCCTTGATCAGTCGGAACTGTCCGCCCATCTCGTTGCGATGCTTGATCAGCGCCTGCGAGGCGCCGATCACGCCGCCCAGCACCGTCTCCTTCAACAGCTGCAGCCGGGCCTTGGTGCGGAACACCTGTTCCTTCAGCTCGCTCACGCTGCGCTCGAGGTGACGCAGACGAACGGAGTAACCGCCGTTTTCCGCGGGCGCACCGGGGACCGCGGCGGGCGGATTGCCCGCGCTGGGCCCGGGCGCCTCGGGGGCGGGCGCGCTGGAGGGTGCCGGGGCGGCGGGGGCAGGGGCCGGCGCCGCCGAGGCCGTCTGGGTC
>JBKPRZ010000714.1:0-14751 GCA_046734815.1 Myxococcota bacterium | reverse complement strand
CGCCGGTACCAGCCCCGCTTGCTCGGGTGGGCGTACCGGGTCGCCGGGGCGGGTCGGCTCGGTCTGCGCGAAGCGGTGGCTGGGGCGGTTGGGGGGCGCGCTGCGGCCGATGATCGCGCCGCTGCGGCCGACCGTCAGCACGTCGGCGGAGCGGAAGCGGCTGACCAGCAGCACCTCGCCGTCGACGACGACGTCGCGCAGGTCGGGCAGCAGGTCCACCCGCCGCACCACCGCGCCGTCGGGCGCGGGCGCCAGCGAGACCAGCTGCCCGTCGGCGCAGGCCACCTGGAGCAGCCCCCCGGGCGCCGCGCCCGGATCGAAGGCCACCCCGCGCGGCGCCGTGCACAGCGAGCGGCGGCCCACGATGCGCCAGGGATCGCGCGCCAGGGTGACCAGCGCGCCGGCGCGGCGGAGCACCACGTGCACGCGGCCCTCCGGATCTTCGAGCACGCGCCCGGGCTCGTCACCGGCCTCGAGCGGCAGCTCGGCCAGCAGGGCCCCGCGCGCGTAGTCGACAACGAAGATGCGATCGCGGTCGGGATCGGCGGCGACCGCGGTCTGAGCGTCCCGCAGGGCGGCCAGGGTTCCGCCGCTGATCGGCGGTGGGGGAACGTCCGAGACGCGCGCCCGGCCGAAGTCCGGGCGCGCGCCCACGACCAGCGGGGGTCTGGGCGGCTGGACCGACTCCGGCGGCGGGAGGTATTCGCGGGTCACGCCGGGCACGCAGCCCGCCAGCCCGATCGATGCTGCCCAGCCGGCCAGACACACACCAACGCGATTCGCCATCACGGGGAACCTCCAGCTTTCAGCCGCACGCAGTATAGGGTCGCCCGCGCGGCGACCGTCAGCGCGAACGTCCGCGCGCGCGCGAAACGTGTGTGGCCGGTCTCAGAGCCCGCTCAGAAACGCCCCATCAACGCCGCCCCCCGCTCGCCGCCGCCCGACACCAGCGGCAACAGCGCGAGGCTGGCCCCTCCGACCGCCAGCCCACGCCCGCGCGCCCGCCTGGTGGAACGATCGAACACGGCCCAGTAGGACAGAGAAAAAGCGGTGACCCCGCCCACGGCCATCAGCAGCACGTAGGGCTGGCGGGAATCACCATCCCCGGTCAGCAGGTAGGCCATGCCCGCAGCCCCCAGAGTGCCGGCCAGCGTGCCCAGGTCCACCAGCAGAGCCTGCGACACGGTCAGATCCAGAGGACGCAGCAGCCGGTCGGCCGCCGCCGCACCCAGCGCGCTGGCCCCGATCGCCAGCCCGGTCACCGGCCGGCTGCTCAGAACGAGATCCATCTTCAGCGCGTCCGCGATGCCGAAACCGGTCAGCGCGCCCAGCAGGCCGCCCAGGCGCAGCACCTCGGCGTCGCCCCAGGTGTTGGCGCGCCTCCGGCCGAGCAGGTAGCCGCCGGTCAGCCCCAGGCCGGACCCGAGCAGGGTGGCCGCGCCCATGGCGCGGGCCTGGCGATCGGCGCCGTCGCGCTGGTCGAAGCGCAGCAGGTAACCCGCGCCCACGCCCCACAGCAGCCCCAGATCGCCCAGCGCCGCCATGGTGTGGGTCTGCCCGGTGGTCAGGCGCCCGTCGCCCGCCAGGAAGTAGCCCGCGGTCAGCTCGGAGACACTGCCCAGGAGCAGGCCGCGCGCCCAGGCCTGGCTGCGCTGGTCGGGGGTGGCGTCACCCACCAGCACCGCGGTCAGCATCACGCCGTGCCAGGCGCCGCGCGTGCCCCCGTACAGGGCGAGGTCCGCCTGCGCGGCGGTGACGGGACGGTCGCGCGTGGCCAGGTACGGACCCAGGAAGGATCCGGCGACGGTCAACATGTAATAACCCAGGAACCGCCGGGACTGCTCGGCCGGCACCGACAGAGCCGCCGGCACCGTCCAGCCGTACAGCGACGCCCCCAGCACGCTGGTGATGGCGACGAAGGTGCTCCGCTGCGAGCGTTCGGGCTCGACGGCCGGCGCCTCCGGCGCACGGGCGCGCACCGTCGCCTCGGGCCCGGACGACAACACCGTCACCACTGGCTGCTGCAGGCGCTTTTCGCGCAGCCGCCGCACGCGCCCGGCGAACGAGGCCGACACCGCCGACCGCACCGGATCGCCGGGCACCGCCGCGGCATCCAGGAACGCGCGCTCGGCCAGATCGAGATCGCCGTGAGCCATGGCGGCCACCGCGATGTCGAACAGCGCCTCCCGCCGGGCGGCGGCCGTCTCCCAGCGCTGCGCGCGCGCCGGCGCAGCCACCACCAGGACCGAGACGAAGGCCACCGCGAACCCCGCCCGCGCGCCCAGCCGGATCGGCGCGCGGGTGGAGCGGGAACATTTTCGACCACAGCTCATCGACATCAATGAACGAATCAGCCCGCCCAGCCCATCACATGAAGAACGAAGCGTCCGGCGGACACAGGCCAGACTAACCCGGATACCGTAAGCGCCCTACGGACACACATCTTGTAATCATGCGTATTACACCGTTCTGTCTCGCGCTGGGTTTGTTCTGGAGCACGCAGGCTTCGGCCCAGGTCGACGTCCCGCCGGTCAGCCTGGCGCCGATGGGCATGCACGCCGTCAAGCGCGGGGTGCAGGGCCCGGCGGGGCTGTTCCACGCGCGCATCCTGCTGCACATCAACGCCACCAAGGGCCTGGGCGCCGAACCGGTCTCGCTGGCTCCCGACCTCTATTACAGCTTCACCGATACCTTCCAGCTGGGGCTGGTCCACAACCTGCCGATGGGCTGGCAGACCCTGCCCGGCGCCGGCCTGTGCCTGACCGGCACCGACGGGCGCTGTCCGCGGGTCTACGACAACGTCGGCCTCGACGCGATGTTTGGGCTGGCGTTCGGTGACTTCCACTTCTCGCTGCACTCGACGTTCTACGCGCTCAAGCTCAGCGACCCGCGCTGGTTCATGTTGACCCTGGGCGCAGCCGGCAAGGTGCATTTCACCGACTTGCTGGCGCTGTTCTTCGACCCGCAGGTGGGCATCGCGCTGAGCGAGCGCGACCGCGGCAACCCCCACCGCTTCTTCCTGCCGCTGGAGCTGCAGTTCCAGATCTCGCCCACCACCGCGCTGAAGGCGCTGACCGGCGTCACCGGCCCGCTGTCCGGCTTCTCCGACGCCTACCAGATACCGGTGGGCGGCGGGCTGATCTTCAACATCAACGAGAACATCGACCTGGGCGGCCGCTTCAGCTTCGACAACCTGCTGGGCAAGCAGCCGCCCGGCGTGAATCGATCGGACTACCGGTCGATCAGCCTGCTGATGCACCTGCGGGTCTGATCGCTCAGACCGGCCGGGGGTGGGGGCCGTCGGTGGTGGTGTCGTCGTCGGGGCTGTGGCCGCCGACGAAGGGGCGGTTGCTGGCGTGGGGCTCGACCTCGTCGGGCGTGACCGTGCTGGCCAGCAGCCGCCCCAGCAGGGCACCGGCGGCGGCGCCGATCAGGCCGTCCATCAGCAGCGCCCAGCGCTGATCGGGTGGGGTCCAGGTCGCGCTCAGCAGCAGCGCCAGCGCGAACCCCGCCAGCGCCCCCACCAGCACCCCGGTGAAATCCCGACGCGCCACCTTGTCGTCCTCCCAGCGGGTCCGGTCCATCCGCGTCACCTCCCGCCCCAAGTATGGTCCCGCCGGGGCGCCCCGCAAAGTCCGGTGCGGGCTGCGGTTCACCCTGACAGAGCCGAACGTACCTTGCGGACAGGAGGTGGCACCTGCCGATGAGGGGAGCGACGCAGCCGCGCTACGCTGTGCGCGTTGACGAGGCGGTAGCCTGACGGATGCCAGGACCCGGGCCGGCCGCGATCTCCGCGATGTTGCGCGAGCTGGCCGGGCACCTGCGCCTCCGGGGCGAGAGCCGCTTCCGCGCGCGGGCGTACGAGACGGCCGCGGATGCTGTCGAGGCGCTGGGGGATCGGTTCGGGCCGCTGCTGGAGCAGGGCCGGCTGACCGAGGTGCCGGGGATCGGCGACAGGCTCGCCTCCGCCATCACCGAGATCGCACGCACGGGCACCACCGCCACGCTCGAGCGCTACCGCACCGAGATCCCGACCGGTCTGCTGGTGATGGCCGAGCTGCCGGGCCTGACCTTGCCGCGCGTGCGGCTGCTGCATGCCGAGCTGGGCATCGACAGCATCGAGGCGCTGGAGCGCGCCGCCCGCGAGGGCCGCCTGCAGGCGGTCAAGGGCTTCGGGGCGCGGTCCGAGAGCAAGCTGCTGGAGGCGATCGCGCGCCGGCGGGAGGAGCGCCCGCCGCAGCTGATCCTGCGCGACGCCCGGCTGGCTGCGCACCCGCTGCTGCTGCACCTGCGCGCGGCCCCGGGTGTCCACAGCGCCGCGGTGGCCGGAGCGATCCGTCGCTGGAAGGAGGTGGTCTCCACCGTGCGCCTGGTGGCCGCGGCCGACGATCCCGCGGCGGCCGTGGCGGCGTTCCTGCGGGCCGCCTCCATCGGCGAGGTGGTCGAGCAGGGGCCGGGACGGGCGCGCTTCCGGCTGCTGGGCGGCGGCGCGGGCGAGGTGGTGGTGGTGCCGCCGCGGCGCTGGGGGACCGCGCTGCTGCAGCAGACCGGATCGCGCGCGTACCTGCAGGCGCTGACCGAGGTGGCCCGCGCGCGCGGCCTGGAGCTCGACCAGCTGGAGGCGGACGTCGAGGAGGCGGTGTACGCCCGGCTGGGGCTGCCGCCGGTGCCGCCCGAGCTGCGCGAGGCCGAGGCGGCGGCGGACTGGCCGGCGGGCGGCGCCGGACTGATCGACCTTCACGACGTGCGCGGGTTCGTGCACTGCCACACCACCGCCTCGGACGGGCGCCACGAGCTGCACGAGATGGCCGCCGGCGCGCGCGCCCGCGGGATGGACTACATAACCATCACCGACCATTCGCCCAGCGCCAGCTACGCCGGCGGGCTGACGCCCGAGCGGCTGGCCGAGCAGGCGGCGCAGATCGCGGCGCTGCGCCCCACCGCCGGCATCGACGTGCTGGCCGGGACCGAATCGGACATCCGCGCCGACGGCACCCTGGATTACGCGCCGGAGGTGCTGGCCGGTCTGGACGTGGTCATCGCCAGCATCCACAACCGGTTCAAGATGGACAGCGCGCAGATGACCGGGCGGCTGGTGACGGCGATGGAGCAGCCGCTGTTCAAGATCTGGGGGCACGGCCTGGGGCGGATCCTGCTGCACCGTGACCCGGTGGCGTGCGACGTGGAGCGCGTGCTGGACGCCGCCGCGGCCGGGCGGGTGGCGGTCGAGATCAATGGCGACCCGCACCGCCTGGATCTCCCCCCGGTGTGGCTGCGCCAGGCGCGCCGGCGGGGGCTGCGTTTCGTCGTATCGGTGGACGCCCACTCGATCAGGGATTTCGATTACCTCGAGAATGGCGTGCGGATGGCCCGGCGGGCAGGGATCCGGAAAGAAGAGGTCCTGAACACGCTGCCGGCGGCGGCGTTCCGGGACGCCGTGCGCCCGCGCTGAAGGCTCGCGCCGGTGCGTGACGTGCTCGGAGCGGCCGTTACCGACTCGACACGTTTCCCCGCGGGAAACAGGGATTTCACCGGCATATCCAACCTGCGCGGTTGGCACAGCATCTGCTGATTGGCGAGGCACGGAGGAATCCATGGCAAAGAACGAACTGACCGCGGTCGAGCTCCTCACCTCTCAGCATCGGGAAGTGGAGAAGCTATTCAAGGAGATCGACAAGGCGAGCAACCCCGAGGACAAGGAAGCGCTGTTCGAGGACCTGGCCGACAAGCTGGCCATCCACGCCAAGATCGAGGAGCAGTTCTTCTATCCGGCGGTCCAGGAGAAGAAGACCCAGGACATGATCCTGGAGGCGTTCGTCGAGCACACCAGCGTCAAGCGCCTGCTGGCCGATCTGCTGGAAGCGGATCCGGCCGAGCCGACGTTCGACGCGCAGATCAAGGTCCTGCAGGAGCAGGTCGATCACCACGTGAAGGAGGAGGAAGGCGAGCTGTTCCCGGCGGCCAAGAAGGTGCTCAGCCAGGACGAGATGGCGGCCATCGCCCAGGAGATGATGGCGTTGCAGGAGGAGCTGGAGGACACCGAGCCCCGCAACGACATCCCGGAGGAGCTGGCCGGCCAGCAGCCGCCCGCATGACGAAAATGGAAACCGCGGGGCCTCACCGGCCCCGCGGAATCCTCAGGCCAGTGACTCGCTCAATGGTCGCGACGGCGCTTCTCGGTCGGCTCGACACCGCCCACCGACCCGCCGTCCAGGGACTGGAACTCGGCCGGATCCAGCTCCTCGTCGTCCTCGAATTCGTATTGTTCTTCGAGCTCGGACTCCGATTCGGACGCGGACGCGGCGTCGAAGGCGTTGGGCTCTTCTTCTTCCTCGGTCCAGGGACCGACCGGCTCGCCCTCGGCCAATGCGCCCGACGAGGCCTCGCGGCGCTCGCCCTGCTCGTCGTAGGTCTCGTCCATATCGTCCAGCTCGTCGTCGAAACGTTCGCCCGGCCGAGCGGCATCCAGCAGATCAGCGTCGTCGACCGCGCGATTTTTTCCTCTGTTTGCCATCTGTGTACCCTCCTCGGGATGCTGGAGAAGGACTTCATGACCCGTGCCAACGCCCTGTCGGATCGGCCATGACCCTGAGCCTGGCGCGCCTGCCCACAGGAAAACGCCTGGACGGCGCGCCCGCCGCCGCGCGCGCCCGGCTCCATTACGTCAGCGACGACGAGCCCGGCATCCGGCGTGTCTCCGCCGGGGGATCCTTCCGTTACCGCAGCACCACCGGCGGGCCTCTACGGGATGCCGGCACCCTGAAACGCATCCGGTCGCTGGCCATTCCGCCGGCCTGGACCGATGTCTGGATCTGCCCCGATGCCCGCGGCCACATCCAGGCGGTGGGCCGCGACGCCCGCGGGCGCAAGCAGTATCGCTACCACCCGCGCTGGCGCGAGCTGCGCGACCGCACGAAATTCGATCGCATGATCGCCTTCGCGCAGGCGTTGCCCCACATCCGCCAGGTGGTCGAGCGCGATCTGCGGCGGACCGGGCTGTCGCGCAGCAAGGTGCTAGCGACGATCGTGCGGCTGCTGGAACGCACCGCCATACGTGTGGGCTGCGACGAATACGCGCGCACCAACTCGCACTTCGGCCTGACCACGTTGCTGGACCGCCACGTCGACATCCGGCGCCACAGCCTGCGCTTTCATTTCCGGGGCAAGAGCGGCAAGGAGCACGAGGTGGGGCTGTCGGACGCGCGGCTGGCCCGCATCGTGCGCCGCTGCCAGGAGATCCCCGGGCAGCGGCTGTTCCAGTACCTGGACGGCTCGGGCCGGCGGCACACGGTCGGCTCGGGGGACGTGAACCGCTACCTGCGCCAGGTCAGCGGCAGCGACTTCACCGCCAAGGACTTCCGCACCTGGGCCGGCACCGTCTGCGTGGCCGAGGCGTTGCTGGAGGCAGAGCCGGCCCGCTCGGCGACGGCGGCGAACCGGACGGTGCTGGCGGCCATCGATCGCGCGGCCGAGCGGCTGGGCAACACCCGCGCCATCTGCCGGTCGTCGTACGTGCACCCGGGGGTGATCGAAGCTTTCACCGAGGGCCGGATGCAGACGCCCGCCGGCGTCCGGCGAGCGGCGCCCCGGGGCCTGGATGCGGCCGAAGCGGCCACCTACCGCCTGCTGGTCGCGGGGACGCGGGCCCTGCGCCGCTGTTGAACATCGTTCACTTACCACTTGGCAAGTGGGGGCGCCGGTGTCATCCTCCCGGGATGGCGCTCACCTGCAACATCGATGCGCGGGGCAAGGCGGTGCGGTTGCGGTCGGGAATCGTGTTTCTGCTGCTGGCGGTGGTGCTGGCGCTGGTCTGGGCGCTGCCCACCCGTTCCACCTTCGGCTGGATCGTCGCCGCGGCGCTGGCCGTCTCGGGGGCCTTCTCGGTGTTCGAGGCCCGCGCCGGCTGGTGCGTGGTGCGGGCGATGGGCTTCAAGACCCGCGTGTGAACGCGGAGGTCACGGCCCGCTGAGCGCGCGGTGGGCGATGTCGGTCAGCTCCTCGTCGGCGAGCTCGATCGGGTTGCCGCGCAGGCTGCTGGTGCGCTTGGCCCGCTCGACGAGGCCCGGGATGTCGGCGACGGCCAGGCCCAGGCGGCCCAGCCCCTGCACGCGCAGCTCGCGCGCCAGCGCCTCGACCCAGGCCACCGCCTGACCGGGCTCGCCCGGCCGGCCGATCAGCAACGACGCGATCTCGCCGAAGCGGTGCAGGGCCGGGTGGTTGGGGGCGCGGCTCTGCAGGGCGCGCAGGTTGACCGCCAGCACGGGGGTCAGCAGGGCGGCGCACAGGGCACCGTGGGGCGCCTCCAGCATGCCGCCGGCGGCGGCCACGAAGGCGTCGGCGGCGCCCAGCCCGGCGTTGGCCAGGCACAGCCCGCCCAGCAGCCCGGCCAGCGCCAGGTCCTCGCGGGCCCCGTCGTCGGGCGGCTCGAGCACCGACCGCCGGAGCGATCGCGCCAGGCGATACAGGCCCTCGCGCGCCCAGGGGTCGGTCAGCGGGCTGGCCCGCGGCGACAGGAACGGCTCGATCAGCTGCGACAGCGCGCAGAAGCCGTTGGCCAGCAGCACCGGCGGCGGCGTGCCCACCAGCAGGTCGGGATCGACGATGGCGGCGATGGGGGCCAGCCCGGGCGAACGCAGGCTGGACTTGATCCGCTCGTGCCGGGACAGCAGGACGGCGTTGCGGGTGACCTCGGCGCCGGTGCCCGCGGTGGTGGGCAACGCCACCAGCGGCAGCGAGGGACGTTCCAGCGTACGGCGGCCGATGCCCTCCAGGAAGTCGCGCGGATCGCCGCGGTTGGGGGTCAGCGCCGCCACCGCCTTGCCGGCGTCGATGGCGCTGCCGCCGCCGAAGGCGACCACCGCCTCGCACCGCTGGGCCACCGCGCGCTGGGCGGCCATGCGCACCAGCTCGACCGAGGGCTCGGCCGCCACCGCCAGCTCGACCACGTCGTGCTCGGCCTGCAGCAGCGAGCGGCGCAGCCGTTCGGCCCGCTCGGGCGTACGACCGGTCACCAGCAGGATGCGTCTGACCCCCAGCCCGCGCACAACCTCGGGCACCTCGGCCTGCGTGCCCGCGCCGAAGCGGATGCGGGTGCCGGTCGCGAAATCGAACACCACCGGCGAAGATTACCCGATCCGGGCGCGGACGATGAGGGTTGCGCGTCCCGCCGCCCGGGGTAACGTGAAGGCATGGGCTCGGAGGTGGTGGTGCCAGTGCGCGCCGGGCGTCAGGAACGCGAGCAGCTGTGCGCGGCGTACGAGCGCTATCTCGTCGACCGGGACGGCACGCCGGGCGACGACGGCGAGACCCTGTCCTTGCGCGAGCCGCAGATGGCGCGCCTGCGCGCGCAGCGCGTGCGCCACAGCGGGCCGGCCGACGCGGACCAGTTCCGCGAGCTTTACCTGCGGTACCGGCCCGAGGCCGGCGCCAGCGCCGAGATGCGGCTGCTGCTGGCCTTCGTGAAGATCAACTCGCAGGAGGCGTTCGCGGTCGAGACCATCCGGCGGGTCAAGCACGACCTCACCCCGATCGAGCGCCGCGTGCTGGTGCAGGAGAACTACCACACGCAGCTGCTGCTCAGCGCCGCCGACCTGTACGACCTGGAGGTACCCGGCCGCCTGACGCCGCTGCCCGCGATGCGCGTCCTGATCGCCGGCGTGGCGCGCACGCCGCCGTTCATCATGCACCCGCTGGCGCTGGCCGGCGAGATCCTGGGCGTGGCCATGTTCCTGCGGCTGCTGCGCGCCACGCGCACGACCTTGCGCGAGCAGCCCGAGCTGCGCGACGCCATGGAGGAACGGGTGATGCAGGTGTGCACCGACGAGATCGGCCACCTCAGCTACAACCGCCTGCGGGTGGGCCCGCTGGGGATGACCTTCGTGCGCGCCCTGCTGCCGATGCTGATCGCCGGCTTCCGCGGCACCTCGCCCGAGCTGGACAGCCTGTGCGGCGGTCCGATCACGATGCGCGAGCTGGCGGGCCTGTCCTTCGGCGACCTGCCCGAGGCCGCCCGCCTGAACGCCTTCGTCGCCTGACCGGCCCGAGGCGGCCTGACCACTACGACGGCTGCGCCGCCACCTCGTCGTGGCGGCGGCGCAGGTCGCGCCAGCGCGCGAGCGGCAGGCCGTAGGTGCGCTCGATCTCGTCGCGCAGGTGCAGGGCGTCCAGCTTGCGCGCGGGCGAGCGCAGCTCGGCCAGCAGATCCTCCAGCCGTTCCAGCGCGCGCTCGGCCTCGGTGCGCGGCTCCTCCAGGCACTCGACCCGCAGGCCGCCCAGGCTGCGCAGCCGCCCGTCCAGCGCCACCACCGAGCTGGCGGTCGACCCCAGCGCCGGGTCGTCGATCAGCGGCCGCAGCCCGCTGGCCACCGTCGGCTGGCTGAGCTGCTGGCGGATCTGTGCGCGGACGTAGGCCAGCTCCCACTCGGGCAGCGACCCCAGCTCGACCTCCAGCTCGTGCCGCCGGCGCGCCAGCGCCGCCACGTCCGCCTCGCGCGCCAGCAGCGACGCGCGCGCCAGCGACAGGTGGTCATAGGCTGCCTTCTCGAACACGTAGCGCCGGTACAGTTGCCCGAACCGTCGCGCCCCCATCCGCTCGCCGTGACGCCGCACCAGATCGCGCGCCTGGCGCCGGTGCCGGTGAAAGCGCCGCTGCCAGAAGCGCCCCTCGTAGTCCGCCGTGTCGTAGCCGGCTGCCACCAGGGTGAAGAACAGCGGCTCTTCCTCCAGCGCGTCCAGCAGCTGCCCCAGCCGATCGAGGCGTTCCTCCAGGTTCCGCCGCTTGACGTCCATCGACGCGCAGACCCGCGCCGCCTCGACCAGCGCCGGATCGCGCTCCAGCGCCGCCAGCGCCTCGCGCAGCTCGGCCTGGCGTTCCTGGCTCAGCCGGGCCAGCGCCCCGGGCTCGAACACCGGCAGCCCCAGCCGCGCGCAGGCCCGCCGCACCGCCGCGCCCTCCAGGCTGGGCAGGATGGCGCCGAGGAGGTCGGTCCAGGCGTGCGCCAGATCCGCCTCCAGCCGCTCGCGCATCTGCCGGTGCCTGACCAGCGCATCGCCGAACGCGCGCAGCTCGTCCTGCGCCATCCGCCGCTGCTCGCTGGCGAAGTCGCGCAGCTCGCGGCCGCTGATACGCCCGGTCCCCGCGACCCCGGCTCCCTCCCCCGCCCGCAACCCCCGCCCCAGGGTCGGATCCAGGCCACCATCCCTCGTGCCCGGTAACTCCATCGCCGCCGATGGTTGCACGCGCGGAGGGAGGGGGCAAAAAACCCAACGTTTCGATCGCCGGAGCCACCGCAACGACCCCCGCGCGCAGCTTGCGTGCTCATCGGACGGGGGCTGACCCGGCCATCACGACGTTCACGCCTCGTCGCCTCTTGCGACTGACGTCCGCCGCCGCGGCCATCCCCGTCGTTCTTGCAGCAGTGGGCCGATCTTCTCCGGCGGTCCTGGGGCCGCACGGCGTGGGTGAAACGGTTTCACGTCAGGAAGCCCCTCGCCGACGGCCGGCGTCAGCGCCCCATCTGTGCCCGACCCCGCGCTGGCCAGGAGCGGCGATCGAGGAACGAGGGCTGCCGCGGCTCCCGGGCCACTCAAGAAGATGTAGCAGGCGGCGGGTGGCCAAGACGCAGGAGACGACTCATGAAAAGTTCCCGGATATTCGCTGGCGCCTTCGCCATGCTGACCATGTCCGCCGCCTGCGGGTCGGACGATGAGGCCCCGAATCCCGAGGCGATGAATCGTCCGAAGGCGACCCCCGCGTACACACCGACGCCCCCGCCGGGTGTGCTGGGTCCATCGCCGGCGACCGCACCGGCCCAGCAACCCGCGCCGGCTCCCCAGCCGCCGCCCCCACCATCCGCGCCCCCTGTCGCCGGGGTTCCCCAACCACCCCCATCCGCGCCCCCCGTCGCCGGGGTTCCCCAACCACCCCCTCCCGTCGGCGGGGCTCCCGCACCGGCCCCCGCACCAGCGGTGGATCCGGAGGTTCGATTCGGCCGCGGGTTTGCGAAGTGCCGGGAGGTGCAGTTCGTCGAAGCCGAGATCATCGGGCCGCGGTGCGTGCTCTGCCACGACCAGACCAAGGTGGCGACCTTTGCACTCGTCGACCTGCGCGCAGCTGGCTGGCGCAACAACCTGCGCGGTTTCTCCCGCCTCTGCCTCGGTCGCCCGCTGGTGGTGACCCGCCCCACCGTCGGCGGATTCTTCTTCGAGCAGCTCGCCGGGCCCGTGATGAACTGCGGGGACCGGATGCCCCCCGTGGGTGCCGCCCTCAACGCCGCCGAGATCGAGTGCCTGAAGACGTACATGCTCGCGACCGAGTGATCGCGGAGGATCCAGATGCCCGGAGGGGACCGGGCGTCCAGCACCTCGAACCCACCGTCTCACAGCACCCACCGGAAGATCCCGTCCGACTCGCCCCGTGCCCGCGCACTTCGAGCCGTTGATGGAGGAGCGTCCCTGGAGCGAGGGGGACCGTCGGCACTTGGGCTGGCATGAAGCCACGTCTGATCGTTCTTCCCCCTACCGCGTCCGAGGCTCCTTCGATCCAGAACCACCGTCCTCCACGGCGGGCAACCCGGGATTGCGCATCCGATCCAGCAGGAACGGCGGCAGCCGACGCCGCCAGTCCCCGCTTACTCGATCGCGTCCGTCTGGCCTGCGTTCCCGTCATCTGAGCCCTCGGACAGAAGCCGCCTACGTGGGCTGGATCCGCCGCTTCATCTTGTTTCATCAGAAACGGCACCCGGACACGATGTCGGAACCGGAAGTTGCTGCCTTTCTCTCCTGCCTGGCGTCCGAACGCACAGTCAGCGCCAGCACTCAGAACCAGGCATTGGCGGCGCTGCTGTTCCTGTACCAGCACGTGCTGAACCGGAAGCTGGGCTGGGTGGATGGCGTCACCCGCGCCAAGAGCCCCGAGCGACTGCCTGTCGTCCTGACCCGGGCAGAAGTCCGGGCCCTGCTCTCGCGACTGGACGGCGTGCCCGTCATCGTCTGCAGCCTGCTGTACGGCAGCGGACTGCGCCTGTTCGAAGCCCTCACATTGCGGGTAAAGGACCTCGACCTCGACAAGCACGAGATTCACCTCCGC
Organism: Myxococcota bacterium; assembly: GCA_046734815.1. Classification (GTDB taxonomy): domain Bacteria; phylum Myxococcota_A; class Polyangia; order Fen-1088; family Fen-1088; genus CAVYGB01. The sequence goes on along the minus strand of JBKPRZ010000714.1, from coordinate 1,664 downwards.
GACGGAAAAGGCCGCAAGGACCGTCGAACCACGATGTCGACCAAGATCGTCCCGGTCTTGCGCCGCCACCTGGAGGTCGTTCTGCAGCAACACGCGGCCGACCTGCAGCAGGGCGCCGGCAGCGTCCCCCTGCCCGACGCCCTCCATCGGAAATATCCCGGCCTCCCGGGAATGGCGGTGGCAATGGGTCTTCCCCGCAACTCGCCACCACCGTGAGCGCCGCTCCGGGGAACTGCACCGCCACCACCTGCACGAGACCGTCATCCAGCGCGCCGTCCGGACCGCCGCTCGCCAGGCCGACATCACCAAGCCCGCCCCCCCCACACCCTCCGCCACAGCTTCGCCACCCACCTCCTCGAAGACGGCTACGACATTCGCACCATCCAGGAGCTCCTCGGCCACAAAGACGTAACCACCACCATGATCTACACCCACGTCCTCAACCGCGGCCCCGCCGGCGTCCGCAGCCCCCTCGACCACTGCCCCCCGCAATGCGACCCTCGCTGCCTTTTCCACTACCTCTTGGGACGTTATTGATCGCCACCAACCGCTCTCCGCCACTGAACCCGAAGCGCCCGTCAGCAAAACCCGAAGCCTTCCAGCACCTTTTCCTCCGCCGACCCAAGTGACCGCCCCACCCCCCCGCTGCCCGCGTGCTACGCTGACACTGCTGAATTCAAAGTTGGACCGGACACGAGAGGAACACGTGCGATGCGAATTCGGATTGCCCTTCTGGCGTGGTTGCTGGGAGTATCGGGTTGCATTCCCCGAGTCGGGGCAAGGCGGGAGCCAACGATGACCGAGCCCGACGTTACCGTCTCCAGATTGGAGCAAATTCTTGCGGCCTTCAACGCCCACGACCTCGACGCAATCATGCAGTTCTTCGCCGAGGACTGCGAGTTGCTCATGCCGAGGGGAAATGAGCCATGGGGCACGCGCTATGTGGGCAAGGCCGCAGTGCGCGCGGGCCTAGCAACTCGTTTTGCTGGACTTCCTGACGTTCACTATGGAGATGATCGCCATTGGGTAACCGGCAACCTCGGTGTTTCGACTTGGCTCCTCACAGGCACCGCCAAATCCGGCGACAGACTTCGAGTTCGCGGCGTCGACCTTCTTGAATTTCGGGCTGGGAAGATCATCAAGAAGGACTCTTATTGGAAGATTGTCGAGAAGTGAGGTGCCGTCCAACTCGCCGTTGCAGGCGGACGATCAGCTCCCTCGCTCCGCTCGGTCGCTTGCTCGCCGCTGAACGCCGGGGTCGTTGGGCGGACCAAATACTGCTGACCTCTGATCGAGCGAGATGAGCGCAAGATCGATTTTGCTCCGGCTCTACCTCATGAACTCGGCGGTCCTCATGACCCACGAGATCGATGCTGCCTATTGGCACGAGTGGGACCTATTCGGGATCCCTGGCGGAATTCAAGTATTCCTCGGCTTCAACCTTGTCCTGATATTGGCGGTGCTGTACGGCTTTCAGGCATTGGCCTTAGGTCGTCGCACGGGCATTCTCTGGTCCTGGATAGTGGTTGCGGGCGGAATCTTCGCGGCGATGATCCACACGTACTTCCTTCTACAAGGCAGCGCGGCTTTCCGGCTTCCGATGTCCCTCGCACTTCTGGTAGTCACTTTCATCCTCTCGGTGGCGCAGGCCGCAGTGCTGTTGA
>JBKPRZ010000713.1:0-7837 GCA_046734815.1 Myxococcota bacterium | reverse complement strand
CATCCACGGCGGCCAGCGGGCCGGAGTCGGGCGCGACGGGGCGGGCGGCGGTGGCATCGGGCGGGCGGCGAGCGTCGGGCGGCGCTGGCGGGCGCGCCGGCTCGTGGTTGGCGCACGCGAGCGCCAGCGCCCCCAGCAGCAGCGAACATCGGATCGACATCGCCCGCGATAGTAGTGCAGCGATCGCGAAATGGGCGCAATTAGGCCGTCGCCGGCAGCGTATGCGTCCGCGTCCCCGAGGGCGGGCGGCGATCACAGAGATCACCATCGGGGACGGGGACGGGGGTGCGCGTCCAGCGCGGACGCTGCACGGGTGCTACCGGCGGCGAGATCGCGGCGATCTCACCGCCGGTGGCAGCGACTCAGCGGCCGGTGGAGCAGGTGGCGTTGGTGCCGCAGGTGGCCGAGGTCGAGCAGGTGGTGACGGCGCAGTCCTCGTCGATCACGCCGTCGCAGTCGTCGTCCTTGCCGTTCCCGCAGATCTCGGCCGCGCCGGGGAAGGCCCGGGCGTTGCCGTCGTCGCAGTCGCCGCCCGGCTGCTCGTTGCCCGGCTCGGCCTGCGGACAGTAGCCGTCGCCGTCCATGTCGCAGGCGGGGACACACTGGTTGCAACCCTTGCCGTAGGGCACGCACTTGCCGGCGACGCCGGTGTTGGGCATCCCCTCGACCGCGCCGAAGCGGCAGGTGGCCGCGTCGCACGCCTCCTCGCACGGCTGGCAGGTCCGGTTCACGTCGCAGGCGTTGCCCATGGCGCAGTCGTCGTGCGTGGTGCAGGCGGCGCAGCCCTCGTCCACCTGCTCGTTGCAGTTGTCGTCCTGGTCGTTGCCGCAGATCTCGGGGGCGCCGGGGTAGATGTCGGGGTCGTCCGGCTGGCAGTCGTTGCCGGGATCGCCCATGCCGGGCTCGCCGCTGCAGAAGCCGTCGCCATCGGCGTCGCAGCCGGGCACGCAGCGGGTGCAGCTGTCGTTGCGCCCGAAGGAGACGCACTTGCCGGCCTTCATCATCTCCTCGGCCATGTACATGCAGGCCTGGCCGGGGGTGCAGCCCTTGGTGCAGGCGGCGCAGGCGTGCTGGCGGCAGACCTGCTGGTCGCGCGTGCACTGGCCGTCGTCGTCGCACTCGCTGCACAGGTCGTCGATCGATCCGTTGCAGTCGTCGTCGACGCCGTTGCCGCAGATCTCCTTGGTGCCAGGCGAGACGTTGGAGTTGTCGTCGTTGCAGTCACCGCCCTGGATCTCGTTGCTGCCGGCCCCGGGGCAATAGCCGTCGCCGTCCTTGTCGCAGGTGGGGACGCAGACCCCACAGCCGGTCGGCAACACGTGGCACTGCCCCACCACCATGGTGTCGCCCACCATGCAGGTGACGGGGCCGCCGGTACAGCTGTCGACGCAGACGGTGCAGATGCCGCCCAGGCAGGCCTCGTTCTGCCCGGTGCAGTCGGCGTGGCCCGCGCAGGCCTTGCAACCGTCGTCCACCCGTTCGTTGCAGTTGTCGTCGACGTTGTTGCCGCAGGTCTCGGGCGCGCCCGGATAGCGCGAACGATCGTTGTCGTCGCAGTCGCCGCCGCGCTCGCCGCCCATCGGATCGCCGCCACAGAAGCCGTCGCCGTCGTTGTCACAGGTGGCAACACACTTCTTGCAACCGTTGGGCAGGTCGAGGCACTTGCCCGCGATCGGCGGCATCATCTCGTCCTGGGGCGTGACCTTGCAGGTGGCCGGGTCACACGGAGTACAGGCGCTGCAGGTGCCGGGCAGCAGGGCCACCAGCCCCAGCCGCGGCAACTCGCCCACGATGGTGGTGTTGCCCGCGTTGGCGGTGCCCGACAGCACCGACCAGCCGACACCGTCGCGCAGGCCCACGTGCAGATCGCCGGGCCGGCCGCCGGCCAGCTCCTGCTCGGTGTACTTGAAGATCACCCGCGCCGACGTCAGCAGCACCTGGCCCAGCGGCTCGATCTGGTAGACCGCGCCCAGGCCGCCCGCCGGCGGCGACTCGGCCACCGCGATCACGACGTCGGTCGGCCCCGCGAACGCGCCCGGCGGGATCTCCAGGGTCAACCGTCCGTCGGCCGAGGTCAGCTTGCGACCGGCAGGGGTCACCGTTGCCATCGGCATGGCCGCGCTGGCGTCGGAGCCGCGGTCGCCGGCCGGACCGTCGGTCGTGCCGCCGCCGGTGCCTCCGCCGCCCTCGGTGGTCGGGCCATCGGTCGTGCCGCCACCGGTACCCGCGCCGCCGTCGGTGCTGCCACCCGATCCGCCGGCATTCCTCCCGCCGTCGCGGGGCGCTGGCTGGTCGTCGTCGCACGCCGCCGGGGCGAGAAAAGCCAACAGTATCGCAGCGTAAGCTAATTTACTCCTCATAGTAGTACCGTAGCATACATTTTTCTTCATGCTATCACCGTTGACTATATCACCGCACAACGTCCTGCGTAGAACAGGATAGGTCTCGTTTGGAAAGCGGAAAGGGGTCATCCCGTTGTTCCGGTCAGCAGCCGGGCCAGGTCGCGGGGAACCTTCTGCTTCATCGAGAAGTAGCGCTGCCACGGATCGCGGCGCAGGCTGGCCAGCCGCTTCGGCACGGTCTTGACCGTGAAGCGGTCGGGGCGCAGTCCCGGCTCCAGCTCCTCCCAGGCCAGCGGCACCGCCACGGTCGCCCCCGGTTTGGCCCGCGTGGAGAACGAGGCGATGGAGGTCGCGCCCCGGTTGTTGCGCAGATAATCGATCAGGATCTTCCGCTCGCGGCCGGCCTTGGGCATCTCGGTGGTGTAGCGGGCCGGGTCCTGCCGGACGATCAATCCCGCGATCGCCCGGGACAGCGCCAGCGACTGGTCCCAGTCCAGCTCCGGCGTCGTGGGCACGACGATGTGCAGCCCCTTGCCGCCGGTGGTGCGCAGGAAGCCCTCCAGCCCGACCTGCTTGAGGGTGGTGCGACACAGGCGCGCGGTCTCGACCACGAATTCCCAGGGCACCTCGGGGCCGGGATCCAGGTCCAGCACGAACCGGTCGGGGTGCTCGACGTCCTCGCGGTGCGAGTTCCAGGTGTGGATCTCCAGCATCCCCATCTGCGCCAGCGCCACCAGCCCCGGGATCGAATCGACGATCACGTATTTGCCGATCTTCTTCGATTCCTTGATCGGGATCTGGTCGAGCACCGGGCTGACCGTCAGCCCGACGTGCTTGACGTAGAAGCAGTGCTTGGCCACGCCCTCGGGGCAGCGCACCAGCGTGAGCGGCCGCCCCTGCACGTGCGGCAACATCGCCTCGCCCACCGCCTCGTAGTAGTGCGCGAGGTCCAGCTTGGTGATCCCGGACTCGGGGTAATAGACGCGATCGGGATGGCTGAGCCGCTCGCCCTGGACCTCGACCTCGCCCTTCTTCAGCGCCTTCTTCGGCGACTTGCCTGGGCGAGCCTTCGAGGACGTGCGCTTCGCGGGACGCACGGGTTCCTCGGCATCGTCGGCGCTCGCTGAACTGCCGGAGTCGGCGTCGGCGTGGGCGGCATCGTCGTCCGCCCCGTCGCCGCCGGAACCGTGCGTGGATCCACGACCGGCCACCGACTCGCGAACGACGTCGCGGGCGGGTTTGTCCTCGCGCAGGCCCTGGAACGATGGGTGGCGCAGGCGGCCGTCGTCGGTCCACTCGGTGAAGGCGACCTCGCCCACCAGCTCGGGGCGGGTCCAGTGGGCGGTGCGGCCCACGAACGCCACCGGCGGGCGCTCGACGAACGGGCAGGCGGTCTGCTCCAGCGGCTGCAGCCGCCGCCTGAGATCGCGCAGCAGCTTCTGGGTGAAGCCGGTGCCCACCTTGCCCGCGAAGATCAGACTTTCGCCCTGGTAATAGCCGATCAGCAACGCGCCCAGCGCCTCGCGCGAGCCCTCCGGTTCGGTGTAGCCGCCGATCACGAACTCCTGCCGGTTGATGCACTTGATCTTCAGCCAGCCCGGGCTGCGGCCGGCGCGGTGCCGGTCGCTGCGGCGCTTGCTGACGATCCCCTCGAGGCCGCGCGTCCGCGCCTGCTCGAGGAAATGCGCCCCGTGCCCCACCACGTGATCCGAATAGATGACGGGCAGCCCGCGCGGCGCACGGCCGAGCAACTCCTTCAAGGCCGCCTTGCGCGCCTCCAGCGGCTGGTCGCGCAGGTCGCGCCCGTCGAGCCACAGCAGGTCGAACACGTAATAGACCGCGCCCGCGCCCCCGCGCGACAGCACGTTCTGGAGGGCCTGGAAGCTGGTGCGCCCATCGGCCAGCGGCACCGCCACCTCGCCGTCGAGCATGGCCGCGCGGGCAGGCAGCTTCGCCACCGCCGCGCGCACCCCGGGAAACTTCGTGCTCCAGTCCTTGGCCCGCCGGCTGAGCAACGTGACCTTCTCCGTCTCCAGGCGGGCCAGGATCCGGTAGCCGTCGAACTTCAGCTCGTGCAGCCAGTCGTCCCCCGCCGGCGCATCCGGCACCAGGCTGGCCAGCTGCGGCTCGATGAAGGCGGGCAACGAGGGGCGAGCGGCGGTCTTGATGCCCACAGTCTAATGCCGACAGCGGGAGATTTGCCGACAGGGGCGCAGACTCGGGAGATTCCGCGCACAGCCCCCTGGCATCCGGGACCGGCCGGACGCAACGTGGACAGCGGGACCTTGGAGGTCCCGCACCTGGTCTAAGATGCGGTGGCCATGGAGCTGAACGCCAGACGGACCTGGGAACGCGCGCAGAAGTTCTTCGGGGCGCGGATCTGGGCGGTGGGGGTGGACGAGGTCCGCCGCGGCCGATCCCTGCTGTACCGGGGCGCGCGCATCCTCTACGCCGCCGCGCGCGGTTATCGGGAGAAGCGCCTGAACTTCCGCGCCGCTGCCCTCACCTACTTCAGCGTCCTGTCGGTGGTCCCGTTCCTGGCGTTCGCCTTCGCGACCCTGAAGGGGTTCGGCCTGTACAAGCGGCTGGTCGACGACAGCCTGCGCCCGTACCTGGTGCAGACCTTCGGCGAGAACCCCACCCTGCTGCACGCGTTCGAGTCGCTGCTGGGCTTCGTCGAGCAGACCGACTTCGGCAAGATGGGCGCCATCACCGTGCTGGTGCTCGGCTACAGCAGCATCAGCCTGCTGACGACCATCGAGACCGCCCTCAACGACATCTGGGACGCCAAGACGTCGCGGCCGCTGCTCCGCCAGGTCACCGACTACACCACCTTGCTGGTGTTCACGCCGCTGCTGATGCTGGGTGCGGTCACCCTGCGCAGCGCCGCCGAGAACACCTGGATCATGACCTTTCTCCGGAACACCTGGTCGCTGGGGCCGGTGATCGACTTCCTGTTCAAGCTCGGCTCGGTGGTGCTGATCTGCCTGGCGCTGTTCGGGCTTTACATGTTGATGCCCAACGTGCGGACCAAGGTCACCTCGGCGGCGCTGGGCGGCGTGGTCGGGGGGCTGCTGTGGCAGGGCGTGCTGATCCTGTACGTGAAGGCCCAGGTCGGCGTGGCCAACTACAACAAGATCTACGCCGGGTTCGGCGCCATCCCGATCTTCCTGGTGTGGCTGTACGTCTCGTGGATGGTGGTGCTGCTGGGCGCGCTGCTGGCGGCCAGCCACCAGAACGAGCAGGGCCTGCGCCAGGCGATGCAGGCGCGGCGGGTGGACCAGGAGCTGCGCGAGGTGCTGGCGGTGGCAATCAGCGCAGAGTCGAGCCGCCGCTTCCTCGAGGGCTGCAACGGCCCCACCCAGAACGAGCTGGCCGACCTGCTGGACGCTCCCGCGCCCACGGTGCAGGAGGTGCTCAACGCCCTGGTCAAGGCCGGCATCCTCGCGCGGGTGGTCTGCGGCGCCGACCTGGGCCACCTGCCTGCCAAGGACATCGACAGCACGCGCCTGTCCGACGTGCGCGACGCCGTGCGGGTGGCGCCCGAGGCCGGCGAGATCCGGGAGGTCGTCGAGAGCCGGCTGCGCCCGAGCCTGCGCCAGCTGATCCACCTGGCCGAGCAGGCCGTGCGCGACGGCTCGTTCAACCTGAGCCTGCGCCAGCTGGCCCAGCACGCGGTGTCCGCCAAGAAACCCGCCACCGCGCCCGTGCACGAGCAGGTCCTGGACGCCAAGCAGCCGACCGTTCCGACCTGAGCCAATCGACCAGCCACGGCCAGGGACCGGGGGTCAACGCGGCGACCGCGGCCAACGCGGCCAGGACCAGCGCCACATCCACGCCGGATAACGCTGCGAGCTGACCGCCGCTGGCCCGCCCGGGCAGCCGATCGCAGCGCGCGATCCTCGCCCTGTGCAAGAACCGACGGAATTTCTGACTGATAGGGCAGTTCACAGCCAACTAACGAGGGAGTAGATCTAGGCGGTTCTCATACCCCTAGGAGATTGTTCCCTTGATGACTTTGCGCATCGGCCCCCGGCGGCCCGCCCTGGCCCTTCCGCTGATCTCCGCGTTCCTCGCGGCCGTCGGCTGTCAAACCACGCCCGAGCCTGCTCCCCCGCCGCCGCCCGCGATGCCCCCGGCCAAGCTCGACGCCGGCCGCCCCCCCGATCCGCCCCCGCCTCCGCCGCCCGCGACCCCCGACTCCGGCGGCGTCACCACCACCGATGCCGGCGCTCCCCCCGACACCTCCCCGCCGACCGGCACCGACGGCGGTCCTGGCGGCGGCGACACCGCCCCGCCGCCGGTCAGCCTGCTGGTCAACCCGCTGGCGCCGCCGCCGGCCGATCTGAAGGACGTCGGCCTGTTCACGCAGCTGCCGGATCTGACCAAGGTCGACCCGCGCGCCTTCTACTTCGAGCCGCGCTATCCGCTGTACAGCAACGGTCTGGACAAGGTCCGCTACGCCGTCCTGCCCGAGGGCAAGAAGATCAACACCACCGTGCGCGACTCCTGGGACTTCCCGGTCGGCACCTTGCTGTTCAAGACCTTCACCTTCAAGGACCCGGCCAGGGGCGGGGCCAGCCGCCCGGTCGAGACGCGCCTGATCCGACGGGTCAGCGACACCGGGGCCATCGAGACCCAGTGGGAGTTCCACGTCTGGGAGTGGAACGAGGCCGGCACCGCCGCCACGCTGATCGACGGCAAGAAGCGGGTTCCCCGCATGGTGGCGGTGGGCGGCCAGATGTTCACCCACAACATCCCCAAGCGGGGCGATTGCTGGAGCTGCCACATCGCCAACAAGTCGCCGGTGATCGGCTTCGACGAGCTCCGTCTGAACAACCGGGTCGGCGCCGCCACCCAGACCCTGCTGCAGCAGGTGATCGACAAGCAGTGGCTCAGCAACCCGCCGCCGGCCCCTTTCCTCGAGGTCATGGGCGGCCGCAACGCGACCGAGAAGCAGGTCCTGGAATACGCCACCGCCAACTGCGTGCATTGCCACAACGGCGTGCGCGAGCCGCGCGAGCCGGGGCAGCGTTATCCCGACCTGGACCTCACGCCCGGGCGGCTGGTCGGTGAGGTGGTCAACAAGATGACCCTCACCGCCGGCACCGCCGCCGGCATCCGGGTGGTGCCCGGCAATCCGATGAACAGCATCTTGCTGCTGGCGCTGAAGGCGGTGGCCGATCCCACCGCCAACAGCGAGGTCAAGCCGATGCCCCTGGTCGGCGTGGACCGGGCTGATCAGACAGCGATCGATTTGTTCCAGCGCTGGATCATGGCGCTCCCGCCCCGTTGAGACCTGTTGGAGGAGGACTTCATGCAGCTCCGTAAAAGCCTTGCGCTTACGTCCGTTCTGTCGCTCGCGGTCGCGGGCGTCTTCGCCTGTCAGACGCCGCCCGCTGAACCGCCACCCGGCGGCGGCGCGGGCGGGAACTCCGAACCGGGCGCGCAGGGAGGCACCTCCGGCCGCGGCACCCCGGGCGGCAGCGCCGGCG
>JBKPRZ010000712.1:0-4040 GCA_046734815.1 Myxococcota bacterium | reverse complement strand
GCCCGGGCCGGACAAGCTCACGCCGTTCAAGGCCCCCGTCCCGCAGAAGTTCAGCCTGCCGGGCGGCATCACGGTCTACCTGGTCGAGCGCCACAGCTTGCCCATCGTCTCGATGTCCCTGGTGTTCGAGGGCGGCGACGCCGCCGATCCCAAGGGCAAGGAGGGGATGGCCTCGATCTGCGCCGGACTGATGAGCGAGGGGACCCAGTCGCTGGAGAAGATCGCCTTCGAGGAGGCGCTGGCGGACATCGCCTCCAGCGTCGAGAGCGGGGCCTCCACCGACCAGCACTTCGTCTCGCTGTCCAGCCTGAAGAAGAACCTGGGCCAGACCCTGGACCTGTGGGCCGACACCCTGCTCAAGCCGGGCATGCGCCAGAGCGAGCTGGACCTCAACCTCAAGCGGCGGGTGGCCGGGCTGGCCCAGCTGAAGGGCAACCCGGCAGCGGTGGCCAACCGCCTGTCCAGCTCGGTGGTCTACGGGCCCGAGCACCTGTACGGCCGCTTCCCCACCGAGGCCAGCTACGGGACCATCGCCCTGCCCGACTGCCAGAGCTTCGTCGCCGACTACGTCAAGCCGCAAGGCGCGCAGCTGTTCGTGGTGGGCGACGTCACCAAGGCGGAGATCACCGAGCAGGTGGGCGCGAAGCTGAAGGGCTGGACCGGCAAGCCGAAGAAGGCGCCCGGCGCCGCCGGGGCCAAACCCCGCAGCGGCAAGATCTTCTTCGTCGACATGCCCAACGCGCCCCAGTCGGTGGTGCAGCTGCTGCACCTGGGTCCGCCGCGCAAGGCAGCCGACTACCAGGCCACCACCATCATGACCGCCATCCTGGGCGGCGGCTTCACCAGCCGGATCAACATGAACATCCGGGAGAAACACGGCTACGCCTACGGCGCGGGCGGCGGTTTCGACTACAACCGCCAGGCCAGCATCTTCCGCACCTCGGCCTCGGTGCGCACCGACGTGACCAAGGAATCGATCGTCGAGATGTGGAAGGAGATCCGCGGCCTGCACGACGGCGAGCCCACCGAGCAGGAGCTGACCCGCGAGAAGGACGGGCGCATCCTCTCGCTGCCGGCGCAGTTTTCCACGGGCGGCCAGACCCTGGGCGCCTACCGGCAGCTCATCTACTACGGGCTGCCGCTCAACTACTTCGAGACGATCGTCCCCAAGGTGCAGGCGGTCAACAAGAAGGCGGTCAAGGCCGCCGCCAGCAAGTACCTGAAGCTCAACAACCTGCAACTGCTGGTGGTGGGCGACGGCAAGACGGTGTTGCCCAAGCTGCACGAGCTGGCCGAATCCAAGGAGTGGGGCGGCGGCAAGATCATCCTGCTCGACGCCGACGGCAAACCCGTCCCGGGCGAGCTGAGCGCGCGTTGACCCCACGCGCGGCCAGCCGGGCACTCGCGCTCCGAGCGAACCCGGCTGTCATCCGTTCTGGCTCTGTTCGCCTACCGAATAACCGAGGAGACAAATGGACACCACGATGGCGAAGGTGACGCTCGGATCGAGAACCCCGGAGAAGGTGGCGGAACACCAACCCCCCAACATCCGGCGGGTGATCTTCGCGTCGTCGCTGGGCACCCTGTTCGAGTGGTACGACTTTTATCTCTACGGCAGCCTGGCCAGCTTCTTCGGCAGCCTGTTCTTCCCGCCCGGGAACGAGACCGCCCAGCTGCTGGCCAGCCTGGCCACCTTCGGGGCCGGCTTCGGCGTTCGCCCGCTGGGCGCGCTGGTGTTCGGCCAGCTGGGCGACCTGATCGGCCGCAAGTACACCTTCCTGATCACGATGGCGACGATGGGTCTGTCCACCGCGCTCATCGGCGTCTTGCCCACGTACCAGAGCATCGGCATCTGGGCCACCGTCCTGCTGGTGGCCCTGCGGCTGCTGCAGGGTCTGGCCCTGGGCGGCGAATACGGCGGCGCCGCCACGTACGTGGCCGAACACGTGCCCGACAGCCGGCGCGGCTACTTCACCAGCTTCATCCAGACCACGGCCACCCTGGGATTTTTCCTCAGCATGCTCGTCATCGGGCTGGTGCGCAGCGGGTTCGGCGAGGGCAACTTCCGCGCCTTCGGCTGGCGGGTGCCCTTCCTGATCTCGGTGGTCCTGCTGGCGGTCTCGGTCTACATCCGGGTCAAGATGCGCGAGTCGCCGCTGTTCACGAAGCTGAAAGACAGCGGCAAGGTGTCGCGCAACCCGCTGGTCGAGAGCTTCACCAACAAGACCAACCTCAAGTACGTCCTGCTGGCGCTGTTCGGCGCCACCGCCGGTCAGGGAGTGGTCTGGTACACCGGCCAGTTCTACGCGCTCACCTTCCTGCGCGACACCCTGAAGGTCAGCTGGCAGTCGTCGTACACCATGATCTCGATCGCCCTGGCCATCACCACGCCGCTGTTCTTGCTGTTCGGCTGGCTGTCGGACCGGATCGGCCGCAAGAAGATCATGGTGACCGGCTGCCTGCTCGCCGCGCTGACCTACGTGCCGATCTACATCGCCATCCGGCACCTGGCCCACCCGCTGCCAGTCCCCAGCGTGACCAACCAGATCGGCATCGTGGCCCTGCTGGCGTTGCAGATGGTGTACGTGTGCATGGTCTACGGCCCGATCGCCGCCTTCCTGGTCGAGCTGTTCCCGACCAAGATCCGCTACACCTCGATGTCCCTGCCCTACCACCTGGGCAACGGCTGGTTCGGCGGGTTCCTCCCGCTGATCGCCACCGCCGTGACCGCGTCGGCCTGGGCCAAGAACACCTTCGGCGCGGGGGCGGTCTACACCGGGCTCATCTACCCGATCGTGGTCTGCCTGATCACGGTGATCGTGGCCTCGCTCTTCATCCGCGAGACCAGGGGCCACCACATCGACGTGTGACCGTCAGTCGCGGCGACTCGACGATCAGGTGCGCTTGACGATCAGCACGGTGCGGTCGTCCTGCGGGCGCTGGCCGCTTTGCCGATCCAGCTCGGCGAAGATGGCGGCCTGCAGGGCGGAGGCTTCCTCGGCGGCGTGCAAGCGCACCAGCTCGGTCAGACGGCGGTCGGCCACGTCGGGGTCGGGCCAGGTCTCGCTCACCCCGTCGGAGAAGACCAGGAGCGTGTCGCCCGGTGACAGGGTGACCGTGCCCTCCGACCAGGAGCCGGTCTCGAAGGCCCCCAGGATGGTCCCGCCCTCGGCCAGCACCTCCACCGATTCGGTGCCGTGGATCAGCAGCGGGCGGTTGTGCCCGGCGTTGACGTAGTCCAGCTTGCCGGTGGCCTCCTCCAGCCGTCCCACGAAGAAGGTGGCGTATTTGTCGTAAGGGACGGTCTGGTTGAAGATCTCGTTCATGCGCGCGACCGCGCTGGCCAGCCGGTCGTCGCGCCAGTAGGCGCGCACGGTGGCGCGCAGGGCGACCATCAACATGGCCGCCCCCAGGCCCTTGCCCGACACGTCGCCCAGGGCCACGTGCAGCCGCTCGCCGTCGACAAGGAAGTCGTAGTAGTCGCCGCCCACCGTGCGCGACGGCTTGGTGGTGCCGCAGATCTGGTAGCCGGCGATCTTGGGCGCGGCCTGGGGCAGCAGGCTGGCCTGGATCTCGGCGGCCAGCCGCATGTCCTCCTCCAGCCGCCGCTTCTCCATGTTCTCCTCGGCCAGCCGGGCGCTCTCGATCTTGGTGGCGGCGAAGTTGGCCAGCACGGTGAGCACCTGCAGGTCGTTCTCGGTGAATGGGTCACGGGTGTGGCTGTCCAGGTACACGAACCCCAGCACCGTACCGGCGTCCCCCGGCCGGGAGGCCAGCCACAGCGGTGCGCACATCACCGCCCGGATGGGGTCGACGATGATGCTGGGCTGGTCGCGCAGGGAGACGTCCTCGAAGACGTCCCGCAGGAGCACCGCCACCCGGCCCTCCACCACCTTGCGGGCGATGGAGCTGGACACGTGCTCGATGGCCCCCCCGGCGCGGTTGCGCGCGGCCTTGACCTGCGGCTGGCCGTGCTCGCCCTCCAGCATCATGATGGCGCCACGCTCGGCCGGGATCACGTCCAGCACCAGGTCCAGCAC
>JBKPRZ010000711.1:0-14666 GCA_046734815.1 Myxococcota bacterium | reverse complement strand
CGCAGCAGGTGCCAGACGGCGCTCCGCTGCGAGGTGCCCACCAGCACCGCGCTCACGCCCAGCCGGCGGGCCGCGCCGGCCACCGAGGCGCCGGCGTCGTGGGCCATCCGCCACAGCGGCACCGCCACGATGCCGGCGTGGTGGAAATAGTCCACCCCGGAGGCCAGCACGTCGCGCGCCTCGCGCGAGGGACCGACCTTGGGCGGGAAGAAGAGCCCCGGCACCTCGTCGACGAAGATGAGGTACACCGCCTGCTCGCCCAGCCCGCGCACCCGGGCGGTCGCTTCCTGGAACAGGCGCAGGTTGGGCGCGCGCATGGCCACCAGGGTGCTCGAGCGATACACCGCCCGCATGTCCAGGGCCTCCTCGACGGTGAGGATCTCCAGGGCGCCGGGCAGCTGGGCGGCGGCCCGCTCGGCCGCCTCGGGCGTGGTGTAGCCGCCCTTGACCCCGCCCAGATAGCCGCGGCGGACGGCGAAGGCCACCGCCAGTCCCACCAGGGTGACCGAGCCGCCGAACAGGGTGGCGGCGCTCTTGTACACCAGGTTGATGCAGAACGAGCCCACCACCAGCACCGAGGTGAAGACCCCCAGATAAAACGACAGCGAACGCTTGCGCTCCTGCCAGCGGATGCGGTCCAGCCCCACCGAGTTCAGCGAGAAGGCGCCCAGCAGGCCGAAGGCGTACATGTGCCCGAGCAGGATGGTGTGACCGCCCGAAGCGATGATCACGCCCACCGGCACCAGCACCGAGATCATGATGGCGCGGTGGGGGGTGTTGAAGCGGCGGCTGCGTTCGGCCAGCCAGGGCGGCAGAAAGCCCAGGCGCACCAGGGCCAGGAACACGTGGTAGCAGCCGATGATGGCGGTGTTGGCCGCGCCCATCAGCAAGGTCGAGGCGGTCAGGACGATGGCCAGCTGCAGGGCCTTGGGACCGAACTGCGCGCCCAGGGCGAAGACGAACTGCTCCGGGTTCACCTTCTGCACGTTCAGCAGCGCGGTCTCGAAGGCGGTCATCAGCGGCGAGGTGATCAGGATGCAGGCCACCACCAGCAACATCGCGCGCAGGGCGGTCCGCTGGCGCGGCTCGCGCAGCGCCGGGGCCAGCTGGCTGATCGATTCCAGGCCCGAGAAGGCCAGCCACGACGACGCGAACCCGATGATGAAGGGCCCCGGGTTCAGATTCCGGACCGAGAGGAACTGCTGCCAGACCAGGTGCCAAGCGTGCGTGTCCAGCTGCACCGCCACCGTCGTCAGCACGGTCACGTTCACCAGCAGCGAGCTGACCGCCAGCCCGGCGGTCAGGGTGGCCGACTCGCGGATGCCGACGATGTTCAGCGCGCCCAGCAGGATGATGGCCCCGCAGGCGCAGGGCACCAGCCAGCTGTCCACCCCGGGAATCAGCGCGGCCAGGTACTGGAACCCGGTCACCGACGAGATGGCCCCGGTCAGGAAGTAGTCGACGCTGATGAGGATCCCGCCCAGCGCCCCCACCAGGTCCGAGAAGGCGTCGCTGGCCACCGACACCACCCCACCGCCGTCGGGATAGCGGGCCGAGACCTCGACCTCCTTGAGCGCCAGCAGGATGAAAACGAAACCGGTGAGCAGCACCAGCGGGGCGGCCGGCGACGGTGCCTTGCCGCCCAGGTCCACGAACAGGATGCCCGGCACGTAATAGATCGACGTGCCGATGTCGGCGAAGACCACCGACCAGGCCAGCAGCGGACCCAGGCGGCCCGAGGCGCGATGCCGTTCGAACAGCTTGTCCGGTATGGCCCGCGCGCCGGCGGACGTGCGGCGCGTTCCGACCGCGGGAGGAATGGAGGAAGACAAGAGCCTGGGAGGTGCCCTTTCGCCGCGTACCGTACCACGTCAGCCGGCGGTTCGGCCGGACCTGCACACGGACGGGCGCTGACTGTGGGCGCGAGTCACTTAAATAGAAATGGCCCGCGTGACCTGCGGCGCGCAGTGACACTTCGCGTTGTTAGGTCTTCCTTACGTGTTCCCGAGTCCGAAACTTTTTGAGCCAAATGCCCCGACCGCAATCGAATACCAGGACAGGCATCCCGAACCTGGCCACGGCGCGGCGCTGGCTCGAAACGAAGTTCGCGGAGCAAGGACCATTGGATGGGTGAGGGCCGCTGGACCGAGATTTCGCCCGGGCGTCGATCGACGCGCATCGCACTGCGGCCGCCGGACGGCCGGACCTGCAGGAGCACCCCAACGGAGGCACAGCTGATGAAGTTTCTGAGGACCATTCTGGTGCTGGCCATCGCACCCGCTGCGTGTCTGGGCGACATCGGCGACGGCACGAAGGGGCCCCCCTCGCCGGAGGGGCCGCCGACCAACCCGCCTCCGGTGGCAGTCGGCGCCTGTTCCGAGGCCACCCTGGCCCGGCCGCGGGTCTGGCGCCTCACCAACCTGCAGATCAAGAACACGCTGCGAGACGCGCTGGGGGCCGCCCCGCCGACGGTGGACCAGCTGCCCGACCTGAACCGGCTGGACGGTTACGCCAACCGCGCCGACAACCTGCCCATCGACGGCCTGCTGGCCGACCAGTACTTCAAGATCAGCGAAGAGCTGGCCGACGACGTCGCCCGCCGCGCGGCCGATTTCGTCAAGTGCCCGCAGGGGATGGCCGGGCTGGGGACCGGCACCTGCATGAAGGACTTCCTGAGCAGCTTCGCCCTGAAGCTGTGGCGGCGGCCGCCCACCGACGCCGAGGTGGCGGCGCTGACCGCCCTGTACGGCAAGACCGCCCAGGACGGCGGCGACCCGGCCTTCGGCTTCAAGAGCGTGGTGCAGGCCATCTTCATGTCCCCGAGCTTCCTTTACCGGTCCGAGCTCGGACACACGCAGAACGCCGGTGAGGTCACCTACCTGACCGACTACGAGCTCGCCTCGGCGCTGTCTTACACCCTGTGGGACACGGCCCCCGACGCCGCGCTGCTGGACCTGGCCCGCCAGGGCAAGCTGCGCGACAAGAAGGTGTTGACCGAGCAGGCGATGCGCCTGCTGGGCAGCGCCGACCGCGCCTCGCCCAGCTTCTACAACTTCGTCCAGCAGTGGCTCTACACCGAGGACCTGCTGGAAAAGGACAAGGACCCGGAGATCTTCTCGGTCTACAACCGTGACGTCGCTGCTGACCTGTCCGAGGAGGCGCACCTCTATCTCAACAGCGTGGTGTTCGACCCCGGCGCCGACCGCAGCTTCAAGTCGCTGTTCACCAACAGCTACGGCTTCGTGAGCGCGCGGACCGCGCCGCTGTACGGCGTGACCGCCAGCGGCACCAAGCCGACCAAGACCAGCTTCAACCCCGCGGAGCGGCGGGGCCTGCTGACCCTGGCCTCGTTCATGGCGGCGCACGCCGATCCCGACGGCACCGCGCTGGTCGACCGCGGGCGCTACTTCCGCGAGGAGATCCTGTGCGCGCCAGTCCCGCCGCCGCCCGACGGGGCCGCCCCGCCGCTGGACCCGAAGTTCGCCACCGCCGACATGACCGGCCGCGAGAAGTTCACCCAGCACTCGGAGAACCCGCAGTGCGGAGTCTGCCACCAGCTGTTCGACGGGCTGGGCTTCGCCATGGAGTCCTACGACGCCATCGGCCGCTACCGCACCACCGACAAGGGCAAGCAGCTGGATCCATCGGGCCAGGTCCCCCTGCCCAGCGGCGTGACCATCAAGTTCGACAACTTCGTCGACCTGGTCGACCAGCTGTCAAAGACCAAGGACCTGTACAGCTGCTTCTCGTCGCAGTACCTCACCTACGCCACCGGCCGCAAGCTCAGCGAGGTCAAGGAGTGCGAGCGCGAGCTGGTGTCCAACGAGTTCGAGCGGTCGGGCTACAAGCTCGACTCGCTCATCATGAGTGTCGTCAACACCCCGAGCTTCATGGCTCGCAAGAACTAAGGCGAGGCCGAAGGAACATGCGCAATCTCAAGTTCTCCCGACGATCGTTGTTGCGGGGTCTCGGCGCGGGGACGGTGCTGCTGGGCAGCATGTCGAAGAGCCTGTACGCCCAGACCCGCCCGCGGGTGCTGCGGTCGGCGTTCTTCTTCTATGCCAACGGCTCGCACCCCGACTGGGCACCGAGCGGCACCGGAGAAAACTTCGTGCTCACCCCGCACCTTCAGCCGATGGAGGCCATCCGGCGCGACATCGTGATCATGAAGAACATGCGGCTCGAGCGCGAGGGCGGAAACTCTCACAAGAGCACCTCGTTCTCGGCGCTGGGAGCGGGCAACACCCAGATCAGCTTCGACCAGCAGCTGGCCGACGTCGCCAATACCCCGGTGCCCTCGCTGATCATCTCCATCGGGACGACCGGTGGCGGCGGGGGGAAGATCGGGAGCCTCTCGCAGCGCAACGGCGCATTCATGAACGGGGCGCGCAACCCGGTGATGGCCTATTCGCAGATCGCCGAGCGGGTGACCGCCGGGGCGGCTCCGCCCTCGGTGAACACGCCGCCCATGAACAACCCGATGAACACCGAGAAGTCGCTGCTGGTGCGCAAGAGCCTGCTCGACTTCATCAAGAACGACGTCAACAACTTCAAGGCGCGCCTGGGCGGCCCGGAGAAGTCGAAGTTCGACTTCTACCTGGATTCTCTGCGCAACCTGGAGCGCGACGTGGGCGGCAGCATCCTGCCCGGGGACATCGTCCCCAGCGCCCAGTGCAGCAAGATCACCCCGCCGCCGGCGATGCTCAGCACGAACACCAGGGTCAACGACATGCCGGCGGTGAACAAGATCTACCTGGACATCATCGCCATGGGCTTTGCCTGCGGCGTGACCCGGGTGGCGGCCTGCATGTGGGGCGGCGGCCAGAACGACGAGCCGGTGTCGTTCAACAACATCGGGATGGGCAACTGGCACTCGTCGTCGCACGGCAACCCCAAGGGCACCGAGGGTCAGAAGATGATCCGGGTGCAGGCCTTCATGGCCGAGCAGTTCACCTACTTCATCCAGAAGCTGAAGATGTACCAGGACGGCGACCGCTCGCTGGCCGACAACACCGCGGCGGTGCTGAGCACCCAGAACGGCACCAGCACCCAGGTGCAGTTCGCGATCATGGACCACCCCAAGTTCAACACCCCGATGGTCGTCGGTGGTGGCGGGGCGGGCTACTGGAAGACCGGTCGCGTGCTCGAGTGCAACGACCGCAACCACAATGACGTCTACCTGGTCATCGCCAACGCCTTCGGCCTGAAGGTCAACACCATCGGCAAGGCGGCCTGGTGCAAGGGCCCCATGCCCGGATTTGCGAACGCGTAACGTCCTGCTGATCCTCCTCCTGACGGCCGGCGCCTGCAGCGATGCGGGTAGCCGGCCGTTCGTTGATGGGGGGGCGAAGGCCGATGGGCGTCGCGGGGCGGATGCGGCCCCTGCGGAGGCGGGCGCGGATGCGGCCCCGGTGACTTGCGCGACGTCGGCGGAGTGCCCGGCGGAGCATTTCTGCGGGACCCGAACCAGGACCTGTGTGAGCGCGGTGGTGCAGGTGGTGGCGGGGGCGCACCACAGCTGCGCCCGGCACCGGAACGGAGCGGTCTCGTGCTGGGGGCTGGCGGAGTCGATCTACGCGGGCGGCGGGTCGGTGGTGCAGCCAGGGTTCCTCGGCGCGCAGGCGGGCGCGACAACGCTGTCGGCGGGCACGCACCTGACCTGCGCGCTGACGCCCGAGCGCCGGGTGCGCTGCTGGGGGAACGTGTCGATGACCGTGCAGCTGGAGGACGGCAGCCCCCTGGGCGAGGTCGAGGACGTGGCGGTGGGGATCGAGGGGGCCTGCGCGGGCAATCCACGGGGGATCTACTGCTGGGGCGGAAACCCGCAAGGGCAGCTGGCCCGCCCGCCGGAGGTGGAGTCCAGCTCCCTGGCGCTGCTGTCGCTGCCGGGCGCGCAGCGATTCCTGGCGGCCGGGCGGCCGGTGATGGCGTACGACGGGGCCCAGCTGTGCGCCTGGGGCAGCAACGCCACCCACGTGGTCAGCGAATCGGACATCATCGGTCAATACGCCCAGCCGGTGTGCAGGCCGGTCAGCGACGTGCTGGGGCTGCGGTCCGGGGCGGACCACGCCTGCCTGCTGCTGCCCGAGGGCGCCTTCTCGTGCTGGGGCGAGCGGTACTACGGAGCGCTGGGGACAGGCGGCACCGACGACGACACCGCCGACATCTTGCCCACCGGGATGCTCACGCGGCTGTCGGCGCCGGTCACCAGCCTGGTGCTGGGCGTCAGCCACACCTGCGCGCTGCTGACCAGCGGCACGGTGACCTGCTTCGGCCGCAATCAGCTGGGTCAGGTCGGCCCCAACCCCGGCACGGCCGCCGAGGAGGTGCGCACGCCCGTCACGGTGACGGGCTTCGCCGGCCCGGTGGTGGCCCTGGGAGCCGGTTCGAGCGCCTACCACACCTGCGCGGTCCTGCAGGACGGGTCCGTGCAATGCTGGGGCAACGACGCCGCCGGCGAGCTGGGCGACGGCGTCACCACCATGCAAGACGGCCGCTTCTCCGCGCACCCGGTGACCGTCCGCTTCTGAATCCCGAGGCCGGGCGGGTACATACGGGGGTTCACACTTCTTCACGCGGGCCCGGCAGGAGCCTTAACACGCGGTGGCCATCCTCTGACCACGGGCAAGCGAACAACGCCCGCAAGGAGGATGAACGGATGATCGGATGCATCATGTTGAGCACCGTTGCGGCGCTGGCTGCCGTCAAGTTCTGGCATCGGCGGCGCTGGGGCGGCGGATGTGGGTGGCGCGGCCACCGGGGCTGGGGCGGCTGGCACCACGGCGGGGGCTGGGGCGGCTGGCACCACGGTCACGGCGGGCACCACGGACGCGGCGGCTGGTACGGCGCCGACCTGGGTGACGAGCCGGGGTTCGGCGGGCCGTTCGGTCGCGGCCGGATGGGCTTCGCGGTGCGCTTCCTGTCGGACCGGCTGGAGGCAACCCCGGCCCAGGAACGGCAGATCGCCCAGGCCTTCGAGGAGCTGACCGCCCAGGTCGAGCCCCTGCGGCAAGAGAGCCAGAAGACCCGGGCGGACGTGGCGGCGGCGCTGCGCAAGCCGTCCGTCGACGAGGTGCTGTTCGGTGAGCTGTTCGCCCGTCAGGACGACGTGCTGGAGAAGGCGCGCAAGGCCTTCATCGGCACGGTGGCCAAGGTCCACGACGCGCTGGACGAACGTCAGCGCGAGCGCCTGGCCGAGCTGATCGAGCACGGTCCCCGGTTCTTCGGGCACCGCCGGGCCTGGTAGCATCAAGCGTGGCGTTGCGGGTTCTCTGCATCGAGGACGATCGCCGGCTGTTCGAGCTGCTGGCGAGCTACTTCGAGCCGAACGGCGTGGCCCTGGTGCAGGCGCCGGACGGACCGAGTGGGCTCGCCCAGCTCGAGGCCGGCGTCTTCGATGCCGTCTTCCTGGACGTCATGCTGCCGCGGATGGACGGGCTGGAGGTCTGCCGCCGCATCCGGGAAAAGAGCCGCATCCCCATCATCATGTTGACGGCCAAGGGCGACGAGGCCGACCGGGTGGTGGGGCTGGAGATCGGCGCGGACGACTACGTGCCCAAGCCCTTCTCCCCGCGCGAGCTGCTGGCCCGGCTGCGGGCGGTGCTGCGGCGGACCCAGCCCGAGGTCGCCGGCCAGGAGATCGTGGTCGGCGACCTGCTGGTGGACGTGCAGGCGCGCACCGCTCGCCGGGGCGGCGCCCCGCTGGACCTCACCGGGCTGGAGTTCGATTTGCTGGTGGCGCTGTGCCGGCGGGCCGGGCGGGTGGTGCCGCGCGAGGCGCTGCTGGAGGAGGCGGGCCGGGGCGACGTGGCGGTCAGCGACCGCACCGTCGATGTCCACGTCTCGCACCTGCGGCGCAAGCTGGGTGACGACCCGCGCTCGCCCCGGTTGATAAAGACCGTGCGGGGGGTGGGCTACGTCCTGGCCCGGGGGGACGAGCGATGAGGCGCTGGCGCCACCGGCACGGCCACGGCCACGGGCCACCCGGTCCGCCCGACGACCCCGACCAGGGCCCGCACCCCGGCCACGGCCCGCGCTCCGGCCACGGCCCGCCGTTTCCCCCCGGCCACGGTCCGCCCTTTCCCCCGGGCCACGGCCCGCCTTTTCCCCCCGGCCGCGGCCCTCATTTTCCTCACTGGCCGCCGTGGCCGCCCTGGCGCGGCGGTCCCCCCTGGCACCAGTCGCGCCACCACCTCCGTCACTGGCGGCAGGGGCTGCGCCATTACACCGGCGCGCACCTGCGCCGGCGGCTGTTCTGGTATTTCGGCGCGACCATCTTCATCACCCTGCTGACGGTGGGCGCGTTCATGGACCGCGGGGGGCGGCACTCGGGCTGGCTGATGGCCCTGCCCGCGATCGCGTTGTGGGTGCTGTCGGGGCGGCTGGCCCGGCGGATCGCCCGTCCGCTGGACGAGCTGGTGCACGTCTCGGGGGAGATCGGCCGGGGCAACCTGAGCGCGCGGGCGCAGCTGGCCTGCGGAGGCATCGACGAGATCGCCATTCTGGCGCGGGCGATCAACGACATGGCGGGCCGGATCGAGCGGCAGATCGCCGAGCAGCGCGAGCTTCTGGCGGGCGTGTCGCACGAGCTGCGCACGCCGCTGGCCCGGCTGCGCGTGCTGCTGGACATCGCCCGCGAGCGCGGCGCCAGCGCCCAGACCTACGACGAGCTGGAGCGCGAGCTTCTGGAGATGGACCGCCTGGTGGGCGAGCTGCTGGCCTCGGCGCGGCTGGAGTTCCAGGCGGTGGCCGCCCGCCCGCTGGACGCCGTGGAGGTGGCCCGGCGGGCGCTGGAGCGCGCCGGGCTCGCCGCCGACAAGCTGTCGACCGACCGCCCGACCCTCCCCTTCGCCGGCGATCCCACCCTGATCGCGCGCGCGCTGGCCAACCTGCTGGACAACGCCGTCAAGCACGCGGGCGGCGTCGAGCGCCTGCGCGTGAGCAGCAGGCTGGGGTTCGTGGACTTCGAGGTGCTGGACCGCGGGCCGGGGATCCCGCCCGAGCTGCTCGACGGCAAGTGGAAGCCGTTCGTGCGCCCGTCCGAGGGTGCACCCGAAGCGCCACCCGGGCTGGGGCTGGGCCTGGCGCTCGTGGCGCGCATCGCCCGCGCCCACGGCGGTTCGGTGCAGGCCCGCAACCGCGACGGCGGCGGCGCGCAGCTGGTGCTCGAGCTGGCCGAGAAGCCGACCTGACCGGGGTTTAGTCGCGAAAGCGGGGGGCGGGCGACTGGATCGTTCTCCGGATGCTCGGTAGGTTTGCAGCATGGCCAAGGTGGTGATCGTCGGAGGCGGATTCGCCGGGCTGTACGCAGCCCGCGCGCTGGCCCGCGCACCCGTCGATGTGACCTTGGTGGACCGACGCAACCACCACCTGTTCCAGCCCCTGCTGTACCAGGTGGCCACCGCGACGTTGAACCCCAGCGACATCGCGGTGGCGATCCGGAGCGTGCTGCGCCGCCAGCGGAACGCGCGCGTGCTGCTGGGCGAGGCCACCCGCGTCGACGTGAGCCAGCGGCTGGTGCACCTGGCCGACGGGGAGGACCTTCCGTACGACTACCTGATCCTGGCCACCGGTGCGACCCACTCGTATTTCGGGCACGACGCGTGGGCGGCCGACGCGCCCGGGCTGAAGAGCATCGAAGACGCGCTGGAGATCCGGCGGCGTGTGTTCCTGGCCTTCGAGGCGGCCGAACGCACCGAGGACCCCGCCGACCGCCAGGCCTTCCTGACCTTCGCGATCGTCGGGGCGGGGCCCACCGGCGTCGAGCTGGCGGGGGCCCTGGCCGAGATCGGCCGGCACAGCCTGCGTGGTGATTTCCGCAGCATCAACCCGGCCAAGAGCCGGGTGGTGCTGATCGAGGGCATGTCGCGGGTGCTGCCGACCTACCCGGAGGCGCTGTCGGCGGCGGCCGCCCGCCGGTTGCAGAAGCTGGGGATCGAGCTGCGGGTGGGCCAGCGGGTCACCGACGTCGACGCCGAGGGCGTGACCATGGGCGCCGAGCGGCTGCCCGCGCGCACGGTGGTGTGGGCAGCCGGCGTCGCGGCCTCGCCGCTGGCGCGGTCGCTGGGGGTGCCGCTGGACCGGGCCGGCCGCGTGCCGGTGCAACCCGACCTGAGCATCCCCGGACATCCGGAGGTGTTCGTGGCCGGCGACCTGGCGGCCATTCCCCTCGATGGCGGGTTCGTGCCGGGCGTGTCGCCGGCGGCGATGCAGGCGGGACGGCACGTCGCCCGCACCATCCGCGGGGCTCTGGCCGGCAAGCCCGCCAAGGCGTTTCACTACTTCGACAAGGGCAGCTTCGCGGTCATCGGACGGGGCGCGGCGGTGGGCAACCTGCTCGAGCGCTTGCCGCTCAAGGGCCTGGTGGCCTGGCTGGCCTGGCTGTTCATCCACCTCTACTTCCTGATCGGCTACCGCAACCGCTTGCTGGTGCTGATCGACTGGGCCTACTCGTACCTGTTCTTCCGACGGGGTGCGCGCCTGATCACGGGCGACGACCGGCTGGAAGGGCTGCTGACCCCGCATCGCGCGGCGCCGGCCCCCGGTGACGGCGCGCTCCGGCCGCGGCCGCAGCCGGCGCCCGCGCCGGCCTCGATCGGCAAGTAGCTCCGCGTCGCCCCGTCCTGCGCACCCTGCTTCGCCACGGGCGGGGCCGGCCACCAGATCTTTCTGGCGGGGCGGGCGTTGATGCTCGGCAAATCCGAGCAAGGAGAAGCGCCATGGCCGATCCGCAGAATCCACCCTCTCCCACATCCGTCTCTTCCCGCGCCTCCGGCCGCCGCCGGCGTGCGCTGAGCTACCTGCTGATCGGCGGTGCCACGCTGGCGGCGGCGATGGCGCTGAGTGCCTGGGGCCGGACGGTGCCGCCGTCGCGGCAGCCCGTGATGGCGGTGCCGCCGCCCGTGGTGCTCTCACCCACACCGCCGGCGCCACCCGCCCCGCCGATCCTGGTGATTCCCGCCCGCCGGCCGCGGGTCGAGCTGGTGTTCGCGCTCGACACCACCGGGTCGATGAACGGGCTGATCGAGGGCGCCAAGCGGAAGATCTGGAGCCTGGCCAGCTTCGTGGCCCAGGGGCAGCCCACGCCGGAGCTGCGAGTCGGGCTGATCGGATACCGCGACGTCGGCGACGCCTACGTCACCCGGGTGCACGACCTGGACGGCGACCTGGACAGCGTCTACCAGCGGCTGCAGGCGTTCCGCGCCGACGGCGGCGGCGACACGCCCGAACACGTCGCCCGGGCGCTGCACGAGGCGGTCCACAAGATGTCCTGGAGCCCCGACGCGGCGGTGGTGAAGATCGTCTACCTGGTGGGCGACGCCCCCGCACACACCGACTACCAGGACGGTTACGACTACGCCCGCGCGGCCCGGGCCGCCGCCGGCAAGGGCATCCAGATCCACACCGTCCGCTGCGGCGGCGACGCGCAGACCGAGACCATGTGGCGGCAGATCGCCCGGCTGGGCAAGGGGCAATACATGAGCATCCAGCAGGACGGCGGCATGCGCGAGGACCACACGCCCTACGACGACGAGATCGCGCGCCTGCACGACGAGCTGGGCGCCACCACCGTGGCCTACGGCCCGCACCGGGCCGCGCTGACCGCGGCCCGGGTCAGCGCCTCGCTGGCGCCCGCGCCGGTCAAGGCGGAGCGCGCCCGCTACCTGGCGGTGGAGGGCAAGGCGGTGGGTGGCAAGGGCGATCTGGTCGAGGCGGTCCGCAGCGGCGAGGTCAAGCTGGCCAACCTGGACAGCGAGGCGCTGCCGCCGGAGCTGCGGAGCAAGTCGCTGGCCGAGCAGCAGGCGGTGCTGGACGCCCGCCAGAAGGATCGCGAACGGATCAGCCACCGGATCGCCGAGCTGACCCGCAAGCGGCAAGAGCGCCTGGAGGCCGACGCCGCGGCCGCGGCCAGGGCGGGCGCCAGCGACGGGTTCGACGTGGTGGCCAAGAAGGCCCTCCGCCAGTCGGTGGCGGACAAGCCGGCGGCGGGCCTGAAGCTGTGAGGGTGCCCATGGCCTGGACCATCCGGAATCACGAGGGCCTGCAGGGCGGCTTCCTGGCGCTGATCGCGGCGGGGGCGGTGGTGGGGGCGCTGGGCGCGTTCACCGGGATCGAACACGTCGAGCTGTGGCTGGCGGCGGTGGTGGGGAGCACGGCGCTGGTGGTGGTGGGGGCGGAGGTGGCGCTGGCGGCGGTGGGCGATGCGCGCGCCCGTCGTGTCCGCCGGGCGCTGGTGGCCTGGCTGGGGGTGACCGGCGGTCTGGCGCTGGCCTGGGCCAGCATCATCGGGCTGGTGTGGGCCGATGCCTTGCCCGACAGCGCGGGCCTGCGCTGGACGACCGGCGGCGGGCTGTTCGGGCTGATCGCCGGCCTGGGTCTGCTGCCGGTGTTCCTGGTGCGCAGCCAGCGGGACCGGGTGGGCGCGGCGCTGGCGGCGGCGCGGGGACAGTCGATGGCCGAGTCCTCTCCCGAGGAGTGGGCGCTGGTGCAGCGGGCGGCGGCGGCGCACCGGCGGGCGGCAGAGGGACTGGCCGCCGACGCATCGGCGGAGGCGCGCGAGCTGCGAAACGGATCGACCTTGCTGACCCTGCAGGTGATCGATCTGGCGGGCCGCTGCCGGGACCTGCGACAGGAGCTGGCGGCGGTGGACGGGGCCGAGATCGACGGTCGGGGGGCCGCGCTGCAAGGGGCCGCCGGCGCGACCGAAGATCCCGCTGCCCGCGCCGACTTCGCCCGTGCCGCCCAGGCCAACGCCGAGCTGGGCGATCGCCTGCGCGCGCTGCGCGGGGCCCACGACCGCCTGCGCGCCCGCCTGTCGTTCCAGGTGAGCGTCCTGGAGAGCACCGCCCTGGCGGTCAGCGCCCGCCGGGCCAGCTCGCTGGCCCAGCAGGCCGCCTCGCTGGCGCCGCTGGTGGACCGGCTGCGCGAATCGGGGGGCGAGCTGGAGGCGGAGGCCCTGGCGGTGGCCGAGGCGCCCTTCTGACTCAGGCTTCGCCGACCCCGGGTGCGCGCACGCCGTTGCCGGTCGCCAGCCCGTGCACCGCCTGGGAAGCCGCCTCGAACTTGCTGAAGCGCACGTAGCGGGCGCCCACCCGCTCGAGCAGGTCGCGCAGCCAGGTGGGCGGCTCGCCGCGGGACTTCAGCTCCAGCACGGCGGCGTCCAGCCGGCCCACCGGCGGGCCCAGGCTCTCGCGCACCAGCGGGCGCTGGCGTTCCCACAGGTCGGCCGGCGGCGTGTAGAACTCGACCCCCACGTCCAGGGTCACGCGCAGGCTGCCGGCCTGGTCCTGCCAGGGCATGCGCCGGTAGTTGACCAGGCAGTCGGCCTGCATCGGCTCGTCGTAGCGGGCGCAATATTCGGCGATCTCCCGCAGCACCGCCTCGCTCTCGGCGCCGTAGGAGGCCCGCTGCAGCTCGACCATCTCGGCGGTGATCAGGCGCTGGTCGAAGAACTGCGGGACCTGCCGCTTGGGAATGCCGATGCGGCGCTTGCCGCTGCGGGTGCCGTCCTTGAACTTCAGCTCCAGCCACAGCACCGGCTTGTACTTGACGATCTGCCGCGGGTCGGTGGCCAGCTCGGCCAGCGACGGGTGCAGGTCGTAATACTCCTTGGCCCGCATCTTCAGGTTGTGGTCGGCGTCCGCGCGGGCGGCCCGGAACTGGTGCCGGGAGGCGGTGTCGAAGTAGACGGTGGTGACGAAGTGCCGGGGCCGCGGCAGCGGGTTGGCTCCCTCGCCGGTGAAGCGGTGGTGGGGCAGCTGGCGCCCGA
Source organism: Myxococcota bacterium (assembly GCA_046734815.1). GTDB lineage: Bacteria > Myxococcota_A > Polyangia > Fen-1088 > Fen-1088 > CAVYGB01. The sequence continues at coordinate 898 of JBKPRZ010000711.1, read as the reverse complement.
GGGCAGCGGCCAGGTCCTGGGCGTGATCGCGCGCGACCAGATATTTCATCTCGTCACGCTCGGCGGTCATCAGACCGTCGGCCTCCGCGTCCTGCCGCGGACCGGCGCCCGGAACCCGGCCGTCGCTCATCAGTCGTCCGTGGCCAGCTGGCTCACTTGAGCACGGGCATGGCGGCCAGCTCTTCGGTCTGGCCCGTGCCCACCTCCTTCACCTTCCCCACCCCCTTGCAGAACGTGTACGTCTTCACCGCGCCGGTCAGCACCGTCCGCTTGCTGAGCACGATGCAGTCCGGGATGGTCCCCGCCGGCACCGTCGCCGACACGCCCGCGTCCAGCACCGTCCACTCGTCGGTGTGCGCGACCGGGCCGGAGGGTGTGATCTTGGGCGGCATGGTGGCCCAGTCGTAGGCGTTCTTGTATTCGCTGTACATCTCGTTCCACTTGACGCCCTTGGCGGGGGCCATGCCGTTGGGCCGCTCGTCGATGCGGATGCGCGCCGGGTTCCAGTAGTCCTCCTGGTCGACCCGGCAGTCGCTGATGGCGTCGTTCATCAGGACGGCGGTCAGGCGGTTGCAGCTGGTCTCGCGGTAACGGATGACCCGGCTGCCGTCGCGCAGCTGCCAGCTGATGGTGGCGTCCTCGAGCAGGCTGTTGTCACCGCTGGCGCTCTTCCGCGTCTCCACCCGGTAGGCCATCTTGTCCTTGTTGGGGCCGGTGCCGCCGACCGGCTCCATGCGGACGATGACGTTCTCCTTGCGGTAAGGCGGGATCGCGCCGCCGGCCTCGGTCACCACGTAGGTCCACCGGTTGCCGAGCGCGAACGGGAAATAATCGCCTGAAGCGCTGCCGCCCGCGTCCGGTCCGGCGTTGCCGCCGGTGCCCGCGGTCCCGCCGGTGC
>JBKPRZ010000710.1:0-26886 GCA_046734815.1 Myxococcota bacterium | reverse complement strand
ATGGAGGAGTTCACGGCGGTGGTGGCGGTCCCACAGCTCTCGACGGCCCTGGCCGTCGCCAAGCCGCTCGCGAGCGGTATCCAGGCGATCGCCAACCTGGCCGACGGCCAGCAACGACCCCTCGGGATCGACCAGACCGTCGGAGGCGGCGCCCCGCTGGCGCCCGGGTACACCGCCGTCCTCCGCGCGCCCGCCGGCACCGTCCCCGCGGACCAGCTCTGGGTCGTCGAGGACCAACTCCGGATCGGGCCGAGCGCGAAGGACAGCCGCCCGTATGACGCCCACGACTTCCTCCTTTGCCAGATCGAGACCCGCGCCGACCGCGATGACTGGCAGCAGCTGCACAGCATCCGCGAGCCGTTCGACGCGGCCATGAAGGCCCTCAAGGACCCAGCGCAGCTCCCGCAGGGGCAGGCGCAGCTCCGCGCGGCGGTTATCGAGGCGTGGTCGTCGCCGGACCTCGCCCGCGGCGACCGGCCGCGCGTGGCCAAGCGCTCAGGGACCAGTTCGACGTCTTAAGGAAGAGCCTCGAGGGGCTCGGCGCGGCCCCGTCACCAGTCCGGACGCTCACGGACGCCATCGCCCGGGTGAAGCCCGCCGATCGGTAAGCGTTCGGTCTCACCCGTCGCTGACGTCAGGCGGCCGAGCGGGTAGGACTTGTGGGCGATGGCCGACGTCCTGGAGTCCAAGCACCGCGCGGCGGATGACGTTGGCGTCCAGGGCCTGCTGAGCTTCGCGCTGCTTGAGGGTCTCGCGCCAGTTCAGGGGTGCGAGGTCGAATACCCGGTGCTGAGGCCAGCGGGGGAGCAGGCAGAAGAGGTCGCGCATGTAACCGAGGGGCTCGAGCTTGTGCAGGCTGCAACTTGCCAGGAGGGAGACGAAGGTGGCGTTCACCTCGGCTCCATCGTCGCTTCCGACAAAGAGCCAGTTCTTCCTTCCGATGACCTCGCGCCTGAGGTTCAGTTCGCTGACGTTGTTGTGGAGGGGCAGCCTTCCGTCATCGAGAAAGCGGCGGAGGGCCACCTGCTGGTTCCGGGCGTACCCGATCGCCTGTGCAATCGGCGATTCGTCCAGGACGCCCTCGGCTTCCCGATGGCACCAGTCGAAGAAGGCGTCGGTCACCGGCGCCGCACGCGCCTGTCGCATTTCTCGGCGCTTCTTGGCGGGAGTGCTGACCATGGAGCGCTCGAGGGCAAACAGGGCGCCGATCCACGCCAAGGCGGTCTTGGCGCGGTCCGGGTCCGATTCGAGTGCCTTGAAGAAGTACCTTCGAGCGTGCGCCCAGCAGCCGACCTCGATGACGTTGCCGTTGCGGTAGAGATGGTCGTACACGGCGTGGGCGTCGGCGACCAGATAGCCGGCGTAGCCGGGCAGCAAGGCATCCACGGCGTCGCTGTTGTGGCGCCTGGAGTACTGGAAGAGCACGTGCCTTTCTGGTGCGACCGTGACCCAGAAGTGGCCCGTCCGGCAGCGCTCCTTGGCCAGCACCAAGACGCCAGTCGCGTCGACGCACAGGTACGGCTGCTTCAGTGCATCCTCGCGCATCGCCTCGACGAGAGGTCGCACCAGTTCGGCGAGTTCCTCGTGCCAGGTGCAGATCGTGGACTTCGGGATCGGCAGTCCCTCCCGCCCGTAGATCCCCTCGAGCCGGTTGAGCGGCTGATGGTCCTGCCAGCGGCGTACGATCGTATCCGCCAGCAAACTTGGCCCCGCAACGCCGCGCCGGATGGGCAGCTCGACCGCGTCGGGAGCCCAGACTTCCGTAGGACTGTCGCGTTCCCGGTCCTTTCGCACGTACTTCTTGTAGGTGATCTCGACGACGACCGTGGACGACGGCCGCCGCTCGAGCACGGCCCGTGTCTCGGTGCCGATCAGCTCGAAGGCGTCGGGGTCGCGCTGCACCTCCGGCGGCGCGATTTCGATCTGCACGCGAGGGAGCGTGTCCGGCACAGGCCGACGCACCGGCTTGGCACGCGTATGCCGCGCGACCACCTGCTCGGCAGCAGCCGGTGCCGCCTCGGTCGTGTCAGCTTCGCCGCCCAGGGCGAGGCCGAGCATCATGAGCGACAGCTGCGCGTCTTTCTTCGGTAGCCGCTCGGCCTTCTGACCGAGCAGCCCACGCTTGAGCCGCTCGTTCTCCTCGCGCAGATGGAGCACCAGCTTGCGGTACTCGTCGCGCTCCTGCGCGACCGCCGCCATCTGCGCTTCCAGCGCGACCAGGCGTTGCTCGACGGAGATACCGTCGCTCACGACGACAACCAATGCCGGCGTGAGATCGATCTGTCAAGCCTTCATGCGGCCTGCTTGCCACTTCTTGCGCGGGAGCGCTCCGCCTGCGGCACACCCGCGAGCAGTGCCGCGAGAGCAGCCCCATCCACGTGCAGTACGCGCTGATCGTTGCCCGCCATCGGCAGCTCGAACCGCGACTGGTGAAAGCGCTTGTACAGCAGGCAAAGTCCGTTTCGGTCGTACCACAGCACCTTGAGTCGCGAGGCTTTGCGCCCTCCGAAAACGAAGAGAGCGCCGCCCTCGACCGGGTCACGTCCGACGCGCTCGCGCGCGACCTGCGCGAGTCTGTCGAACCCCAGCCGCATATCTACCGGCTCGACGCACAGGAAGATGCGGACGCCGGCTGGGATCACGTTGCCTCCACAATGGCCAGGAGCGCCTTCAGCGCCTCGGGCTCGAATCCGGCAGCCACGCGGAGTCGTCGCCCATTGCGGAGCTCGACCTCGAAGCGCTGGTCGAGCATGGTTGGGACCGCTCCGCGTACCTCGACCAGCGAGGACACGATGGCCTCCGGCGTGGGCTTGCGCCGCTTTCGTGGCGCCGGGCGCACGTCTCGCTTCAGCTTGTACTGCCAGAACTGGAGCGTCCCCGCGTTGATTCCCGTCTCGGCCGCGAACTCCTTCGCGGTCAGTCCGCTGTCCTTCCACCGTTCAACACGCCGTCGCCATTCCTCTCGATCCACGCGTTCCCCGGCCATGTCGTCGGCGAGTACCTGTACTGCCCCCTGGCCCGCCCGTCAGCCACGCGGCTGACCGAACGGATACGACAGTTTGGCCGCCCACTCCTGGACACATACCCCGGTCCGTCACATCGCGGGCTCGCCGGGGATGGAGCGGTCATCGAGATGGGTGGACTGCAGGGATGAGACCGTGCCGACATTGGGAAGGCCACCCCGCAGCGTATGGGGACCGACCCTGAAGTAGCGGTTCGCCTGACTGAAGACGGCACCGTCGTAGCGGCGATGGGCCGACGAGTGGGTGACGGGCATCCTGATACTTTGATCCCGCGGGACAACCTGGCCGGCACGGTTAAGGCGCAGGGCGATCTTAGCGGCGCCCGCGAGCATCGGGAGGCGGTTGTGGCGGCGATGTGTGGCTGGTGGGCGACGAGCATCCTGACACCCTGACTGCGCTGTTCAACCTGGACAGTACGCTAAGAGCCGAGGGAGATCTTCCCAGCGCGCACGAGGAGGCGATCGTGGCCGTGCTGAACCGGCCGCGACCGACCGTCCGCGTCCGCCGAACGCTGGTAAAGGCGTCCTGAGGCTCTCCGAGGTCAGAGATGTCCGGCAGGCGGCGCTCTGGTTTTGATGAGAACCCGGGCGGCGGGCGGGCGGGCGGATGACCAGGAACGCCTCTGTCCACGAACGCATCCGACGATACATTCACCGCCCGACTACTGAAGAGCGCACGTTCAAATGTCCTTTTTCGCCTGAATTCGCGCGATGACCTTCCAACACTGAGTGCCGCGCGCGGCCCAATCCAAGCGCCAACCTAGATTGATAGCGGCCACCCAGGCCTCACCGGCTGCATACACCGCGTCGCCGCCGGGGTGGCCCGGCCATTGCTGTCCATGGCGACATGGACATCGGTGTCCGCGCGCGTGGCGCCCGCTCGTCGAGGTGGGTGTGATCCGCGTGATGGTGGTCGAACAGGAGTTCTACTGCCGGCGGGGCACTGCCGCCTTCTTGCGAGACTTCAGCGTGGACGTCGTGGGCGAGGCCGCTGGCGGGCCGCAAGCGCTCGACCTGTTCGAGCGGCTGCACCCGGACCTGGTGGTGACCGAGCTCCGGCTGCCGGGCATGGACGGAGTCGAGCTGATCGCCACCGTCCGCAGCCGGCGCCCCCAGACCCGCATCCTGGTGCTGAGCCGGTTCCAGTGCGACGAGGATGTCCACCAGGCGCTGGCGGCCGGCGCGCACGGCTACCTCAGCAAAGATTCACCGGAGCAACTGCTGCTGAACGCCATCCGTGCCCTGCACGCGGGCGAACGTTTCCTGCCCGCGTCCATCCAGCAGCAGATCGACAGCGTCCAGGGACAGACGCCGCTCACCCCGCGCGAGCGGGAGGTGCTGGTCTGGATCTCCGACGGCGCTTCGAACCGTGAGGTGGCCGAGCGACTGGCGATCTCCGAGGGGACCGTGGCGCTGCACGTGCACAGCATCCTCCACAAGCTCGGCGCGCGCAGCCGCACCGAAGCCGCCGCCATCGCCGTCCGCCGCGGGCTGCTCGCGCCCCACGACCGGCGGTAGCCGACACCGGCCCGCTGGCGCGTCGCCCCAGACAGTTCTCCGTATCGGCGGCGGCCGCGCCCCGCCCTAACGTGGCGGTGGTCGGGACGAGAGCCCGACCGAGGAGGGACCATGAACGCACCATCGAAACGGATCCGACCGCCCGCCCACCGAGCCACCGCGGGCCTGGCGATCCTCACCGCCGCGATCGGCTGTGGCCCGCCGCCAGACGAGCCGATCGACCGGATCAGTCAGCCAGTCACCAACGGATCCCTGGTCCTCAGCAACACGGCCCCCTTCAACTCGGTGGTCAGCATCTCTTCCGTCGGCTGCACCGGCACCAAGATCGGCAGCCGGCGTTTCCTTTCCGCCGCCCACTGCTTCACCTCGACCTCGGTCGGCGACTCGATCACCTTTACCAACAGCCTGGACGGAAGCTCCGGATCCGCCACCTTCACCATCACCCAGCTGGACCGCCATCCTTCCTTCGATGCCCTGGTCTTCGGGGGCGGCGGCACCATCCCCCAGAGGCCGGCGGTGTTCGAGGGAACCGTCTTCGTCATCGATGCCGATACACCCAGCATCCCCAGCTTGCCCGTGCGCAGCGCCTTCGTCTCCCCCGGCCTGACCGCCACCGTGGTCGGATACGGCTGCGACGGCAACAACCCGGGGAACACGGGAAAGAAGCAGCAGGGCACCCTCAACGTGATCTCAGGCGGCACCACCGACGAGGTCGCCCACTTCTTCCGGTCGCTCGGACCGGCCCAGGTCTGCCCGGGCGACTCGGGCGGGCCCGACCTGATCCGCAACCCCAGCAAGAACAACCGCTGGGAGATCGCGGGCATCAACGTGGGCTTCGGCCCCGGCACCAACTCCGGCCTGGGCCGCCTCGGCAGCACCCTGCGCTGGATCCAGTCTCCCGCCAAGAACGTGTTCGGCCACGATGAGCGGGGCAGCTTCATGAACGGTCAATCGCTCTATTGCATGGGCATTGAAGGGGCCAGCACCTCGAGCGGGAAGAAGGCAAAGCAGTTCTTTTGCGACGTCCGCAACCAGCCGACCGACCACGAATACTGGCGCTTGGTGGACCTCGACTTCGGATTCTTCGGGGTGGTGAACAGCAAGAGCGGCAAATGCCTCGCTGTTTCAGGCGACAGCCTCAACGAGGGCGCGCAAGTGATCCAGAAAACCTGCACGGCCCCCGTCGAGACCAGCAGCCAGATCTGGCGGTTCATTCAAAACACCCAGGACTTCTACATGATCTACAACGCCCACAGCGGACACTGCATCACGGTCAGCAGCGCCGACGGCGGCGGCAACGGCACGAATCTGGTCCAGTCGGCCTGCGCGTTCTCGGGCGTGATCGACCGGCAGTCCTGGATGTTCACGCGCTGATCGCACGGATTCAGGCCATGGAATCCAGATAGCGCTGGATGATCGGACCCACCCGGCTCGACAGGGTCTCGAGGCTCATCGCCACCACCGGGGGCAGCTCGAGGATGTAGCGGCACAGCGCCAGTCCCAGCAGCTGCGACGCGATCAGGGCGGCGCAGGTGGCGGCCGCCCGCCGGTCCGCACACAGCTGGGCGACGGCAGGGGCGACCTGGGCGGCGAACACCTCCCGCATCCGCGCGGCGGCGGCGCGGTTGGTGGCGGCGGCTCGCAGCAGCGCTTGCAGGGTGTCGTCGCTCTCCCAGCGGCTGAAGAAGTGATTCACCATGGCCGCTCCCGCACGGGTCCGGGGCAGCCCGGCCAGATCGGGTATGCGCAGGTCGAACTCGGCGGCGGCCGCGAACAGGCCTTCCTTGTTGCCGTAGTAGCGCATCACCAGCGCCGGGTCGATCCCCGCGTCGCCGGCGATGAGGCGGATGGTCGCCCGTTCGTAACCGTCGGCTGCAAAACGCTCCCGGGCGGCGCGAACGATGGCCGCCCGGGTTGCCTCTGCATCGCGCGGCCGCGTTTTCCGGGGGGGCATGGGGTCGCGGACGAATATACGTCAACAGGTGTTGACATTGCCAGGCCACCGGGGCAGGTTATGTCAACATCTGTTGACTTGGAGGACGACATGTCAGCGAACCCCGTTTCCCTGTCCGATGTGACCGACGTGCTGGTGGTGGGCGCCGGCCCAACCGGCCTGGCCCTGGGCGCGGCTCTGGTGCGGCGGGGCATCGGGACCATCGTGCTCGACAATCAGGCCGAGGGGGCGAACACCTCACGGGCCGCGGTGGTACACGCGCGGACCCTCGAGGTGCTGGAGACCATCGGCGCCAGCGGGCCACTGGTCAGCCGTGGACTGGCGGTTCCGCGGTTCACCATCCGGGATCGCGACCGGGTGCTGCTTCCGGTCCCCTTCGATCATCTGCAGACGCGTTACCCCTTCACGCTCATGATCTCGCAGGCCGAGACCGAGGCGGTGCTGCTCGAGCGCCTGCGCGGGCTGGGCGGCGACGTGCTGCGCCCGCTGACCGTGGCCTCTGTGGCTCAGGACGCCGGGTTCGTGACCGCCACGCTCGAGGATGGCCGCACCATCCGGGCGCGCTATCTGGTGGGAGCCGACGGCATGCAAAGCCGGGTGCGCGAGCTGGCCGGCATCACGTTTCCGGGCAAGAGCTATCACGAATCCTTCCTCCTGGCCGACGTCCGGCTGACCGGCGAGATCCCCGCGGACGAGGTGATCCTGTACTTCTCGCCGGCCGGCATGACGGTGGTGGCGCCGCTGCCTGGCGGCGTGCACCGGATCGTCGCCACGCTCGACCCGGCCCCGGCGCATCCGGGCGTCGCGGACGTCCAGGCGGTGCTCGATGCGCGCGGACCCGAGAGATCGCGGGCGCTGGTCCAGGAGGTACTGTGGGGCTCTCGCTTCCGGGTGCAGCACCGGGTGGCCGACCGTTACGTGGCAGGCCGGATCGCCCTGGCGGGCGACGCCGCCCACGTCCACAGCCCGGCCGGTGGTCAGGGCATGAACACCGGCATCCAGGACGGGCTGGCGCTGGCCGAAGCGCTGGAGGCGGCGCTGCTCGGAGGGGACCAGGCCGCGCTGGCCCGCTACGGGGAGCGGCGCCGCCCCGTCGCTGTGCGGGTGGTGCGACTGGCCGACCGTCTGACCCGCCTGGCAACCATGAGCCGGCGGGCCCGTGCGCTCCGGAACCTGCTCCTGCGTGCCCTGGCCGCCCTCCCCCCGTTCCGCCGTCGCCTGGCGTGGCAGCTCTCGGGGCTGGTCTTTCGTCCCGCGGGCGCCCTGCCAGGCCCGTCTCGCGTCTGAGGGCTCTGCGGCGGCTCAGAAGAGGCGGAGCTGGTGGGCGGCGCCGACCAGCTCGTCGAAGTCGCGCCCGAGCAGCGCCAGCACCTGCTCCGCGGCCGGCCGGAGTTGCTTGTCGATGTAGTGCTGGTAATCGAGCCGGGCGCGGGGGCCCTCGGCCGGCTCGGCCCCGGCGGTGGTCATGACGTAAGCGATCTTGCCCCGCTGCGCTCCCAGGCGCCGAGCGGCGGCGACGTGCGGGGGCGTGGTGGCGGTGTACGCCTCGGGAAGCTTGCGGAGCGACTTCCGGTAGACCAGCCGGCCGTCGAGCGCCCCGGTGCGCAGGCGCGCGACCACGTCGCGCAGGTACGCTTCGACCGGCTGGTCGGTGAACAGGCGGGTGAACAGCTCGCGCTGGACTTCGCGGGCGAGGTCGGTCCAGTCCGAGCGCACGGCCTCCATGCCCGTGATGACGACGCGCCCGCCGTCGACAAGGCCGGCGTAGCGCTTGCGAGCCCCGGCGCTGGTGCCACGCATGACGGGCAGGCAGAGCCGCAGGTACAGGCGATCGAACACCAGCTCGAGGCGACTGGCGACCCGCCAGCGCCCGGCGATGTGCACCGCGAGCTCGCGCGTGAGGCGGGCCGCGGTCTCCTCGCCGAAGGCGCGCGCCGCCGCGGGGTCCGCAGCCCCGGATTCGACGAACAGGCTGTCGGTATCGCCGTACAGGACGCGGCGGCCCGCCTGCTCGATGCGGTCGCGACACCACAGGAGGATCTCGCGTCCGAACCCGGTGATCGCGTTGGGAAGGCGCGGGTCGTGGAATCGGCAGGCGGGGGTCCCCAGGACGCCGTAAAACGAGTTCATCAGGATCTTGAGCGCCTGGCTGGTGACGACCTCGCCGGACAGTCTGGCCGCGTCCCGGCGGGGCATGATCTGGTCGAGCAGGGTCGGCAGCACGCCGCGCTCCCGTCGAAAGGCGGCCCCGTTGGGGGCGACGATGGGGTCGTCGCCCGGATGGAGGAGGTTCAAAGGATCGATCTCGAAGGTGCGGATGAGGCTCGGATACAGGCTCTTGAAGTCGAGGACGACGACGTTGCCGTGCATGCCTGGCGTCGACTCGAGCACGTGGCCGCCCATGTGCGGCTCGATCTGATCGTCGTCGCGACCGCGAACGGTCGGGGCCACCATGCCGCGACGGCCGATCTCCCCGAGGTACAGGAAGTCGAAGGCGGCGATCGACGACGCCACCCGATCGAGCGGCATGCCGGTCAGCTTGCTCCGCTCGACCGCCAGCTCGACCAGGCGCAGCTTCTGGACGATCTCCAGCGCCAGCCGGGCGTCGGTCCGGTTGTACTCGACCAGCCCGACCCGATCCTTGCGGAACAGGTGCATGATCGCCCCGGCGCGATCGCCACCGGCGACCGTCTTTCCCTCGCCGAGGATGGCCCGGGCGACCGCGTCCAGGCTCCAGTCGTCCATCCGGACGAACGCGCCACGAAGGAGGTGGATTCCATCGAGGACCACCCTCCCGGGGATGTTCACCCGTCGGCCCGGCTCGGACCACCACATCGCGCCGCGGTCCCGCCCCAGCTCCAGCGGCACGCGCAGCCGCTGGGCCAGGCGGTCCAGGCAGGCGAGATCGAACTCGACGACGTTCCACCCGGTGAGCACATCCGGGTCCAGCTCGCGGACACGACGGGCGAAGGCTGCGAGCAACTCGCCGTCGGTCGAGAACGGCAGCGCCCCCTCGGGGCAACTCCAGCCCGTCGGCGTCAGCAACATCGTCTCTGACACTCCGCAGCCGTGGAGCGAGACCGCGAGCAGCCGTCGGGTGGTCGGGTCGGTCTCGATGTCGAACGCGAGGACGCTGATCATCGGCGTCCCGTCGGCCGGCGTCACCTCCGGGTCGTCGAAGACGACACCCACCCCCGTCGCGGGCCGGCCCTCGCCGGAGATCGCGAGCGTCCCCCGGATGCCGCGGTCGATGAGGTACCGCATGGCGAAGCGCACGTCCGCCTCGTGAGTCGCCACGCCCGCCGCCGCGATCCGCTCGCGAAGCGACGGAACGTCGCGCGGGACGGTCACGTCGATACGGACGACCGGTCGACCGGTCATCGTGGTCCGGTCGCTCGCGCGCTGCCGGACCGCGCCCGCCGCCCGCGCCCGCTCGGCCGCGTCGGCCTCGACATAGAAGTGGGGAATCTCCCGCCGGTCCCGCACCAGGAACGGCCGCCCATCCTCGAGCCGTCCGTACAGATGCACCACCGGCCGGCCTCGCTCCAGCCGATAGGTCGGCTGCAGCACGAACCCGCGGTTCACCTGTTCACCCTCTCGGCGATGACTGGGGTTGACCCGGGACACGAGGACGAAGTCTATGTGCTGCAGCCGCCCGATGTCCCCTGCACATCGGGGATGTCGGCGGCACATCGGCGGCCGGCTCCCTGCCCGTGTGCAACCCGCAGCGGCCCGCGCGCCGCCGCCGGGAACAGAACCTGCTTCCCCCGGCCGCGGAGGGAGGTGCTCCATGACCACCGCTGTGTTGACCCGGCCCCTGCGCCTGCGCTCCGGCGCGGGCGCGGCCCTGACCGCGGCGGCGCGGCTCTGGTTCCTTGTGGCGCTGGTCGGTCAGTGGAGCTTCCTCTATTACCTCGTCGTCTTTTACGGCCCGTCGACCCTCTCGGGAAACTTCCAGGCCTGGGCGCGCAACAAGATGGTGCCCCGGGGCTACGTCCCCGGCGACCGGGCGGGCAACCTGTTCTTCGCCGCGCACGTGCTGCTGGCGGCGCTGGTGACGTTCGGCGGGGTCTTGCAGCTGGTGCCGCAGCTGCGGGCGCGGGCGCTCGCCTTTCACCGCTGGAATGGGCGCGTGTTCCTGCTGACTGCGGCGGTGACCGCGGGGGCTGGCCTGTACATGATCTGGCTGGGCGGCCGTGGCCATGGCCTCGAGGGCCGGATCGCCAGCACGCTCAACGCCGCCCTGATCTTCGCCTTCGCCGGGCTGGCCTGGCGTTCGGCGCGAGCGGGCGAGGTGCCCGCCCACCGGCGCTGGGCGCTGCGCACGTTCCTGGTCGTCAATGGCGTCTGGTTCATCCGCGTCGGTTTCATGGCCTGGGCCGCCCTCGGCCACGGACGCGGGATGGCGCCTTTTTACCGGGTCTGGCAGTTCGGCTGTTACCTCCTGCCGCTCGGCGTGCTCGAGCTGTACCTGCGCGTCCGTGACCGCCCCACGCGCGTGGCCAGGATCGCCCTGGCCGGCGCTCTGTTCGGTCTCACCCTGCTGATGGCGCTGGGCTCGGTCGCCCTGTACGTCGGCATCCTGCGGCCGCTCCTTTGAGCGCGGGATGTCGAACCCTGCCGGATCGGCCAGTCCGGTGGAGGCCTGGGAACTTTTCGGGAGCAGGGCTGATCTGGAGGCGGAGATGACCCGCCTGGTGAACGCCCAGCTGAAACGGCAGCGCGCGATCGAGACCGCGAGCTGAGACGCGCGGGCCCCGCCGTGTTAGGGTGCGCACGACGCTGCGCAAGCGCCGCTGCGAGGCCCCGAACCGCGGAGGTTCGCCATGAAATCCACGTCATTCCTGTTCACGGTCTCCCTGTCTATCCTCGCTTGCAGCTCGGCCGACGACGGCCGCGCCGGGGCACCCGTCCCACCGCCCGGCCCCACGGCCATGCCGCCCGCGGGCACGCCACCGGCACCGGTTTCACCGCCCGCCACAAACCCACCGCCGGCCACAAACCCGCCGCCCGCTACCAACCCACCACCCGCCACCAACCCACCACCGGCCACCAACCCACCGCCCGCCACCAACCCACCGCCCGGGACGGTGACGCCGCCGGCCGGCGGATCCGACGAGACCCTGTGCGGGGACGTGCGGCTCGATGCCGCCAAGGTGGTTCCGGCCGGAAAGACGCTGACCATCTGCGCGGGCAGCACCGTTACCGCGGCCGCCACCGCCGCCCTCACCGTGCAGGGCAAGCTGCTGGTCCAGGGCACCGCCGCCAAGCCAGTCAAGCTCGGCGGCGCGCAGGCAGGCAGCGCCTCCTGGCCCGGCATCGTCGTGGCCAGCGGCGGTGACGTGTCGGCCACCTACCTCGAGATCCGCAACGCCCGCACCGCGCTCGAGACCATGGCCGGCGCCAGCTTCACCATCGATCACATGGTGATCGAGAGCTGCGACGCCATGCTGGCGCTCGCCTCGGGCGGGTCGATCAGCCACGGCACGTTCCACGGGCTGGGCCCGAACCAGAACGGGACCCCCGTCGACATCACCAACGCCTCGCCGCGCATCACCGACACGGTGATCAACCAGGGCGCGTTCGGCGGCGTCGACATGATCGTGGTCGGCGGCGCCAGCTCGGCGCCGGTGTTCGACCGCCTGGAGGTGGCCGACTCGCACTGCGCCTTCCACTTCAACGCCGGCAACGGCGTCACCATCAGCAACTCCTTCGTCCACCACAACGCCTACGGCGTGATGGTGGTGGGCTCGGTGGCGGGCCACATGGTGCACAACAACTTCCAGGACAACACGGTCAACATCGGCACCTGCGCCGGCACCGCGTCGGCGGAGGTCAAGGACAACTACTTCGCGGGCCCGGCCTTCGACGGCACGTGCATCCGCCGCCTGACCGAGACCGGCACTGCCCCGGCGATGCCGTACCCCAGCGGCGTGGGCCCGGCCAAGTAGCCCGGCGCGAGCCGCCATCGTCCATTCCCTGGCCCCCTCCCCGCTTTCTTCGCGCCGGCTTCGGAGGTAACCTGCGCCGGTCTGGCCCGGCCCCGCTGACCTGGAACCCTCGAAGGGTTCCAGACCTCCCACGATGGAACTCCGGCGGCAAAGCCGCCTGCGTTCCCACGCGCCTAGAAGGAGGACCGTGATGGGTTCCTTCCGCGACCGACGCCGCGTTTCGCGACTGGCCGTCCTGTCCCTGCTGCCGATCCTGTCCACCGTGGCGCTGCTGGCGCCTCGCGCGGTCGAGGCCCGGCGCCCCCTGACCACCCCGCGGGAGGCGCTGGGCTTCGAGATCGGCGACGACTACCAGCTGGCGACCTATACCCAGCTCACCGCCTGGTGGAAGGCGCTGGCCGCGCAGTCCGATCGCATGCGCCTGGTCGACATCGGCCAGACCGAGGAGGGGCGTCCGCAGTGGATGGCCATCCTCACCTCGCCGAAGAACCACCGCGCCCTCGCCCGCTACAAGGAGATCTCCCGCCGCCTGACCCTGGGCGAAGGCAGCGAGGATCAGGCGCGCGCCCTGGCCCGCGAGGGCAAGCCGGTGGTCTGGATCGACGGCGGCCTGCACGCCACCGAGGTGCTGGGCGCTCACCAGCTGATGCAGCTGGTGTACGAGATGGTCAGCCGCAACGACCCCGAGACCCTGCGCATCCTCGACGACACCATCATCCTGGCGGTCCACGCCAACCCCGACGGCATGGAGCTGGTTTCGCGCTGGTACATGCGCGAGTCCGATCCCCCCAAGCGCCGCAGCGGCCGGTTGCCGCGCCTGTTCCAGAAATACATCGGGCACGACAACAACCGGGACTTCTACGCCTGCAACATGAAGGAGAGCACCAACATCAACCGGCAGCTGTACGGCGAGTGGTTCCCCCAGATCGTCTACAACCACCACCAGTCCGGCCCCGCCGGCACCGTGCTGTTCGCGCCGCCCTTCCGCGACCCCTTCAACTACAACCTCGACCCGCAGGTGTCGGCGCAGATCAGCCTGATCGGCAGCCTGATGCACGACCGGTTCATCAGGGAGAACAAGCCGGGCGCGACCATGCGCAACGGGGGTTCCTATTCCACCTGGTACAACGGTGGGCTGCGCACCACCGCCTATTTTCACAACATGATCGGGATCTTGACCGAGACGATCGGCAATCCCACGCCGATGGACATCGCGCTGGTCCCCGAGCGCCAGCTGCCCGCGGGCGACCTGCCCTTCCCGGTGCCGCCGCAGAAGTGGCACTTCGTGCAATCGATCCAGTATTCGATGACCGCCAACCGGGCCATCCTGGATTACGCCTCCCGCTACCACGAGGAGGTGCTGCTGAACGCCTGGCGCATGGCCAAAAGCTCGATCCAGCGCGGCAGCCAGGACAGCTGGATGGTCACGCCCCGGAGCGTGGCCCAGCTGAAGGAGGCGGCGGCGCAGGAACGGGCTCGCCGCCAGGACAAGCCGGTCACCGCCGGCCTGCGGGTCGAACGCGGCGGGCGCGCCGGTGAGAACCCGGGCGGCGACAGCGGCGACTCGTCGGACGCGCCGGCACCGGCCGCCTCGCGTGCAACGGCCGTGCCCGCCAGCCTGTACACGTCGGTGCTGCACGCCCCGGCCGCGCGGCTGCCCCGCGGCTACATCATCCCCTCGGACCAGCCCGACTTTCCCACCGCCACCAAGTTCGTCAACGCGCTCCTCAAGAACGGCATCACCGTCCACCGCGCCAGCGCCCCCTTCGAGGTCGGCGGGCGGCGCTACCCGGCCCGCTCGTGGGTGGTGAAGACCGCCCAGGCCTTCCGGCCGCACGTGCTCGACATGTTCGAGCCGCAGGACTACCCGGACGAGTTCCGCAGCCCCGGTGGGCCGCCGGTCCCGCCCTACGACATCACCGGTTACACGCTGGCCTACCAGATGGGGGTCAAGTTCGACCGCATCCTCGAAGCGTTCGACGGGCCCTTCGAACGGGTGAGCGGACTGCAGCCACCGCCGGCGGGTCAGGTCGTCGGGCCCGCGGGGGCGGCCGGGTACCTGATCAGCCACGAGCTGAACGACGGATTCATCGTGGCCAACCGCCTGCTGAAGGCGGGCGGCGAGGTCTACTGGCTGAAGGACCCGCCCGCGCTGGGGTCGCGCAAGCCGCCGCCGGGCACGCTGTTCGTGCGCAGGCGCCCGGACACGCGCGCGGCGCTGGTGCAGGCGGCGGCCGAGCTGGGGGTGAGCGCGGAGGGGATCGATCGCCTGCCTGGCGGCGAGGCCCTGCAGCTGCAGCCGGTGCGGATCGGGCTGTGGGACCGCTACGGCGGATCGATCTCGTCGGGCTGGCTGCGCTGGCTGTTCGAGCGGTTCGAGTTTCCCCACCAGCTGGTCTACGCGCCCGACCTGGACGCCGGTCACCTGAAGGATCGCTTCGATGTGCTGGTGCTCCCCGACGGGGCCCTTCCCGGCGGCAACGAGGGCCGCGGCAACAACGCCGGGGCCGGTCGCAACCAGCCAGGCAACCAGCCAGCGGCGCCTCAGCTGGACGGCTACCCGCCGGAGTTTCGCAACCAGGTGGGGCGCATGACCACCGAGAAGACGGTGCCCCAGCTGCGCGCCTTCTTGCAGGCGGGCGGCACCATCGTCGCGATCGGCAGCTCCACCCGGCTGGCGCAACTGCTGGGTCTGCCCATCAAGAGCGGTCTTCTGGAGAAGCAGCCCGACGGGCAGGAACGATCGCTGCCGCGCGAGAAGTTCTACGTGCCCGGCTCGGTCCTGCGCGTCAGCGTCGACAACAGCCAGCCCATCGCCTACGGCATGCCGCCGCTGGCCGACGTGTTCTTCGAGAACAGCGAGGTCTTCCGCTTGCCCGCCGACGCGGCGGCCCGGGGGATCCGCTCGGTGGCCTGGTTCGCCACGCCGACGCCTCTGCGCAGCGGGTGGGCCTGGGGGCAAGCGCACCTGAACGGCACGGTGGCGGTGGCCCAGGCGGCGGTGGGCCCGGGCAAGCTGTTCCTGCTGGGCGTCGAGGCCGCCTTCCGGGCCCAGCCCCACGGCACCTTCAAGCTGCTGTTCAACGCCATCCAGGTCGGCCCCGCCAGGACCGTCACGCTGCAATCGCTGGCCCGCGCCACCCAGCCGGCCGATGTCGACGATCTGATCGGTGCAAGATAGGAGGCCATGAGCGGCGAGCGGGCGCTGGCGGTCTCCCCGAGCGCGCGGCTGATCCACCGCGCCGGCATCGAGGTGCAGCGGTCGCTGGCCTCCCGGGCCGGGCGTTACGTCGTGCTGGTCACCTCCGGGATCGCGGTGGCGACCGTCGCCGCGATCGTGGTGGGACCGACCACCGGCGCCGCGCTGATGTTCGCCACCCTGTTCGGCCCGCCCTGCACGTTCCTGGGGCGGCGGACCCTGCGCTTCGTGCGCGCGGGCTTCGCCGCCACCGGCGGTTTCCGGCTGGCCAAACATCCGCTGTCGACCACCCTGGAAGGCGCCGCCGAGGGCCAGTGGGTGCGGGTGCGCGGGCACGTCTTGCCCGGTCCCACCTTCACCAGCGCGGGCGGCCGCGACGGAGCGGTGCTGGCCTGCTACGTCGGGACCCTGGACCGCTTCCGCCCCTCGCTGCACGGCACCCGACGCTGGGAGCTGCACGGCCTGGACTTCGCGCTGGGCATGTCCAGCGGTGAACGGGTCCGGATCCACGTGGCGGGCGCGCGTTACCTGGACCAGCCCTCGGTGGTACCGGACGAACGTTTCATCGGTCGCCCCCTGGCGGCCAGCAGCGCCAGCGACGGCAGCATCGAGGTGGCCTCGGTCTACCAGGAGGAGGTGGTGGCGGTCGGCGACGAGGTGGAGGTGCTGGGCTTTCTGCGCCGCGAGCTGGATCCCGACGCCGAGTCGGGGTTCCGCGGCGCCCGCGCCACACCGGTGCTCCGCTCCCGCGCGCCCTGGGCCCTGCTCATCCGCCGTCCGCCCACCGACGGCACCTGAAACATCGCTCGCGCTTTTCCTTGCGACAGTGGGCACCGGCTCCCGTCCCCCCTGCGGAGCGGCCGGTCGCTGAACATCGTTTTCAGCGGTCGGACTGACTCTTTCCCGGGACCCCTCGCAAGGAGCAAACGAAGATGGCCCCTACCCGCACCGCCCGATCCGTCTGCGTGGCCGCTGCCTCACTGGCCGCCGCGCTGGTGGCTCTCCCCGCCGCGCGCGCCGAATACCACGTGCCCGCCTCCCAGGCCGGGATCGTCAACAAGGAGGGCGATGGCCAATGCAGCCTGTGGGAAGCGATCGACTCCATCAACAACGACCAGCTGACGCCCGATTCGGGGCTGCACGGCTGCAAGAACGATTTCTCGGGCGGCAACGGCATCTCGGTGGAAGGCAACGGTTCGCACTACAAGTCCGGCGGCGCCGAGATCAAGAAGCCGATGAGCATCTATGCCTATGACCCGAACATGTTCGCCTACCTCGAGCACCCCGGGCAGGTGCTGAAGGTGACGGCCCCGCCGTCGATGGGGCAGGTGTATATCTTCGGCTTCCTCATCCAGCGCACACCCGGCACCACCACCAAGGGCCGGATCATCGAGAATACGGGCGACCTGTTCCTGGACGGGGTGACCATCGCCAACGGCGACGTCACCGGGCGCGCCAACGCGGCGGGATACGGGGGAGGCATCCTCAACAGCGGCGGCGGCCACGTGTTCGTGTACGACTCGACCGTCCGCAACAACAAGGCGGAATACGGCGGCGCGGTCTGGTCCACCGGTGACAGCGGCCTGGACCTTCAGAAGAGCACGGTGTCCACCAACACCGCCAACCACGACGGCGGGGGCATCTACAGCACCGGGCGCTTCTATTCACTCAACAGCACCATCAGCGACAACAAGGCCACCGGCAACGGCGGGGGCGTCTTCGTCACCGCGGGTGACAACGCCTATTGCGACCTCAACTGGAGCACGGTGGCGTCCAACACCGCCGCCCTGGGTGGGGGCGTCTTCGTCACCGTGCCCGAGACGATCACCATCGCGTCGATCATCGCCAACAACAAGCGTCCCAGTGGCACCCTCGACGACTACAACGGCGATCCCCACGGCCAGGAGTCGGGCGCCGGCGACGAGAGCGTGACCAGCGTCTTTCGCACGAAGACGGGTATCGTCAATCAATTCAAGATCGCCAACGACAAGGTGGCCGATCCCCATCTGACGTCGCTGGGCTACTACGACGGCGGCCACAACAAGACCCGCGCCATCCCCACCAGCCAGCCCAGCCCGGCCCTCGATGCCATCCCCTCGCAGTACTGCGGGGTGGGGAGCGTGGCGGAGCAGGACGAGAACTTCAACTCGCGCCCGGCGCGCGCCGGCTGCGACATCGGCGCCGTCGAGCGCCCGTAGATGATCGGGACGCCGGTCGTGTAGACGCGCCCGGCGTCCCTGCGGCCAGCCCTACGCGGCCAGCTTCTTGCGGGCCTGCTCGGCGAAGGGGTCGTCGGGGTAGCGGCAGATCAGCTGTTCCAGGGTGGCGCGGGCCAGCTCGACGTGGTTGTGCCTTTCCTGGGCGCGAGCCACCTCCCACAGGGCGCCGGGGGCGAAGCCACTGTGGCGGTGGTGCTGCACCAGGCGGGCCGCCGCCAGGATCATCACCTCCAGCTGGTCGGCCTGCGCCGCCGCCCGCACCAGCAGCGCGCCCACCCGGTCGGTCAGCGGCCAGCTCTGCTCCAGCAGCCGCATCTCCTTGACCAGCGGCAACAGATCGGCCGGCCGCCGGCGGTGGACCTCTTCCAGATGGGCGGAGACCGCCCAGGTGGCCAGGGCGGGATCGCCGAGGGTCGTCGCCGCACGGGCCAGATGCTCCAGCGCGCCTTCGTGCCGGGGCCGCCGGGACAGGACCGCGCGCAGGTGCGGCACCGCACCGGCCAGGTCCTTGCCGTTGATCAGATCGACCGCGGTCAGGTAGTCGGGGTCCTCTTTCCACTCGGTCCCCTCGGCCGTTTTCGGCAAGAGGTGCCGTCGCTCGATGCCGGAGGCCTTCAGGAACAGGGCCGTGGTCAGGCCCACGACGAACCCGCCCACGTGCGCCGAGTAGGCCACCCCCAGGCTCACCATGGACTCCAGCCACGAGTTCAGCGCCTGCTGGGCGAACCAGATCGGGAACACCCAGAACGCGTACATCTCGGTGGTGTGGCCGCCGCGGAACGGCGACCAGATCAGGAAGCGTATGCGCGCCCGGTGAAAGCAGATCAGGAACGCGCCCATGACCGCCGCCACCGCGCCAGAGGCCCCCACCAGCAGCGTCTCTTCACCCGGGTGCCACAGATAAAACGCGATCGCCGAGAACAGGGCGCCGCCCAGGTACAGCCCGGCAAAGGTGGACCGTCCCCAGCGGTCCTCGAGGTTGCAGCCCACCAGGTACAGGAACAGCATGTTCCCCAGCAGGTGCATCCAGCCGGCGTGGGCGAAGGCCGACAGCAGCAGCCCGGCGCTGAGCTTGTTCGACGGCCGGTAGCCCATCCGGTAGGCCAGGTCCCGACGCAGCAGCCGCTCCTCCTCCTGCTTGTTTTGCCGCCACTGGCGGTAGGTGGGGTCGTCCGGATCGGTCAGGGTCCCGGCCTGCAGCGACGCCACCAGCGCGGCGTGCTCCTGCTGCCAGGCCTGCATCGCCTGACGCGGGGTCGAGAAATTGTCCGGCGCGCGCTGAATCTCCCGGATCTTGTCCTTCATATGGGGCAGCAGCAGCTCTTGCTCCAGCCGCCCGCGCTCTTCCATGACCGCCGCCATCTCCTGGTCCGAGGGCGCGTTGAAGGTGCGATGCAGCTGCACCATCAGACACAGGGCGGCCACACCGGCGGTCACCCAGGGAAAATGTCGGATGCCCTGGTCGTGACCGATCGGCAAGAACACCCACATGCACATCCCGTCGACGGACCAGGGGCAGTCCTGAAGCGGCCCTCCCGGCCTGGAAATACCGGCCTCGCCCCCCCGCCGGGGCCGTCGGGGTGCGGTGGCGCCATTTCCGCGATACGATCGCAGGCTTACGCCATGAAACGCCTCCTCAGAACCGCTCCCCTGATTGCCGTCGGGCTGCTTTTCACCCTCGTCGCCGGGGCGCGCCCGGTCGACTCACCGGACACCGAGGCCAACATCACGCGGCTGACCGTCCGGCTGCTCGAGAGCTCGCAGTTCGCTCACCACCGGCTGGACGCCGAGCTGGCCGGCAAGTTCCTGGACCGCTACCTCGACGCGCTGGACGGGACGCGATCGATCCTGCTCCAGAGCGACGTGGACGAGTTTGCACGTTACCGCGCCAGCCTGGCCACGGCGACCCGCGACGGCGGAGCCACCGCGCCCGCGCACGCCATCTTCGCCCGCTCGTTGCAGCGTCAGGGCGAGCGCGTGGAGTACATCACCAAGCTGCTGCGCACGGCCAAGTTCACCTTCACCGGCAAGGACAGCTATTCCTTCGATCGCAGCAAGGCGGCCCGGCCGGCCGATCTGGAGGCGGCCCAGGCCCTGTGGCGGGATCAGGCGCGGGCGGACTACCTGCTCGAGAAGCTGGCGAACAAGAAGCCCGAGCAGATCGTCACGACCTTGACCAAGCGGTATGCCCAGCAGCTGCGCACCATGAAGCAGCTGACCCGCGACGAGGTGGTGGAGGTCTATCTGAACGCCCTCGCTCACGTCTACGATCCACACTCCGATTACCTGGGCCACCAGCAGATGGAGAGCTTCTCCATCGCCATGAGCCTCAAGCTGTTCGGCATCGGCGCCCTGCTGGAGAACGAGGACGGCTACTGCAAGATCAAGGAGCTGGTGCCGGGCGGGCCGGCCGCGCGCAGCGGCCTGCTGAAGCCCGGGGACAAGATCATCGCGGTGGCCCAGGCCAACAAGGAGCCGACCGACATCATCAACATGCCGCTGCAACACGCGGTGGAGCTGATCCGCGGGCCCAAGGGCACCGCCGTCACCTTGACCATCATCCCCGCCGGTTCGGCCGACGGGGCGGCGCCCAAGACGATTCCCCTGGTGCGCGACGAGATCAAGCTCGAGGACCAGGAAGCCAAGGCGCGCATCCTCGACTGGCCGGGGGCGGCCGGGCCCTCCGGGCGGCGGCTGGGCGTGATCGACCTGCCGTCGTTCTACGCCGACATGGGCGAGCAGCGCGGCTCCACCCGCCGCAGCGCCACCGCCGACGTCGAGCAGCTGCTGAAGAAGCTGAAGGCCGAGAAGGTCGAGGGCCTGGTCCTGGACCTGCGGCGCAACGGCGGCGGATCGCTGGAAGAGGCGATCAAGCTGACGGGCCTGTTCATCCGCACCGGGCCGGTGGTCCAGACCCGCGGACCCGACGGCGACGTCGACATCGGCGCGGACACCGACGCCGACATCCAGTACGCCGGCCCGATGGTGGTGCTGATCAGCCGCTTTTCCGCCTCGGCTTCCGAGATCGTGGCGGGCGCCCTGCAGGACTACGGCCGGGCGGTGGTGGTGGGCGACAGCTCGACCTTCGGCAAGGGCACCGTGCAGAACCTCCTGCCGCTGGGGCCGCTGATGGATCGCAACGGACTGACCCACGCCTACGACCCGGGCGCCCTCAAGGTGACCATCCGCAAGTTCTATCGGCCCGGCGGCTCGTCCACGCAGCTCAAGGGCGTCCCCTCGGACATCGTCTTGCCGTCGCCGACGGACCTCAGCGAGTTCAGCGAGGCGTCGCTGACCGACCCGCTGCCCTGGGATTCGCTGCCCGCGTCGCGCTTTCAGCCCGTCAACCGCGTCCAGCCGTACCTGGCCCGCCTGCGCGAGCGGTCGGCCCGCCGGGTGGCCGAGGGCAAGCCGTTCGCCTTCCTGCGCGAGGAGATCGCCCTCATGAAGAAGGACGTGGCCGACAAGGCCGTGTCCCTCAACGAGGCGGAACGCAAGGAGGAGGTCGCCCAGGCCAAGGCGCGCCGCGAGCGCCGGAAGCAGGAGGAGAAGGCCCTGCAGGCCAGCCGCCCGCGGACCTACGAGATCACGCTGAAGAACGCGGCCAAGCCGGGGCTTCCCGCCCCCATGCCCGTCGCCGGTGGCAAGACCGCCTCGACCGCCGTGCCGCCGCCGAACAAACCCAAGCCCAACGACACCGACAAGGACAAGGACAAGGACAAGGACGACGAGGGCGACGACGCGGTCCCCGGCGTATCGGCCGCCAGCGACATCATCCTGGACGAGAGCCTGCAGGTGCTGGCCGACTATGTCGGCCTTCTGACGCCGGCCTCGGCCACCGCCGGCTCGCCGCCGCCCTGATCCCGGACCGCGATCTGGCCCCCGTCAGGGCGTGCGCTGCGAGGCGCGCGCCCGCGATCGGGCGGGCCGGCAGGTGGCGCTGGCCTTGGTGCTGGCCTTCTCGCACTGCAGACTGGCCCTCTTGCAACGGTCCGCGCCCGCCGGGATGGCAGGATCGCCCCTGGACAGCAGGCAGACCCGCTGCCCCAGCGTGCAGACATCGTCACGCAGGGCGCGGGCGCGGGTGCAGCTGGCCTTGCCTCGTTTCGGCCGGGGCGTGCTCAGCGCGGCCTCGTGCTTCGCCATCTGCTGTTCGGTCGCGGTCACGGCCGCGGCCGGGTTCACGGACGGGGCCCGTCGGAGGTAGGCGCACCCGACCATCATCGCGAACATCGGGAGACACACTGGCCATTTCATGTCGCGCCCAAGATGGTATCTCAACTCGCTGCGCGCCAGGCGGCGAAGGGTGACAAGCCGCACCATTGGCGGCGTTCATTTCATCAACGAGAGTCGGAGCACATGCGCAAGTTCGTGATCATGGGGGTTCAGGGCAGCGGCAAGGGCACGCAGGCCAAGCTGCTGTGTGATGACCTGGACCTCGAGCACATCAGCGTCGGCGACATCTTCCGCTGGAACGTCCAGCACCACACCAAGCTGGGCGCGCAGGTGCGCCGCCTGGTGGCCAGCGGCCACCTGGTCGACGACGACCTGGTCGAATCGGTGGTGCGCGAGCGGCTGGCCATGCACGACTGGAATTACGGCTTCGTGGTGGACGGATTTCCGCGCAATGCCCGTCAGGCCGAGTTCTTCCTCGAGAGCTACGACATCGACGGCGTCATCCAGTTGCACCTGCCCGACGAGGAGGTGATCCGGCGCGTGATGGCCCGCCGCCTGTGCGCGCGCTGCGGGCTGGACTACAACCTCATCGCCCACCGGCCCAAGCAGGAGGACCGCTGCGACGTGTGCGGCGGCAGCCTGGTCTCGCGCGACGACGACAACCCCGAGGCCCTGGCGGTCCGGCTGCGCGAATACCACCAGAAGACCCGCCCGGTGATCGATCTGTTCCGCCGCAAGGAGTTCGTGGCGGAGATCGACGCCACCCGCCCCCGGCAGGAGGTGCAGGCCGCCATCCGCGCGCGCTTCGATCTGCCGACCGGGCGCGGCTGACCCGCGGCAGCTGCGGTCAGGCCACGAAGCCGCGGGTGCGGGCCGGCTCGGGGATGTCCTCGAAGCGGAAGTTGACCACCTCGTCGACGGTCATGGCGCCGCCGCACAGCCGGTCCAGCTCGGGCAAGCTGTTGCGGAACCCGAACATCAGCGGCGGCAACATCATCTTCACCGCCGCCATCCCGCCCGGGCCCAGGCGTAGGCGGTTGTAGGTCAGGTGCCCGACCTCGTCGGTGTACACCTCCATCACCCGCTCTTCCATCGCGTCCCGCAACTCGGGCTGGTGGGCCATGGTCTTGCGGGTGGCCTGCAGCAGCCGCTTGAACGAGGCCACACCCAGCAGCTCCGCGCACATGGTCACCGGATGCATGATCCACGGTGGTGTGCGGGCCAGGCCCGCTGTCATCACCTTCAAGGTCTTCGGCGGCGGGGCAGCGCCCGCCACCTCGATGTCGAACAGCTCGGCGGCGCTGAGCAACAGGCGGGTGTGATACCGCTCCTGGTTGATCAGACGTTTTTCCTCGACCGGGATGTTCTTGCGGATGCGGGTGACCGCATCGACCGCGAACGCCTCGTGCGAGTTGATCTTCACGAACGACAGCAGCAGCAACATCTCGGGCGGCGTCTCCCGGTCGGGCGAGAACCGCCGGTATTGCTGCTGGAACAGCTGAGGATCCAGCCGCCCGTTCCAGCGCACGCGCTGGGCCCGCAGCTGCTTGACCGATTCTTCCCGGTTGGTCAGGGTCTGGCCATCCGCGGCGGTGTCGCCGTCGCGCCGGTCCAGATAGGACATGTACGCGTCCAGGATCTGATCCCGTTCGGTGCTTCCGACCCGCATGGGGCTGCATACCGTGGTGCTCATGGCCATTTACTTACCAAATGGTAAGTTTTCTGCCAAGCACGAAAATCATCCACCCCGGCCGGTGTGCGCCCTGCGGGGGGGCGGGTATAGTGCGCCGACCGACGCATGTCAGCGGCGCTGCTCTTGCTGTCTTTGCTGCTCGCGGCGCGCGCACCGCGGACCCCACCCGCCCCCGATCCGGCGGTGGCGCTGGGACAGGGACAGCGGGCCTTCGCTGCGGGCGAATACCGGAAGGCGGCCCGCGCCCTGAACGGCCTTTACCGCCGGGCGCCGCGCGTGCGCGACTACGCCCTTTACCTGCAGGCCGAGAGCGAGTTCTTCGCCGGGCGTCCCGCGGCCGCGCGGGTCCTGTTCATCGAGCTTTCCGGCGAGGCGGACTCCCGGTTCGCCGAGCTCGCGCCCTGGCGGGTGGCCGATTGCCTGTGGACGGAGGGGCGCCGCGACGAGGCCGTCGAGTCGTACCGCCGCCTGCTGACCCGGCCGCCCGCCGGCGTGGACGTGGTGGTGGCCCGCTTCAGGGTCGCCGAGACGGCGGACCCGGCCGAGGCGGGCCCGCTGTTCCGCCAGATCCACGCCGAGTACCCGCGCCACCCGCTGGCCGAGGAGGCGGGTCGCCGCGGCGGCCCGGAAAACCCGGACAGCCCGGCCGCCGAGCAGCCCGACAGCGTCGACCCGCGCACGCGGCTGCAGCGGGCCGCCCGCCTGGTGGCCGGGCGCCGGTTCGAGGACGCGGTGACCGAGCTGGAAGCGATGCCCGCGGACCTGCCCGAGGGCCTGCGCGAAGAGCGCGACCTGCAGCTGGGGATGGCCAAGTTCCGCACCCGGCACGCCTACCCCGAGGCGGCGGCGCTGCTCGCGGCGGTGGCGCCGCGCCTGGAGGGCGACCGCGCCGCCTTCGCCACCTTCCACGCGGCCCGGGCCTGGTTGCGCGCCGGGCGCACCGACGAGGCGATCGCCGGCGTCCGTCAGGTGGTCGACAAGTACCCCGGCTCGTCCTGGGCGGCCGAGGCGCAGTTCCTGATCGGCTGGCTCGAATTCAACCGCGGCGCCTACGCGCAGGCGCTGCCCGGGCTGCAGACCACGATCGATCGCCACCGCCGCACCAGCTTCGGCGAGAGCGCGGCCTGGTACCTGGCCCTGTCGCAGCACTTCCTCGGCCGCCCCGAGGCGGCACTGGCGGCCGTCGCCGAATACGCGCGCCTGGCCCGCGCCGACGCCGAAGCGGGCCCCCGGGTGGCCTACTGGCGGGGGCGCTGGCTGCTGGCCAAGGGCAACACCGACGAGGGGCTGGCCCTGTGGCGGGGCCTCGTGAAGGACGACCCCTTCGGCTACTACGCGCTGCTGGCGGCTGC
Organism: Myxococcota bacterium; assembly: GCA_046734815.1. Taxonomy (GTDB): domain Bacteria; phylum Myxococcota_A; class Polyangia; order Fen-1088; family Fen-1088; genus CAVYGB01. The sequence continues at coordinate 1,802 of JBKPRZ010000710.1, read as the reverse complement.
GCGGCTGCGCGAGCGCCGGCTGAAGGTGAAGATCGATCTGCCCCGCAGCGACTTCAAGCTGGCCCGCCCGCCGCGCAAGGTGGATGCGGACCCGGCCCTGCTGCGCGCCGAGGACCTGGCCCGCGCCGGCCTGGCGGTGGAGGCGGGCCTCGAGCTGCAGCGGAGCGAGGGGGCGCTGGAGCAGCGGCTGGGCAAGGACCCCGCCCTCACCGTGCTGCTGGACCGCTACCCGCGCTACCAGGGTTACCGCCGCGCCCTGCAGCTGGCCGACTCCCGCGGCGGCAGCGCGCTGCGCGCGGTGCCCGCCGACGGGGCAAAGACGATCTGGCAGGCCTACTATCCGCGCGGCTACGAGCCGCTGGTCGAGAAGGAGGCCCGCCGCGCCCACGTCCCGCCGCTATTCGTCTACGCGATCATGCACAAGGAATCGGGCTTCGGTCCCACCCGCTCGTCGCCGGTAGACGCGCGCGGGCTGATGCAGCTGATGCCCAGCCTGGGCCAGGAGATGTCGACGCGCCTGCGGGTGTCCTTCATCCCCGAGGACCTGTTCCGCCCCGAGGTGAACATCCGCTTCGGCACCGCCCGTCTGGGCGAGCTGAGCCGGCAGCTGCAGGGCCAGCTGATCCTGATGGCCGGCGCCTACAACGGGGGCATCACCGCCGTCGAGCGCTGGGTCGAGCAACACGGGGCCCGCCCGCTGGACGAGTTCCTCGAGCTGGTCGGCTTCCGCGAATCGCGCGAATACATGAAACGCGTGACCGCCCTGCTGGCGCGATATACCTACCTGTACACCGGCAAGCCGCTGGAGCTGAGCCTGGCCCTGCCGGCCCCGAAGAACAAACCGCCCCCGCGCCGGCCGGCGGAGCCCCCCGCGGCCGCCGACGCCCCCGACGAACCGTGACCGTGTCCAACACTTCGCTCCCGGAGAAAAAAGTGCGCACCCCCTTCTGCCTTCTCCTCGCCGGGCTGGCCCTGGCCGGCTGTGAAGCGCCCCGGACCGAGGTCGAGTCCGGCCGTCAGGGCATCGTGGCCGGGACGGCAAACCCGGGCGACCCGGCCATCATGGAAGTGCTGGCCTTCCGCGGGAACACCGGCGCCCGCTGCACCGCCACCTTGATCACCCCGCGGGTGCTGCTGCTGGCCGCCCACTGCTTCTTCGAGACCCCGGGGTTCCAGTACTCCGTGTTTCCGGGCCCCGACGACCGCAGCGTGACGATGGACCAGGAGACGCTGCCGCTCGAGACCTACGCCTACGACATGCGCTACGCCGGCAATCCGCGACAGGGTCACGATCTTGGCATCGTGGTGCTCGAGACCCCCCTGTCGATCCGCCCGGTGCCCATCAACCGCGCGCCCCTCGATCAGGCGCAGGGCAAGACCGTCCGCTACGTCGGCTACGGCCTGACCACCGTCGGCGACCGCAGCAGCGGGGGCATCAAGCGGCAGAACACGGCACCGCTGGCTCAGGTGACGCGCCTGCTGCTGCAGATCGCGCCCAACGCGCACGGCGCCTGCGAAGGCGACTCCGGCGGGCCGTTGCTTCTCGACGACGGCCAGGGCGAACGCATCGTGGGGGTGGGCTCGTTCGTGCAGAATCCGGCCTGCCGGCGCGACTCGTTTTACCAGCGGGTGGATACCCAGCTGGACTGGCTGGACGAGCAGCTGAAAAAGTACGACCCCGACGGGATGCCGCCGTCGTCCGACGGAGGCGCCAGCGATGCGTCGCTGCCCGCGCCCGACGCCGGCGGCTCGCCCGATCGCTCCCCCACCCCGACGCCACCCGACGCCGCCGCGCCCAGCAC
>JBKPRZ010000709.1:0-5551 GCA_046734815.1 Myxococcota bacterium | reverse complement strand
GTGCTGATAGCGCAGAGCGCGCCGAAGACAGACCACTGAAAGGAAAGGCGTTTGTGAACCACCGAGACTCCGCTTGCTCGGCGATCAGGCGCGTCGCGCCGGACCGACCGAAGGATTATCTGTCACGAAACTGCCCCGGAGGCGCAGGAATCGTCACCTTTGCCCACATCCGGTCGGTTCGTAACGCGTCGACTGGCAGGCCGCGGAATCGTCGGCAGGCGTTCAGCCGTGCCGATGCACGAACGACCAGCTAATCGCGGCAAACGACAGCTGTCAACGCCAAACGGAACCCCGCACCATCGCCGCCATGGACCCGACCACCACCAACCCGACCGCCCCCGCCATCGACGCGACCACCACCACCGTCCACTGTCTCTGCGGCGAGGTGAAGCTGGAGCTGACCGGCGACCCGCTGTTCTCCTTCTACTGTCACTGCGAGGACTGCCAGGCCGTGCATGGCGCCGCCTACATCCCCGCGGCGCTGTACCGGCAACACCAGACCCGCATCGTGGCCGGCGATCCGCTGGTGTTCCGGCTGAAGCACACCGCGCGCGGAACCTGCCGCACGTGCGGCGCGCGGATCTTCGCCGAGCCTCCCGGCGGAGAGATCCGCACCATCATCGGTACGCTCCTGCCGCCGGGCAGCTTCCATCCCACGTTCCACGTCCAGTGCCAGCACGCCCGCCTGCCGGTGCGGGACGGCCTGCCTCACTACCGGGCCTTCCCGGCCCTCTTCGGCGGCTCGGACGACGTCGTCCCCTGGTGAGCGGTCGCCAGCTTCTGCTGCAGGTACCAGGAGAAGTAGCGGCCGTAACGTCGCTGCAGGTCGGGCCGTTGCCAGTCGCGGTCGGTGATCAGGCCGCGGCAGGCGGGCCGGCGGCAGTTGCAGCGCATGGGGGTGGTCGAGTCGCTGTCGAACATGGCGTAGTCGATGGTCAGCTCCTCGCCCGGCCGGATCGCGCGCATGGCCACGAACACGATCTGACCCTGGATGCCCACGTTGGGCTCGCACGAGTGGTTGAGGAACATCATCACCCGGCCGTGCTCGCGGCGGTGCAGCGGCGCCAGGTACAGGTCGTCGCTGATCTGCAGGTCGGCCTGTCCCACCACACGCCGGTGGCGGTGCAGCTGCTGGCGGGTGAGCAGATGGCCGCCCTTGATGGTGACGATCTCGCCGGGGCGGATGGGGCGGATGGCGAACAGGCCGCGGCCCTGGGTGCTGCTCTTCTTCACGGCGGTCTTGGGGGATCGGTAGGAACGGATCATGGGAAGGTGCCTTTCGGTGTGCGGCGGAAGCTCGGGGGGATGGCGTTGGCGGTGTCGCGGCCGTCCCTCACCCCGTCGAACGATCGCGGTGGTGTGGGGCATCGCCTTCGATCCGGGCGCGTGGGGCTGCCGGACCAGAGGCTCGGCCAGCGGTAGATGGGCTGCGCGTCGGTGGTCAGCGACGGCGCATCGGTGTGCGCGTGTACGGGCGTGTCCACCTGGCCCCGCGATGGCCGCGGGGGTGAGGGAACGCCGATCGCGCCGGACGCGCGCGTTCAGCGGGGTGGTGGTGGCGCGCTGGCGCGCGGTCGCTGGTGCACGGGCAGACGCTATGACGGGCGACGGCCGGTCGCAAGCCCGAGGCGATCCAGTCGCGGGTTTTGGTGTACCGTGCGGGCGAGGGCCGTCACACAACCCGAGCGACGACGGGCAACAGGCGAGCATGCAGAAGAGCGTCCGGCGGCTGAGTCTGTCGCAGGAGCACCCGGTGGCGCTGGCCAGCCGGGTGGCTTCGCGGTTCGCGCTGGCGGGGCCGATCGAGGCCCACGATTTTCCCGAGAAGGGGAACATCAACCGGCAGACCTTCGCGGTCGAGTCGTTCGGGGGCGGGCGGCGGCAGCGCTTCATCCTGCAGCAGATCAACCAGCAGGTGTTCCACCAGCCGCGGTCGGTGATGGCGGCGATGCAGGCGGTGATCGAGGCGCAGCGGCGCAACATCGCGCGCGGGCGGCTGCAGCCGGGCGAGTCCTGGGAGCCGGTGACTCTGGTGCCCACGCGCGAGCAGGCGCCTTACCTGGAGGTGCAGGACCGCCGCGGCTACGGCTGCTGGCGGCTGATGGTGCGCATCGCGGGAGCGCGCACCTTCAAGAGCCTGAGCGAGATCCCCGATCCCGCGCGGCGCCTGACCACCGCCGAGCAGGCCGGCCGCGGCCTGGCCCTGTTCGGGACGCTCAGCGAGGGGATCGCGATCGAGGGGCTGCGCTCGCCGCTGCCCGGGTACCGCGACACGCGGGTCTATTACGATCAGATGCTGTCGGTGCTGGCGGGCAATCGCACGTTCGAGCAGGCAGCGGCGTTGCTGCCCACCGACCCGGAGGTGCGGGAGGCGACCGGGCCGCACTTCCTGGTCCACCTGCCCGACGAGGAGCTGCGCCGGCGGCGCGAGCACCCGGAGGTGCGGCCCTACGTCCAGCTGCTGCGCGCCCAGGAGGAGCACGCGCTGCTGCTGACGCGCGAGCTGGCGGCCGGCCGCATCCGCCGCACCGCCATCCACGGCGACACCAAGCTGGACAACTTCCTGTTCGATGAGCAGACCGGGCAGGTCAAGGCGCTGGTCGACCTGGACACCATCATGCCCCACACCTTCCTGGTCGACTGGGGGGACATGGTGCGCTCGCTGTGCAACGTGGCCGGCGAGAAGGAGCCGCGCCGCGATCGAATCCAGGTGGACCTCGAGATCTATCGAGCGGTGGCCAGCGGCTTTCTGCGCTCGGCCCGCAACGTCACCGCCCACGAGCTGGATCTGCTGGTCGACAGCGTCGAGGTGGTGGCGCTGGAGCTGGGCATGCGTTTTCTGACCGACTATCTGCGCGGCGACAGCTACTTCAAGCTGGGCCCGGCCGACCCGCCCGACCTCAACAAGATCCGCGGGCTGGGCCAGCTGGCGCTGTTCGAGCGGCTGCGGGCGGCCCGGGGGCAGACCGAGGCCGCCATCCGACAGCTGCGGGGCGAGGTGGGGACGTGAGGCAGCTGAAGATCGGCACCGCGTCGGTGCGCGGGGTGGTGGGCGAGGCGCTGACGCCCGAGCTCATCGCCAGCTTCGCCTGCGCGTTCGGCAGCTGGTGCGACGGGCCGGTGGTGGTGATCGGGCGCGACACGCGCGGGTCGTCGATCATGTTGCGGGCGGCGGTGGTGTCGGGGCTGATGGCCACCGGGTGCGAGGTGATCGACCTCGGTTGCTGCTCGACGCCGCTGGTGTCGTTCGCGGTGCGCGAGCTGGGGGCCGACGGCGGGCTGTCGATCACCGGCAGCCACAACGACGCCGCCTGGAATGCGCTGAAGTTCATCGGGCCCGATGGCGCTTTGCTGGACCCGGTGCGCAGCGAGGAGCTGCTGGACATCTACCACGCCTCGCACTTCCGGCTGGCGGCCGGGGACCGGCTGCGGCCGGTGACCGAGGGGCTGGACGTGCAGGCTCGCTACCTCCAGAACCTGCTGGCCGCGCTGGACGTCGACGCGATCCGGGCCCGGCGCTTCCGGGTGGCGGTGGACCTGTGCAACGGGCCGCTGGGGCCGCTGGCGGCGCGCGCGTTCGAGGCGCTGGGCTGCGAGCTGCACGCGCTGAACGCCGAACCGACCGGGCGTTTTGCCCACCGGCCGGCGCCGAGCCCGGCCAACCTGCAGGAGCTGGCCGCCCGCACCCGCGCGCTGGGGGCCGATCTGGGGGCGGGGATCAACGTCGACGGCGATCGCATCGGTCTGGTGACGGCGGCGGGCGAGGCCCTGTCCGAGGAGCTGGGGCTGCCGCTGGCGGCGGCCGCGCGCCTGCGCCGGCGGCCCGGGCCGGTGGTCACCAACCTGTCCACCTCCAGCATGATCGACGGGGTGGCGGCAGCGGCCGGGCAGCCGGTGCTGCGCGCGCCGGTGGGCGAGGGCCCGGTCATCGAGCTGGGGCTGGCGGAGAACGCGGTCCTGGCCGGCGAGGGCAACGGCGGGGTGGCGGCGCTGCCCACCACCATGACCTTCGATGCCTTGCTGACCCTGGGTCTGGTGCTCGAGGAGATGGCGGTGCGCGGGGCCCCGCTGCAGGACCTGGTCGAGGGCCTGCCCCGGCTGCACATGCGCAAGCACGAGCTGCCCTGTCCGCCCAACGTGGTCTATCGGGTGGTCGAGAGCTTCCGCGACCGGCACGCCGGCGACGACCCCGACTGCCGCGACGGGGTGCGGGTGAGCTTCGCCGACGGAGGCTGGCTGCACGTGCGCGCCTCGAACACCGAGCCCCTGCTGCGCGTGATCGCCGAGGCCCCCACCGCCGAGCGCGCCGACACCTTGCTGGCCGAGGCGCTGGGCCACGCCCAGGCCGCCCTGGCCCGGTCGGGGGGTGCCCGATGACATCGCTGCCTCCGCGAGCCCGAGCCCGGTCATGCCGCCGCTGACCCTGAAGATCTCCCCCGCGGGGGTGCGTGGGGTGGTGGGCGAGTCACTGACCCCGCAGCTGGTGACCTCGCTGGCGGCGGCGTTCGGCAACTACGGCGCGGTGGCGGGCGGCGGGACGGAGGCGGCGGTGCTGGTGGCGACCGACGGGCGGGCGTCGTCGGAGATGATCCGGCAGGCCGTGTTCGCTGGCTTGCTGAGCGTGGGGGCGCCGCCGGTGGACCTGGGGGTGGTGCCGCTGCCGGCGCTGATGTGGTACGTGCGCAGCACCGGGGCGCGGGGGGCCATCGACATCGGCGGCCCCCGCGGCGCCCAGGGCTTCCGCGACGGCGCCCGCGCGCCCGCGGCGGCCAGCATCCTGCGCTTCATCGGGGCCGACGGCAGCGTCCTGCGCGCGAACCAGTCCGCCGAGCTGACCGATCTCTTCCACCAGGGGGTGTTCACGCGCGTGCCGGCCGAGCGGATCCCGCCGCTGTCGGGCGACGGGCGGGCGGTCGAGCGCCACCGGGCCGCGGTGCTGGCGGCGGTGGATGTGCAGGCCATCTGTGCGCGGAGGTTCGTGGTGGCGCTGGAGCCGGGCGAGGGGCCCTGCGCGCTGGCCAGCCCGCCGCTGCTCCAGGCCCTGGGCTGCCAGGTGGTGACGGGCGAGCCGGGGCAGCTGCCGCAGCTGGTGCGCGAGCGGCGGGCGCAGATCGGTTTCCTGCAAGACGCGGACGGCGACCGGCTGGCCCTGGTGGACGAGACCGGCCAGCCGCTGGTCGAGGATGCCACCCTGGCGCTGGCGGTGGAGCATGGGCTGCGGCGCGATCCGGGGCCGGTGGTGGTCAGCGTCTCGACCAGCGGGGTGATCGACGAGATCGCCGCCCGCGCGGGCGTGCCGGTGGTGCGCACGGCGGTGGGCGAGGCGCACGTGACCGACCGGATGCGGGCGCTGGGCGCGCGCATCGGCGGCGAGGGCGACGGCGGCGTGATCCTGGCGCCGGTCAACCCCTGCCGCGACAGCTTCGTGGCCATGGCCCTGCTGCTCGAGTCCCTGGCGCGCGACCCCGCTCCGCTGAGCGCGCGTGCCGCGCCTCTGCGGCGGCGGGCCCTGCTGCGCGACTCGCTGCTCTGCCCGCCGCGCGAGGTGGCC
>JBKPRZ010000708.1:0-5442 GCA_046734815.1 Myxococcota bacterium | reverse complement strand
CCCAACAACCCGCCCACGGTCCCGGTGGAGATGGGCGCGCAGCCACGGCACCTGGATTTTCATCCCAGCGGCCGCTGGGTGTACCTGTCGCTCGAGTTCACGGCCATGGTGAAGACCTACGAGGTCAACCCCGACGGCACGCTCAAGGAGATCCAGAGCATCTCCGCCCTGCCACCCACCTATACCGGGCGCAAGTGGCAGTCCGAGATCCGCGTGACCCCGTCGGGCAAGTTCGTCTACGTCGGCGAACGAGTCGACGAGACCCTGGCGGTCTTCGAAGTGGATCAGGCGACCGGGCTGCTGACGCTCAAGGGACACCAGTCGACCTATGGCAAGACCCCGCGAAACTTCGCCCTCGATCCGACAGGCACCTGGCTGGTGGTCGGCAACCAGGAATCCAACAGCCTGGTCACCTTCCACATCGACGCTGTGACCGGCGGGCTCACGAAGATGTTCGGCCCGATGGAACAGCCCACGCCCTACGTCCACACGTTCATCAACCTCAAGTAGCGAGGCGTGGTCATGAAGGGTTTGGCCGCAACGGTATTGCTGGCTGGGGTGGCGGTCGGATGCGGGGGCGGGGACGCAGCGGAGCCGGCGCTGGTCGACGGCCCCTGGTTCACCGCCTGGGCGGCGCCCCAGCACGCCCGGGAGACGCCCGAGGGAATGAGCGACAGCACCGTGCGGGTCGTGGTCCTTCCGTCGGTCTCCGGTGAGAGGGTCAAGCTCAAGCTCGAGAACACGGTGGGTATGGCGCCGGTGACCTTCTCGGCGGCCTTCGTCGGGCTGGCCAACGGCGGCGGGGCGGTGGTGCCGGGGACCAACCAGCCGCTACGCTTCGCCGGCAAGCCCGACGTGACCCTGCAGCCCGGGACCGGCGCCTGGAGCGATCCGCTGCCCTTCGCGGTGAAGGCGTACACGCGGCTGGTGGTGAGCCTGGATGTGGAGTCGGCCAGCGACGTCAGCACACACACGCTGGGTCTCGCCACCAACTACCGCTCGCCGGGGCGGCGGGGGAGCGACACCTCGGCGTTCGGCTTTCTACCGGTCGAGCCGATCGCGGGAGGCACGATGGTGCGCGCGTTTCCCGTGTACTGGGTGGCGGCGCTGGACGTGGCCTCGCCCGGGCTGCGCGGGGGCATCGTGGCCTTCGGCGATTCCATCACCGACGGCCGCTGCAGCACGACCGCCGGCATGAGCGTCGAGCCCGACCTGAACCAGCGCTGGACCGACCGGCTGGCGGTGCGGCTGGCCGCGCTGCCGGCCGAGCGCCACAAGGCCGTGGCCAACGCCGGCATCGTCGGCAACCGGGTCACGGTGCCCGGCGGCAACGGACCCACCGCGCTCGAGCGGCTGGACCGCGACGTGCTCGAACGGGCCGGCACCTCCCACGTCATCTTCTTCGAAGGCACCAACGACATCTTCGCCGACGCCAGCGCCGAGACGCTGATCGCCGCGATGGAGCAGGTCATCGCCCGCGTGCGCGCCCGCGGCCTGAAGATCATCGGCGCCACGGTGGCGCCGCGGGGCAAGCCCGAGAGCGTGATCACCACGCCGCGCGGTCTTTCCGCCGCCCAGGAGCAGGTCCGCCTGGCCGTCAACGAGTGGATCCGCACCCCCGGCAACTTCGACGGGGTCATCGACTTCGACGCCTTGCTGACCGGGGGCGGCCAGGCCGAAAGTGGCGCCGAGATGATCAAGCCCGAATACAACTGCGACTACATCCACCCCAACGCCGCCGGCTACAAGGCGATGGGCGAATTCATAGACCTCGCGCTGTTCGACCCTTGAGGAGAGGGCGTACAGCGTGTTGCCGACCGCCTGCCGCAGCACGCCCCGAACGAGCTTCGAGCGGCGGTGCGGACCGCTCGAACCGTGCTCGGAGTCATCGCTGATCCTATCTGCCTGGATCTCTGATCATTGCGCCGGACAGCCGCCTCGTGGGAAAAGAGGCCAGGGTGCGACCACGCGGCGCGCTGTCGTTTCACGAACGACACGGTGGCACCTGTAAGTGCTGGATGGTCGTCCGTACGAGGCCCCGGAGTGAAGGGAGGAGGCACTGGCTTTGAAGACAACGATTTCTCTTCTGATGGCGCTGGGGCTCGCGTCGTCGTGCGAGCTGCTGGTGGATTGGTCGGACACCCAGTGTCAGACCGACCACGACTGCGACGGCAAGGCCCCCGAGGGTGTGCGGGCCGTATGCAGCACGGAGCACCTCTGCGTCAGAGGGCCCGACTGCGCGACCAACCTCGACTGCATCGCTGCCAACCCGAGCACGCCCAGCATCTGCCGGCGGTCGGACCAGACCTGCGCGCGACTGACCAGCGACGAGTGCACCTACAAAGCCGAGCCGAGTGATCTGACCAACGACAACACCCTGTGGTTCGGGATCATCTCGCCCCGCACCAGCGGGCCGCACATGGAGGCGGCGGTCGACCTCGTCCGGCAGCACATCGTGAGGTCCGGCAACCTGCCACCGGCCAACGTGCTGGCCGAGCGGCGCCCGATGGCGTTGGTCTCCTGCACCAACGACAAGGGGACCTTCTCCAAATCGCTCGACCACCTGGTCAACACGCTGCAGGTGCCTGCGATCCTCGGGTCGAACGACAGCGGCGACGTGGTGTCGATGTTGACCACCCACAACCTGCCCAAGGCCGGGGTCCTGACCCTCTCGCCCACGGCGTCCGCACCTGGGATCAGCGACATCTTCAATGACGGCATGTTCTTCCGGATGTCGGGCATCAACACCATCGCCGTCAAATCGCTGGCCCACGTCCTCAAGACGGTGGTGGAGCCGCAGCTGCACTCGGGCCCCAAGCCGCTGCTGGGCCCGACCGACCAGATGAAGGTGGCGGTGATGCACAAGTCCGACGCGGTCGGATTGGCCGACGCCGGCGCCGCCGCCTCGATCGTGTTCTTCAACGGCAAGCCGGCGACGACGAACGGGTCGAATTACAAGGTGTTCGACTATGGCCACCCGGGCGACCCTGCCAACACGATGCCGGCCGCCCGCTACGCGGCCGTGGTGGCCGAGGTGCTGGCGTACAAGCCGCACGTCATCTTCGTGTTCGGCAGCCTCGAATTCGCCGAGATGGACAAGGAGATCGAGAACCGCTGGACGGAGACCGCCTACCGCCCCATCTGGCTGGTGGTCAAGGGCATCGCCACCGTGTTCACCAACGACATCGGCAGCAACGAGGACTGGGCCAAGCGGGTCTACGGCTCACAGCCTCTGGTGGACATGAAAACGCCGGCCTACTCGTCCTTCGAGCAGTCGTTCCGGGCGAACTTCCCCAGCCTCATGGTCAAGGCGACCGCGACGCCGTCGTATTTCGACGCCGGCTATGTGCTTGCCTACGCCGTCGCCGCCAACGGCTCCAAGCCGATCACGGGACGCAACCTCGCCGACGCGATCCGGGATCACCTGATCCCGGTCCCGGGCGCGGCGCCCGCTCGCCAGCTCTACGTGGGCTACGACAACGTGTTCACCGCGCTCACCGCGCTCAGCAACGGCGACCGGATCGATCTGCAGGGCCTGTCGGGGTCGCTCGATTTCCTGCCGAACGGAGACGTGAGCCAGACGCAGGAGATCTTCTGCATGCAGACCGAGCCGGGGCCCAACGGGACCTTTGGCCGGGTCATCGGCCCCAAGGCCTCGGGGCTGATCTTCGATCCCACGACCGAGACGGTGATGGGCTCGATCTCCGGCTGCCCGGGCCCCTGAAGGCTCGTCGGCGGCCCCTCACCCTTACCCTCTCCCCGCTGGCGCGGGGCGAGGGCAAACGATCGGGGAGGGGCCACGGGCAGCCTGTGGGCGGGCGTGGTGGGCGCGGCGGGATCAGGTGGAGGGGGCGACGGTATTCACCAGCGTGCCGATGGGGGCCAGCGAGATACGGACTTCGTCGCCCGTCTGCAAGGTGAAGGTGTCGGGGGGGACGATGCCGGTGCCGGTGAAGAGGAGGCAGCCGCGGGGGAAGGTGGCTTCGCGGAAGAGGAAGTCGACCAGGGCGGCGGGCGTGCGTCGCATCTGCGCCAGCGTGGTGGCGCCGGCGAACACCTCGGAATCGTCGCGCTGGATGCGCATCCGGATCTCGGTTTCGGGTGGCAGCGGGCGCGCGTCGATGAGAAGGGCGGGGCCCAGCGAGGCGCAGCCGTCGTAGGTCTTGGCCTGGGGAAGATAGAGCGGGTTTTCGCCCTCTATGTCCCGGCAGGAGAGATCGTTGCCGATGGTGTAGCCGATGATCTTCGCGCGGCGGTTCACCACCAGCACCAGCTCCGGCTCGGGGACGATCCAGCGCGAGTCGCGGCGCAGCCGCAGGGTGCCGCCCGGCGCGACCACCCGGTGGGGGCTGGCCTTGAAGAAGAGCTCCGGCCGTTCGGCGTCGTACACCCGATCGTAGAAGTTGCCCCCGCCGGCGGCGCGCGACTCGTCCATGCGCGCGTCCCGGCTGCGCCAGTAGGTCACGCCCGCCGCCCACACCTCCTGGCCCACGAGCGGCGCGAGCAGCTGCGTCGGTGTGTCCACCGGCGGGCCGGCGAGCGCCGCCTGCAGCTGCGCGGGCAGGTCGTCGGCGTTCAGCAACGTGTCCCAGTCCTGCGTTGGCACCGCGTGACAGCGCCCGTCCGCTGCGACCAGGGGACCGGTGGGGGTTCGATACAGCAGCACGGCTTACGTTTAGACAAAAGCCGCAAATGCGTCTAGTACGGGTGCATGTTGAAGGTCTTCGAAGACCGGGCCGCGGCCAGCCGGGCCGCTGCCAGGCAGGCCGCCACCGCGATCCAGAGGGCCATCACCGCACGTGGGGAGGCGCGCATCGTCGCGGCGACGGCGGCGTCGCAGCTGGACTTCCTGGCGGCGCTGACCGCCACGCCCGACATCGACTGGAGCCGGGTGGAGGCCTTCCATCTCGACGAATACATCGGGTTGCCCATGACCCACCCGGGCAGCTTCCGGCGCATGCTGCGCGAACGCCTGATCGAGCCCACCGGCATCACCCGCTACCACCTCCTGGACGGCGACGCCGACCCGGCCGAGGTGGCGGCGCGGGTGGGGCGGGAGATCGCGCGGCTGCCGATCGACGTCGCCTTCCTCGGCATCGGGGAGAACGGACATCTGGCCTTCAACGACCCGCCCGCCGATTTCGAGACCGACCAGCCCTACCTGGTCGTCGAGCTTTCCGAGGCCAGCCGGCGCCAGCAGGTGGGCGAGGCCTGGTTCGCGGCGCTCGACCAGGTCCCGCGCCGGGCGCTGTCCATGTCGGTGCGCCAGATCCTGAAAGCGGGCGAGCTGATCGTGGTGGTGCCCGACGCCCGCAAGGCCGCGGCGGTCAAGGCCTGCTTCGAGGGCCCGATCTCCCCGCAGGCCCCCGCGTCCATCCTCCGCACCCACCCAGCCGCCACGGTCTATCTGGACCGCGCCTCCGCCTCGCTCTTATCCCGGGC
>JBKPRZ010000707.1:0-7091 GCA_046734815.1 Myxococcota bacterium | reverse complement strand
GTCTCGGCGGCCGGCGGCACCGCAGCGGGTGCGGCGGTCACGGGGTCGGCGGCGGCCGGGGGCGCTGAATTGCCGCCGACCGGAGGTGCGTTGCCGGCGACGGGCGCGGGCGGCGCCGGGGGCAGCGGCTCGACGGTGGTGGGCGTGGCGGTGATGACCACCTGGGAGGCGGCGTCCTCCAGCTGGGCGCGGCGGTGGCGCTTGACCGGCACCAGGGCGATCGTCGCCCCCACCATGCCGATGGCGATCGCCACCACGCCCACGCCCAGCTTCCACAGCAGACCGGAGGAGGGGCGGATGGCGGTGGCCTGCGCGAGCACCGCCTGCACGTCCGGCGTGTCCAGCGGCGGGGCGGCCGTCACCAGCATCCCGGTGCGTTCCATGGTGGTGGGGGCGACGGTGATGGCCACCGGCAGCGGCTGGGGCGCGCTGGATTCGATGGCCGGGCGGTTGTAGCGGTTGGCCACCAGGGTCATGGCCATGCGCGCGGCGGGGAGGCTGATGGTGGCGGCGGCCAGCACGCACAACATCCCGCCCTGCACCGCCCGCAGGAACAGCAGCTGCGCGCCATAGTGGAGGGTGCACAGGACCAGCGATTCGTCGGCGCGCGGGAACAGCTCGCACAGCCGCAGCACCTGCAGCCCGACCGAGGCGGTCGAGGTTTCGTCGAGCAGGGTGGGAAAATCCGAGGCCAGCAACCGGCCCAGGTCGGAGATCACGAAGCTGCCGTGCACGCCGGGGACGTCGCGCAGGCTGTCCAGGCCCGGCCCGTCGGCGCCCGGCGCGCCGGTCCAGCGGATGCGATCGGACGCGCGCACGGGCAACATCAGCTGCCGCACCTCCAGCCCGCCGTCCGAGCGCCGGAGCATCATCAGCTGGCGCATGTCCAGCCGGACCTCCAGCGCGGACAGGGCGGGCAGGCCCAGCTGCGCGCCGATGTTCTCGGCCAGGGTGGCCGCCGTCAGCGCGCTGTCGTGCAGATCTGGTGCGCCCGGATCACGCCGCACCTCCAGTCCGTCCGCCGACAGGACCAGCGTCGGCACGTGGTCCGAAGGGACCGGGGGAGCCGAATGATCGCTTTTTTCCATCGTTCGTCAGGATATCGCGTACTGAGCGTTGCTGATTATCCTGAAAAGCGAGAAAAATCGTCAGGGGATCCTTGACTTGTCACGGATTCGGCCCCGTGTGGGATGCGCGCTTCCCCGCATTCCGCATGGGTTTTGTCGAGCTCAGGGCCCGTCTGGCGGACGAAGGGTCGTCATCCACCGGGAGACGAACCTCGTCGAGCCGCCGGACGAACTTCGTCGACGCGTCCGACGAACGTCGTCCAGGCGTCCGTCCTCGCGGTGCCGAGGACCGTGCCGTCGCGCGCGCGATCAGCTGATGGCGACGTCTGCCGAGGACGTCAGATCACCCAGGTAGTGGACGGGGCGGGTGATGGCGAGATCGTCGGTGTCGGGCGTGGTGGCGGCGGTTTCCGCGGCAGGCTGGGGGGTGAGGTCTTCCACTTCCTCGAAGTCGGCGTCCGTGAGCGTGATGGCGGGGTAGTCGCCGGTTCCGCCCAGGATCATGAGGGGCGCATCGAGATGGGACGGCAAGAGGTCCGACAGCAGGTCGGAGACGATCACCGTCGAGGGATGGCCAACCGCCATGTGCAGTCCGGTGTACGGAAGCGCTCTGGGCGCGGGGGTGGCGGCACGCGCGGAGATCTGCGCGGCAGGGGCGCGCGAATGGGGCGTGCGCTGGCGTTCGGGTGGAACGTACAGTTCCCCCGCGACCGCAACCTGGCGGTACATGCAGGGGCAATCTTCATCGTGATTCATGGTGACAGCCCGGTGATGCCCGGGTTCCGAGATGGGTCCTGTTCAGTAAACGGTCGAGCCCCCTCGGAATTCCGGATCATTTGGGCGCAAAAGATGCAGGATGCCGCCCACTTGCAGGGAATGACCCCGATGGCGGACGTCCGGTGCGGGCCCACGTTGTCGGGTGCCAAGAGGAGGAGGTCAGCATGGCCGACAAGAAGCCCGACTTTTCGAACGTGATCGGGGGAAGCTCTTCGACCGCCGACAGTCCGCCCGCCCCCGGGCCCCAGGCACCCCGGTTTTACGAGGTGCAGAAAGGGGACTCGCTCTCGAAGATCGCCAAGCAGTTCTACGGCAACACGGCCGGGTGGCGGCGCATCTACGAGGCGAACCGCGACCGCATCAAGGACCCGGACGTGATCCAGCCCGGCTGGAGGCTGACCATCCCGGACGCGACGGCGACCGATGACGACAAGGAGGGAAACGCATGAACACGCGCCTGCTTCGACTGACG
Organism: Myxococcota bacterium; assembly: GCA_046734815.1. Taxonomy (GTDB): domain Bacteria; phylum Myxococcota_A; class Polyangia; order Fen-1088; family Fen-1088; genus CAVYGB01. The sequence continues at coordinate 4,775 of JBKPRZ010000707.1, read as the reverse complement.
TTCCTGTCCTCGTTCGCTGCGCTGGCGCTGGCTGCGGCGCCGGGCTGCAAGAAGAACGAGCCCGCACCACCACCCGGCACCCCGGCCCCGAACACCGTTCCGACGGCGTCGGCGGTCAAGGTGACCGAGGTCCAGCTGGGCAACGAGCTGGGCACCGACAAGCGGGTCAAGTCCGCCATGACCAGCTTCTCGACCAAGGACACCATCTTCGCGTCGGTGGTCACCGAGGGCAGCGCGCCCGCGGCAGAGCTGAGCGCGCGCTGGACGTTCGGGACCGAGGGTCAGCTGGTCAAGGAGGACAAGCGCCCGATCGTGCCCAGGGGCCACGACGTCACCGAGTTCAGCATCCAGAAGCCCGACGGCTGGCCCGCCGGCGACTACAAGGTGGAGATCGCGCTCGACGGCAAGCCCGCCGAGACGCGCACCTTCAAGGTGTCGGCCAAGCCCGCCACCAACTAGCGATCGACCACCAGCACGAGGCGGGTCCGGCCAGCGGTCGGGCCCGCCTTTTCATTTCGTGTCGTCGGTCGGCGCGGTGCCGATCACGACCTCGACCTTCACTCCGCGAATGCGCGCTGGCCCGACGCCGTGGTTCGTGACGGCAAGCGCGGGCGTTGCGGGGTCGGTCATCGGGTTGTTCATATTCAGATGCGCTCGGCGAAGGTCTAACGAACGAAGGCACGTCATGCTCCCTGCTGCACATATCGGGAGCAGTCGGCGCTTTACGGGGCAGCGACGGACGCCTATGCTGGCAAACGTTCGCTCTCGCGCCGGCCTTCTGGTGCAGGTTCTCCGCGTTACCGCGTGATTCGGAGGTCGCGGCGAGGGCTCGATGGCTGCGGCTAAACGCGCCTCGTCCGGAAGCAGGCCCCTGGAAAGGCGGAGTGGACCTTGGCTCTACTCAAGCGCGAGGAATGGTACGACCTTGCCCGCGATACGAACTGGACCCCGGCATATGTTCCCGGTGAAGAGCTCTTTCCCGAGCCGCTGAGCGGGGCGATGGGGCTGTCGGCCCAGGCGTGGGAGGCCTGGGACGAGCCCTACAAGATGACGTTTCGCGAATACATCGAGACGCAGCGGGAAAAGGACTCGGGCGCGTATTCGGTGAAGGCGGCGCTCAGTCGCGGGCAGTTCTTCGACCAGGCGCCCGAGGGCTGGAAGTCGGTCCTCAAATCGCATTACGGCGCCTTCGCGCTGCCCGAATACGAGGCCTCGATCGCCGAGGCGCGGATGGCGCGTTTCTCGCGGGCGCCGGGCAACCGCAACATGGCGCTGTTCGGGATGCTCGACGAGATCCGGCACGGACAGATCCAGCTTTATTTCCCGCACGAACATTGTCCCAAGGACCGGCAGTTCGACTGGGCCTACAAGGCGCTGCAGACGGAGTCCTGGGGGTCCATCGCCATCCGCCACCTGTTCGACGACATGATGATGACCCGGTCGGCGACCGAGACGGCGGTGATGTTGACCTTCGCGGTCGAGTCCGGCTTCACCAACCTGCAGTTCCTGGCGCTGGCCGCCGACGCGGCCCGCACCGGGGACATGACCTTCTCGACGCTGATCTCCAGCGTGCAGACCGACGAGTCCCGGCACGCGCAGCAGGGGGCCGCCACCTTGCGGGTGCTGATCGACAACGGCAAGGCGGCCGAGGCGCAGCGGATGATCGACATCATCTTCTGGCGGTCGTGGCGCGCCTTCTGCCTGATCACCGGGCAGGCCATGGACTATTACACGCCGCCAGAACACCGGACCCGGTCGTTCAAGGAGTTCGTGCTCGAGTTCATCGTCGAGCAGTTCGTGCGCGCGATCGAGGACCTGGGGCTGCGCAAGCCGTGGTACTGGGACCACTTCCTGGCCAGCGCGGACCACTACCAGCACGGGATGCACCTGGGGGTGTGGCTGTGGCGGCAGACGGTGTGGTGGAACCCGCGCGCGGGGGTGACGCCGGCCGAGCGCGAATGGCTGGAGAAGAAGTACCCGGGCTGGAACGACACCTACGGGCGCTGCTGGGACGTCATCACCGACAACGGGCTGCAGGGGCGGCACGACCGCTGGGCGCCGACGACCTTCCCGGTGGTGTGCAACATGTGCTGCATCCCGGTGGTGGGGGTGGCGGGGGCGGGCTGGGACGGACCGGCGGGGCCGCGTTGCTACCCGCTGAACCACCAGGGGCGGCGCTACATCTTCTGCTCGGAGGAGTGCCGCTGGATCTTCCAGCAGGAGCCGGCGCGCTACCAGGGGCACCTCGGCTTCATCGATCGCGTGCTGGCGGGGATCGTGCCCCCGGGGTTCGAGGGGGCGCTGTCGTACATGGGGCTGGCGCCGGGCGAGCGAGGCGCCGACGCGGAGGACGGCCGCTGGGTGGAGAGCCACCGCCGCGCGGAGGCGGCGGAGTAGCGCCCGGCGATCGGCAGATCGGACGAGCGGAAGGATTGAGCATGGCGCAGGTACCGCTGGCTTCGAGCTTCCAGGGTGACTTCATCGTCAAGCTGGTCGTCGTCGACGAGGAGGACACGATGGACCAGGTGGCGGACAAGACCGCCGGGCACACCGCCAACCGCACGGCGCCGATGCCCGAGGGTACGGTGCTGCGGGTGCGGCGCGCCGGCGGCGAGAGCCTGCTGCCGCGCGATGCCACCGTGCAGTCGGTGGGGCTTTCGCCGATGGAGGCGATCGAGGTGGTGTTCCAGGGGCGGGAGGGGCGCGGGTGAACGGGCCGGTGTGGCACCGGGCGCTGGCGCTCGCCGATCTATGGGAGGGGGAGATCGCGCCGGTGACGGTGGAGCAGCAGCAGCTGATGCTGGTGCACCTGCCGGGCGGCGACGTGCGGGCGTACCAGGGGCACTGTCCGCACCAGGGCGCGGCGCTGGCCGAGGGGAGCTTCGACGGGCGCTACCTCAGCTGCGCGGCGCACGCCTGGACGTTCGATCTGCTGACCGGCTGCGGGGTGAACCCGGCCGGCTGCGTGTTGCAGCGGTTCGCGGTCGAGGTGCGCGACCAGCAGGTGTTCGTGGCTCTGGCGGAGGGCTGGTCGTGAGCGGGTCGGAATACGTGGGCCCCATCCTGCGGCCGGGCGAGTGGGTGGAGGTGATCGTCGAGGCGGCGCGCATCGACAACCCCGGGCGGGAGGTGCGGGTGGACGACCGGGGCGGTTACGTCCGGGTGCACTGCCCGCGCGAGTGTGTGCTGCGCGAGGCGACGGTGCGGCAGATCCTGGGGCAGCCGTTCCGCATGCGCGAGCTGGAGGTGAACCTCAGCTCGTTCGCGGGGCACATCGAATACGGATCGGATTACGTGCGCTTCTTTTACGACCGTCGGCCCGAGGAGCTGGAGCCCACATGAGCCAATCGTCGACCCCCCTGCCGCCGCTGAAGACCTGGAGCCACCTGGCCCGCGACCGGCGCCGGCCCACCGAATACGAGGTGGTGTCGGTGGGGCTGCATTACCACACCCGGCACCCGGCCTGCCCGTGGGAGCTGGATCCGCAGCTGCACATGAACCGCTGGTACCGGGAGCACCGGGAGGGCGGGGCGCTGTTTCATCCGGAGTGGGACCGCTTCCGCGATCCCGACGCCATGATCTACCGCGGCTACATCAAGCTGCAGGCGGATCAGGAGACGCACATCGAGGCGCTGGTCGACCAGTACTCCGAGCGCGAGCACGACGTCGGGCTGACCGAGCTGTGGCGATCGGCGCTGGCCCGCTGGTACACGCCGGGGCGCTATCCGCGGCACGCGCTGCAGATGGCGGCGGCCTACGGCGGGCAGATGGCGCCGGCCAGCACCATCACCAACTGCTTCTTCTTCCAGGCGGCGGACGAGGCGCGGCTGACCCAGCGGATCGCCTACCGCACGGCCGAGCTGCGCAAGACGGCGCCGGCGCAGGGCTTCGGGTCGGGCGAGCGGCTGGCCTGGGAGACCAGCCACGTGTGGCAGGGCTTCCGCGAGCTGATCGAGCGGATGCTGGTGGCCTGGGACTGGGGCGAGACGTTCGTGGCACTGAACCTGGTGGCCAAGCCTGCCCTCGACGAGGTCGGCCTGACCGAGCTGGGGCGCGCGGCCGGCCGCAACGGCGACGAGCTGCTGCAGCTGCTGTGCGAGGGGCATCAGAAGGACGTGGCCCGCTCGCGGCGCTGGACGACGGCGCTGGTGGATCTGGCGGTGGAGGAGGCGCGCAACCGGGAGGTGATCCGGAGGTGGATCGGCAAGTGGGAGCCGCTGGCCGACCGCGCGCTGCGGGCGTACCTGCACGGGATCCCGGGGCTGAATCCGGAGCCGGCGTTCCGCCGCGCGCGGGGGGCGTGTCTGGAGTTCCGGGCCAGCCTGGGGTGCGCTTAGGCGTGCACGTGCACGTGCACGGTAAACGTACACGAAGTCATTCCCCGCAGTGGGGCAGGGGCTCGCGGGTGGGGTCTTCCAGGAACGCGGCGGCGAGGGCGGCGGGGCAGGGCGAGCGCAGGAGGGCGTGGCCCTGGTCGGGGAACGACACCGGCCAGCCGGGCGAGAAGCGGGCGGCGACGGCGCGGGCCCAGTCGGGCGTGGTCAGCGGGTCGTGGGCGCCGGTGAGGAGCAGGACCGGGATCTTGCCGCCCACCGGTTGCGCGAGCGAGGCGGGGGCGGCAGGCAAGGGCCACAGCGGGCAGGCCAGCGCGTAGAAGCGGCTGGTGAGCGCGCGGCGGACGGTGGGCAGGGCGGCGGCGGCCCGCGCCTCGATGGCGGCGCGCGAGCTGCGTGGCAGGGCCTCGGCGCAGACAACCGACAGGTGCAGGCCGAAGC
>JBKPRZ010000706.1:0-8071 GCA_046734815.1 Myxococcota bacterium | reverse complement strand
CCCGTACACCGTGGTGCTCTCCGCGGACGGCAGCAAGGCCTACGTCAGCAACTGGGGCGGCCGGATCCCGGGCCCCGGCGACACGACCGACGGGCTGTTTCCGGTGGCGGTCGATCCGCGCACCGGCATCCCGATCAGCGGCACGGTGTCGGTCATCTCGACGGCCAGCAACACCGTCGTCGGCACCATCGACGTGGGCCTGCATCCGACCGGGATGGCATCGAGCCCGCAAGGCGACCGGGTCTACGTCACCAACGCCAACAGCGACACGGTCTCGGTGATCGCCAGCGCAAGTGACACCGTCATCGACACCTTGCACGTGGGGCAACTGGGCCCCGGCCAGACACCGGTGCTGGGCAGCTCCCCCAACGCGGTCACCGTCAGCCCGGACGGCAAGACGCTGTTCGTCGCCAACGCCTCGGAGAACGCCGTGGCGGTGGTGGATGTCGACGCCAAGAAGAAGCCGGTGCGCGGTCTGATCCCGACCGGCTGGTATCCCACCGCCGTCGCGCTGAACGCCAGCGGCAGCCAGCTCCTGATCGCCAGCGGCTACGGCTTTGGATCGATCGCCCCCATTGCCGACTCCGGACGCAGCTACCAGGATCGCAAGGGGGTGATCTCTTTCCTCGAGGTGCCGTCCGAGGCGGCGCTGGAGGCGATGACCGCGCAGGTGCGCAAGAACAACGGCTCGCTGCCGCCCAAGGACGGCCTGGACCACGGCGGTGGCGACAACCCCATCCCCATGCACCTCGGGCAGAAGTCACCGATCAAGCACGTCTTTTACATCATCAAGGAGAACCGCACCTACGACCAGGTCTTCGGGGCGCTGGCACAGGGCAAAGGTGATCCGTCGCTTGTGCAGTTCGGCCGCGACGTCAGCCCCAACCACCACGCCCTGGCCGAGCAGTTCGTCCTGCTGGACAACTTCTACGGGCCCGGCGATCAATCGGCGCTTGGCCACCGCTGGTGTCTGCAGGCCTTCCCCAGCACCTGGACCCACAAATACAGCAACTCGCGCAACAACCAGAGCCCCATGCTGCTGGGCCCGACCGACGCCATCTACGACAGCGCCAAGCTCGCCGGCCTGAAAGTGCGGGCCTATGGCGAGCGGGGCCGCAACATCATCACCCCTGCCAGCGCCACCTGGAGCGATATCTACAACGACTGGAAGAACGGGACCAGCAACGTCGACATCAAGGCCGAAGCCGTGATCCTCGGTCTTCGCGACATCTACCACCCCCGTTACCCGGCGGCCGAGGGTCGCGTTCTCGACCAGTACCGCGCCGATATCTTCCTGAAGGATTTTGCCGAATTCGAGAAGAACGGGGACCTGCCCGATCTGGTGCTGCTGCTGCTGTACGAGGACCACACCGAAGGGACCAGCCCGGGCTTTCCGACGCCGCGGGCGATGGTGGCGGACAACGACCTGGCTCTGGGCAGGATCGTCGAGGCCATCTCGAAGAGCCGTTACTGGCCCGAGTCGGCCATCTTCGTCACGGAGGACGATTCCCAGGACGGCCTGGACCACGTCGATGGGCACCGCACCGTCGGTCTGGTGATCAGCCCCTACGCCCGGCACGGCCACGTCGACAGCACGCTCTACACCATCATCAACATGTTCCGGACCATGAAGCAGATCCTGGGTCTGGCGCCAGTCAATCAGTTCGATCTGGCGGCCGAGCCGATGTTCAGCCTGTTCACAGGCAAGCCCGACCTCACGCCCTACACGGCGTCGCCCGCCAACATCCCCCTTGACGAGATGAACCCGCCGCTGGCGGGGCTGAAGGGCCTGCAGCGCCAGTTGGCCCGGTTCTCGCTGACCATCGACAGCTCCGAGCCCGACTCGGCCGACGCCGACCAGCTGAACCGGGCCATCTGGCACTCGGTCAAGGGCTTCGACGTCCCCTATAACTACGGCCGAGCGGTGAAGAGGGGACCGGATCGCTTCCTGTCCTTCGTCCGTCTGGCCGGCAACTGAACGGGTTCGACAACATCGCCGCGGCCACGCCTCGATCTGAACCGGTGATCGTCATGGACCGAGCGCGCGCGTGCAGGAGGGGCCAGGGCCGCGATCCTCCGACCATCGCCGTCCGCACGCGAGCACGTTCAGCGCCGCGGTCTCCAGAGCGTTAGGATCACACTGGCCGACGAGTCCCACGAGATGATCCGAGGCACGACGAAGGCGCAGGCGAGTTCGTCAGCACGGCGCCAGGATCGAATTCGCCACATTCGACCTCACTTTGCGTGGATGTGGCTCGCCGCGCTCGATGTGGTGGCGGAGCTCGTCGAAAACGCGGGTGGCGCTGTGCATGAAGCTGCGCTTGAGAAGTGGGGACAACAGCGCCATCGGCCCGCGCAGTCTCACCGAAGCGTGCGTTCGGACGAGGCAACGGTCGCCGTCCAACGGGTGAATGGACCATCGATTGACGGCGCTTTCGAAGAACCTCGGTAGACCGGAGACGGTCTCGTACTCGAACGACATCGCTTCGACGTCGAAAGTGAGGAGTCGCTCCTTGATGACACCGCCAGGGACCGGTCCGAACCGAGCAATCTGGCAGACACGCACAGCGCCGGGGCCGACGTCCCCTTCGAGCCAGGAGGCGGTGATGGGTGCCGCCCATCGACAGATCTCTCCGAAGCCACGTCCCAGAACGGACCAGGCGGCTGATGGGGGGGCGCTGATAGCGATCTCGGCTCGGAGCTCCATGACAGGCATATAGCTCCCTCCCGGCCCTGAGCCCGTGAGGCATTTGCCCCATGCGCCCTCGCGTGCCGAGGACGCTTCTGCCGTCCGACACGCTCGATGAGGTCAGTTGAACGTGGCCGTGAGCAACACAGACGGGGAAGCTAGCCGGATGCTGTCGTCGACGCCGTACAGCCGGTACGCGGTCACCCTGGCGAGCAGTCCGAGGCTCCACTCGTCCGCCACGAGCAGATCGTAACCGGCGCCGAGCATGAGGCCGCCCGCCGCAAGGGTGAGGCCAAACGGGGCAGCCGGCGGCCACCTGAGCCACCAACCGCCGGGTGGACGCCCGCTGAGCCGCGGCGCCATTCCAGGAACGGGAATGACTTCACCGGTGCTTTCCCCGAACTGGATCGGCCCGGCGCACGCACGCCGGCTGTTCGAAGCTGAAGAATCAAGAGCGCGACGACTTCATCATCGGCGCCTGGCTGGCGGACTCGACCTGGCGGCAACCTCGCTGCGCGACCGACGGTGGTCGCGCAAGGATTGCGCAAATAATCCCGTTTGCGCGCTCGTCGAAGTGGCCCGTATGTGTGATTCCCCACGCAGCAGGAAGTCGCGGAGAGTATGCTTCACACTTTCTTGAAGGTCGGGATGGCCACCAGGCATCTCGTCGAGATCAGGAGCTTAGCTTGAACTGTCCTGGAGAGGGTGCATCCGGCGCCGGCCGTGGAACCGTCTTCATCGTCGAGGACGATGCGGACGTGAGCGACGCGGTCGAGGAGGTGCTGCGCGACGAGGGCTACACGGTCGTGTGCGCGCGGGACGGTCGGCAGGCGCTCGAGTACCTGCGGGCCAATGCACGCCCACGGCTGGTCCTGCTCGATCTCCACATCCCGGGGGTCGACGGCTGCCAGGTGCTGCATGAGATCGAGAACGATTCGTCGTTGTCGCCGATACCGGTCATTGTGATGAGCGGGTCGGCCGCCCCTGCCGGACTCAGTCTGCCAGCCAGCCGGATTCTACTAAAGCCCATGGACCTGGCTGAGCTGGTCGCGCGGGTGCGCGAATCAGCCGGTGGAGGGTGATACGTCCGGAGTCCGCAGCGACACCGCTCGAGGGTGGCGGGCTGACGGACAAACCATTGCCTTCGGTCCGGTGACAAGCTGGGGTCGCCTGGCCGTCACCGCGCACAGCCAGCCGCTGTCTTCGTCGCCGGCGCCGTCGTCACGATGGTGCCGGCCGCGACAGGAGCGCGGTCAGTTGGTCGTTCGTCGTGTCGGAGCGACTGCCTCCAGCGCACCCAGGAACCTCGGGACGTCGAGTGGTTTCTCGAACACCTGGGTGCTCGGGTAGCCCCAGTGGGGACCGCTGGCAGTCACGACGAGAGTGATGGATACCCGCTTTTCGCCGAAGACCACCTCGCCGCCTCCGCGGCGCTCGGTCGCGCTGTCACGTGCAGCTACCGGGGAAATACCGCCCTAGGCCCCACCGCGGGAACGATGTTGATCGGCTACGACGAGTTCGGGAAGTCCGTCCACATCATGGCCGTCACGTCCGACGGGGAGGTCCACGACCACGCATGTCGCTGGAAGGCGCAGGAGCTTGCCTGCGATCGCTACAAGGGCGGCTTGGGGACGATCCCAGTTACCGAGGACCTCAGCGTCAGGGTGGACGGGAAGACGCTGGTCATGAACACGAGCATGTTCTCCGAGGGAAAGCCGCTCGCGAGCATGGTCTGGAAGTGGCGTCGCAAGTAGGTCTGCCGTCGGCGGCCTGATCGTCCTGCGACAGTCGGAGACGGCAAACCGACGGGGGCAGTCGAGGCTGACGGGTTGGGCGCTGGTCTCCGACATTGGCCGGCGCACCGTTCCCCAGCACCTCTGCAGCCAGCGGAGAGTCGTCCCGTTTCCCACGCGTCCCGACAGTCCGGGCTCTTTTCGAAATGGGCCTTGCAGCCGCGCATCGCTGCCGACGCCCCCGGGCATTCGATGATTCGGGGCTGACGCGGATACTGGTCCGGGAGCAGCCGCGACTCATAGTGAGTGCCGGATGCTCAGAAGCAGGGCGCGCCAGATTGCCGCGATCGCCACCTTGGGAACTGTCGGGTTGGTCGCGTCCTGCGGCGTATCGCAGTCGGGTCTGGTCGGCCTGGGCGCCGCGGCTGACGGGAGCAGCGGCGCTGGCGTTCCGGCCTCCGGCAGCGGTGCGGACGCAGGTGGCCCCGCCCGCTCTCCGCGACCGGATGCGGCAGCGCTCGACAGCCCGCCCCCTCGTTCAGATGCCACGGCCTCCTCTCCCACGGAGCCCGCCGCGCCGGTGCCAGCGGCTGCGGACGCAGGAACGCTGGAAGCTGCGCCCGTGATCGTACCTATCGACGCGGCCCCGCCGCCGCCGATGATGGCACCTCCCGCCGGGTCGTCGCCGGCGCCGGTGATCTCACCGCCCGCAGGGGCACCTGACGCCAGGGTCGCGGAACCGACTCAGCCACCTGAACCCGGCCTTCCACCGACTGCCCGGGACGTGGTACGCGCGCGCAAGGTGAAGGCCGGCAGGATCGTCGCTACCGTGGTCTATGCGCGTAACCTCGATGCGAAGAGCGGCAGCGTGCGCATGATCGCGGATCCGTTGTCCGATTCGGATCTCGACGAGAGGCTCGGCGACGACGACATCAAGGTGGACGAGCTGGCGGCGGACATCCTCTACGCGGAGGAAATCCACGCCGACGAAGTCGTCATCGTCGAGGCTCACGTGGGGATGCTGAAGATCAAGGCGGTCGGCGACCCGGAGGACTGAGCAAGGCTGGCGCTCGTGTCCCCCGCGGCTGTCATCACGACCACCGGGATGTGCGACAGCGCGGAGTCTCTTTCGAGTTCTTCGCGGACCTGCCGGCGTAGGTTCGAGCGGGTCGATGGCGACCGTCGGTTCGAGCATCTGGGGTCGGGCTATGGATCGCGTGGCAGATCGTCCACGCACATGGTGGCCGGATCCACGTCGACAGCGCACTCGGCGGCGGTTCCACCTTCGCGGTCGAATTGCGACAGGAATCGAGATACCAGGAGTCATAGACCAAGGATCTCGTCCGGCGCTGGTGACAGCGATCCAGGGGGTGGTTACCCGGTCGGGTCGTCTTTGCCCCGAGGCTCCCGCGGCGACGCGGGTTTGTGCCTGGCGCGGCGATTGAATGAAGAGCGGGGGCTGGGCTTGCACGCCGCCGGTCCTGATGCTTCGTCGTTGGGTCATGCAGAAACGATAGAAGAGCCTGGGTGGAGGGGGGGGACGGCTCGCGGGTAGGGGTTGGTTGCGGGATTTCCGGGAGCTCGCCGGGGGGACCATCACGCGGCAGACTGCATCGCGGCCAGCGGTCGAAGGTGATCCGTGTCAGATGCCAGCGCTCAATACAGACCGATCTGGGGGGATGGCTGTGTCAGACGATGCGAGGGGCGTTAACGGCGCCACGGTGCGGTCATCTGGTTCATCTGGTTCAGTCCGACAATGCGTTGTCTCACCATGTGGCGCCGCGCCTCCTGTACATCAGTTTTTGAGCGATCCACACTCGGAGGCGATGGTTGATGACGAGGATCCCGGGCCCCACCCGCTGAAGAATACGCGGGAGTACGAGGTCCCTGCTTCGCTCACCACCAGGCCTCTCGTTCTCGTGGTCGACGACGACGCGGACATACGCGAGGTGATCGAGGAGCTTCTCGCGGATAGCGGGTTCGAAGCGGTCACTGTATCCGACGGCGAGCTCGCCCTCCGTTACCTGCGCGAGCACCCGGCGACCTCGGTCGTGCTCATGGATCTCATGATGCCGTTCATGAATGGCTGGACCCTCGCCGAGCGGCTGCAATCGACCCCTCAGCTGGCGCACATACCGGTTGTCGTGATGACCGCGGCTGGTCCGCACTGGGGCTACCCCGCTGGTCACGTCCTGCGAAAACCGATCAGCAGAAACGAGCTGCTGGCTGCGCTTCAAGCTGCGTTGGCGCACGGCCGCGCGACACAGGCGGCGGGCTGAGCAGACAGCTGCTGCGCGAAGGTGACGGCTACGTTTGTCTCGAGCAACAGCATCCAACCGCCGCCGGCCAGACAGGCACAATCGCCGTGACCTCACGGGTGGCTACGAGCGGGGAGCGATGATGGTCGGTATGCGCGCGCCAGGCCGCCGTGTGGCGCTCTTCGTTCGCATCGGCGTCGCCGACAAGCCGACACGCGCAGGCTGGCAGCTCTTCGATGCGGCGGTCGACTGGGCAATGGGACGCTGACGTCGAGCTTCCGGCGACCGCGCAGCCGGGGTCGTGTCGCCTCGGGCGGGTCAGCGACGGGGCGCTGCGGGTCTGGTGGTGTTCGGGCCCTGTCCGGCGATCGCCGTGACGAAAGCGGGGGCGAGGGCGCAGACGGTGTCCTTGAATCGCTCTTGCCAGCTGCTTCCGGGGTCCCAGACGAGCGTCACACTGTACTTCCGAGTGCCGCCGTCCTGCAGGCCAGTGAACCAGCTGGTGAAGTACCTCAGGCATGAGGACGCCATGAACTCAATCGCGCGCAGGTCTACGCGGACCTGCTGCAGGTGCTGGGACTCCGCGACGGTTCTGGCCTCTTCCATGGCGGCGATGGCCGTCGGCTCGGTCGAGGCGTCCGCCGTACCCCACAGACAGACGTCGAGGACGGTTCCCCGTTGCCGCCACTGCGCGCAGAAGTCATCGCCATGGAATAGTTGCGCCGTACCCATTGACGTGTAGGCGCCCACCCACCGGAGCGCCGTCTCAGGAGGATTATCGTGTGGCCGGCCGGTTTCCTGAAGGAAGGCTCGGAGATTCGCCAGCGCGGGCGCGACTCAGCCTGATCCACTGGGGCCGGTGAGGGGTTTCGGCTTGATCGCGTTCTGGACGGCCGCGATCAGCTGGCTGTAGCCGAGGGGTTTTCGTAGCACGTGCTCCGTGGGATAACCCCAGTGAGGCCCGGCCGCGGTCATCACCACGATCGGTAAGTCCTTGAGGGTCGGCGAGGCCCGCAGACGCTGTACGAAGTCCCAGCCGCTCACGACGGGCATCATCAGGTCGAGCAGGATCGCGCGCGGCGCGGGATGGCTGTTCAGGTACTCGAGAGCGCGCCCTCCGTCGATCTGAGCCACAGCTGTGAAGCCAGACTCTTTCAGGATCTCGCAGACCGCCTCGCAGATGCCTTCGTCATCGTCGACGACGAGCACGTCCGGCGCGTCTGCGAACGATTCCACAGCTGCTCTCCCGGTCTGCGAGGCCTGGGCCTCTCGAGGTCGCATGGATCCGTAACAGTAGTCCGGTCACCAAACGCGAACAACATACAGAGTACCCCGGGCCCAGTCCCATATCCGAGGGTCCGGCTCCGAATGCTGCCCCGTTGGTGCTCGAC
>JBKPRZ010000705.1:0-6293 GCA_046734815.1 Myxococcota bacterium | reverse complement strand
GAGCCGCCCGAGCCTCCGGCTCCGCCTCGGCCGCCGCCGCCGCCGGTGTTGCCGGCTCCGGCGCGGCCGCCGACACCGCCGGTGTTGCCGGAGCCTCCGTCGTTCCCCGCTGCGCCGCCGGCGGCCATGCCACCCGCTCCCTGCGGGCCGCCGCCGGCCGGGTCCGATGGACAGCCCGAGAGAAGACAGACGAGCCCCAGCGCCGGGAGCAGGACCCACGGGTGGGCGTCGAAGCGCGTGATAGGGAGACCGGGCCGCCGGCTCATTGCGGGCACCCGTAGAAGATGCCCGCGCCCTGCACGGTCCCCTTCTTCAGCGATTCGCAGGCCATGCCGTAGACCTGGATGGCGGTGTCGCCGTTGATGTAGTCCCATCCCTGCGCGTGTGAAAGGTCGCGGAGGATCGGCTTTCCTCCGACCGTCACGGTCACGAAGCCCGGATCGGGTGGCCGGTTGGCCAGCGGGAAGACACAGGTGATGAGCGACGCGGTGATGGTGTCGAGCGTGGCGGTCAGCTCGGCGCGGTTGCTGGCCGGGTAGTAGCGCGTGGCCCCCGCCCCCGCCCGCGCCGTCCCGCCGGCCTCCGCCATCCGGTTCAGGGTGTCGTTGTCTGCCGTCGCGGTGGCGATGCCGATGACGTAGGTCGGAAAACCGGCGGCAGCCGCCTCAGCGATGGCGGCGATGGCGCGGGCGTCGTCGCGCATGTCGGAGCTGTCGCCCTGGCAGGTCGGCGCGCCGTCGGTGGCGAGCACGATGTATCTGGGGAACGGGAACGTGAGGCTCCGCAGGTAGGCGGTCGCCGCCTGCACCGTGGCGGCGGTGGGTGTGCCGTCGCCGAGCGTTCCCATGGGCGGGCCCGCGCCGTCGATGGCCGTGCGGATGGCCGCGGCGCTGGTGCCGCTGACCGGCACTTCGACGGTGGGGCTGGCCCCGCAGCGCTGTGCGCCCGTCGGGAACAGTTTCAGCCCCCAGGACAGATTGCTGCTGCCCGCGACGGTGGCCTTGACCGCCGCCGCGGTGTCGTCCCACTTGGTGGGGCCGCCCCCTCCGCCGCGCGCGCGCTCGCCCATCGATCCCGAGCGGTCGAGCACCACCAGCACGTCGGCGGTGAACCTGGGCAGGATGTATTCGTCCGAGCCGCACAGCTTGCCGTCGAGGCTCGGGTAGTAGAACTGTCCGTCGGGCAGGGGCGGTCGGTCCGCGCTGGCAGGGACGTCGTAACCCGGCAGGTCCGGGCTCGGCCCGTCCGGGGACGGCCCGCGCGGCGGAACAGGCGGAAGACCAGGCGGTGGCACCGTTGCAACGGGCGGGAGCGGTCGTGGCCCGGCCCCTCCCCCCACGCCAGCGGTCCCGCGGCCGCCCCCGCTCCCGCCGCCGCCTGAAGGTCCAGCCGCACCCGAGCCACCGCTGCCTCCGCTCCCCCCGATGTTGATCTGGACGTTCGCGTCGGGCGCAGAAACCTGTTCCAGCTGCGGCCGACCGCAGCCGAGCGGCCCCGCACAAACGATCAGAGCTGCAGCGATGGTGGTCGGCAGGTGCTTCATGGAGGCTCCCCGGTACGGATTCCTGCTTTGAGCCGCGACGGAGCCGGATGTTCACGATCGCCCGAGCTCGTTGTTGTCGCTCCGGAGGATTTCTTCAGCCGACAAACGGTGAACATCCGGGCTGGTCGCGGCTCAAACAGCGCAATCACCCCGGAGCTGCGCCAACGATGAAACGCTCACGCGCCTGCCAGACCGCGTCCGCGGCGGCGCTCTGCCTGGCCCTGTGGGCCTGCAACGCCCATCCCTTCGCCCCGGTGCCGCCCCGGCCGGAGGCGCAGGCGGGCGTCACCTACGAGGCGAACCCGGCCCGGCAGCTCGATCTGCTGTTCCTGATCGACAACTCGCAGTCCATGGCCGAAGAGCAGATCAACCTCAGCCGGAACTTCCCGGTCTTCATGAACGAGCTCGAGAAGATCGAAGGGGGTCTGCCAGACCTGCACGTGGCGGTGATCTCCTCGGATTTCGGGGCCGGCCGGCTGGTCGCCGACACCTGCCACCCGCTGGGCGATCTCGGCCGCTTCCAGGTGAAGGCCGGCTGCGGATTCGACCCGGCCGCTGCCCGGGCCCGGTTCCTGGCGGTCGACGGCCGCGGCGGCAAGAACTTCGCCGGGGATCTCGCTGACGTTTTTTCCTGCCTGGCCAAGCTGGGCTCGAGCGGCTGCGGCTACGAGCACCAGCTACAGGCCATCCGCGGCGCCCTCTCGAGCCAGATCAACCCGGAGAACGCCGGCTTTCTCCGACCCGATGCCCAACTCGGCATCATCTTGCTGACCGACGAGGACGATTGCTCGGCCGAGACCGACGCCACCCTGTTCGACGCCGAGCGACCCGGGGAGTCGGCCAGCCTGCGCTGCAACACCGCCGGCCACCAGTGCGGCGGCCGCGCCGTTCCCTCGGAGGTGTTCTCGGCGCCGCTCGCCTCCTGCCAGCCCGTCCAGCGGAACAACACCACCGAGCGGACGACCCATCTCATCAACGTCGAGGACTTCGTGGCCTTCATCAAGGCCCTCAAGCCGGGCCGCCCCGACAAGATCCTGGTCTCGGCGGTGATGGGCTGGGACAGCCGGACCGACGCCCAGTACCGGATCGATCTGGTGACGAAGAACGACATCGCCGGCATGCGCACCGAGCTGGAGGTGGGCCCCGCCTGCTCGAACGCGCAGAACGGCGTGGCCGCCCCGGCGGTGCGGCTGAAGGCGTTCATCGATGCCTTTGGCGACAACGGCAGCTGGCACGACATCTGCGCGAGCGATTTCAGCCCGGCCATGGCCGCCATCGGCAAGCAGCTGGCCGAGCGCCTGAACAACTCTTGCATCCAGGCTCCGCTGGTCGACAATGACCCCGTCGTCGAGGGAGTCCAGGCCGACTGCCAGGTGGTGGACCGCCGTCCGGCAGCCGGCGCCAGGTCCGGTTTCGACGAGACACCGATCGCCGCCTGCACCGGCAGTCCGATGCCGTGCTGGGAGCTCACGCGCGATCCGGTGTGTGGCTCGGGCTACCGGGTGGCGATCAGACGTGCGCCGGACATGCCGGCTCCACCCGGCACGGTGCTGCAGGCCCGCTGCCTGACCTGCACCGAGCTGGGAGCGGAGCCATCCCGCTGCGCCCCGCCGCACTGATCGACCGGGGGTCGGTTCGGGACCGCACCCATCGATCGAGCGCGAGCGTCAGTTCGGAACGCGGTCCCAGCGGATCTTGTAGCCCACGTCCTGCAGCACCGCGAGGTCGAGCGCGGTGATTCGAAGCCGCTTGTTCCTGGGGACGTTGGACCCCGAAACCATCAATGGCATCTGCCCGTGATAGGTCACGTCCTCGGCAAAGTGCGCCCGGATCGGGTTGCCGATCGGAACGGGCCCTCCGTACAGCTCCATCGCCCTGGGCCCCCGGAAGAACATGCCGTCGGCGGTGTATCGAGCATAGAGGGCGGTCCGGGAGCCCGTGTAAAACGCGAGTGCGTGGCCGATCTCATGCAGCAGCACACGGTAGAAATCGAAGGAGCCGTCGCCGGGCAGGTCATCACCGGTATCGGGAGTCGGGTCGATGAACCAGGGCCGCGTTTCGTTGAAGGTTATCGTCGCGGCCCAGGGCTGATAGGGAAAATCAGCCAGCCGGGGGGATAACATCCCCATCACGGCGGCAGGGCTGTCGGATGCCCAGGTCCACCTCTTCGTGTAGGCCAGGCCGCCGGCGGGACCCTGAGGGACGAAGCTCCCGGGAAAGATCAGCAGGTCGTCGACCGGTCGGTGCAAGGTGAGACGGGTGTCGCCAGCCTGGATCGTCGTGCCGGCGGGAACCTCGGGAAACCCTTGCTCGATGTATCGCTCCCATTCACGTGCAGCGGCCTCGAGCAGCCTGCGCCTCGCGTAGTCGAACGCCTGGCTCGTGTCGAAGTGGTAGTCGAGCTCGATGTCGAACTCGTCCGGCTCGGCCAGGGGGCCGGAGGGATGCGCGGCGCTGTCAGACTCCGCGGGGACAGGGGTGGTCGTGTTCGGGCCACCAGCGGTCGCGGTGCCCGCGTCGATGACGTCCGGCCGGGACACGCACCCGCCGAGCATCACCACCAGCAGCGCCAGGCGCATCTTCATGCGAGGGTCCTCAGCAACCGCCGAGCCAGCCGCATCACGCTGAAGGATAGAGCCTCGTTCAGTCGAAGCTCCCGGTTTGCGCCCGCGCGCCGCAGCTGCGCAGCCGTCCGGCACGCGCGGGCTGTACCACCACCTGTAACCGGTTACATGAGCGCCGAGCTGGCAGCGGGATCGCCGCGGCCGCCCCCGGCAGCCGAGGCGGTGAACAACTGGCCTGGCCGCGGCTCCAACGAAGCGCGACCACCATGAAACACCTCTTCGACGCGCGCACGGCGCTGGCGCTCTCGGTTTCCTTGCCGCTGCAGCTCAGCGGCTCGCTGGCCCACGCGCAGGCGGCGCCCGCGGCCGCCGAGCCAGCCGGGTTCGAGTGCGAGACACCGGGGGACGTACCACTATTACCTCGAGGCGCGCGACGCCCAGGACCGGCCCGTCGCCAGCAGCGGCAGCGAGGACGATCCTCACCTGCTGCTGGTGAACCGGCGCGACGGAACCATGCCCGTGACCTCCTCGCGCATCCGCGACGAGGACCCGCTGGCCGGGGCTCGCGCCGAGCGCGCCGCCGCGCGGGTGAGAGAGCTGCGCTCGGTGCAGCGCCCGGCCGGGTCGGTGTTCGTCGGTCTCGGGGCGGGGTACGGCTACGGCGCCTATCCCTCGAGCCAGCTCGACTTCCGCCGCGACCTGCGCGTCCGGGGGAACATGGGGCCGGCCGGCATCGTCTTGCTCACCCCCGAGCTGGGATACCAGCTATCGGAGGCCCTGGCCGTGGGCGTGCAGCCCGCCTCCTGACCGGCCTCCCTCGCTGGGCGACCCTGCTCGATTCACGCCTCGCCGCCGAAGTGTCCTTCTAGGGGCAGCTACCCGCGGGTTCGCTTGCGGGACAAAGGCACGATGAGGGCCGCCGCCATGACTTCGGCGGCGCCCCTCATCCCGTATGGGCGCGCGACCTCCCTACTGCGCCGGGCGCACCCGCCACAGGCCCGGGCGCTCGGTGGTGGCGGCGTCATAGGGTCCCAGGGTGCTGACGTAGAGGAAGCCGTCGGGGCCCTGGGCCATCGAGGTGATGCCGCCCTGGTCGCCCAGGGGCGCGTCCTTGACCGCCTTGTTGCCGGTGTCGTCGAGGATCAGACCGCGCACCCAGCCGGAGAAGAAGTCGCCGAAGATCTGCACGCCGGTGAGTGCGCCGTTGTAACGGTCGGTGCCGCAGTCGCCGTATTGCCGGCCCACCCAGACCGCGCGGCTGCCGCGGGCTTCCTTGACCTCGTTGCCGTCACCGCAATAGGGATCGGCGCAGTCGTTGCGCACGCGGCGCCAGAAGGTGAGCGGCGACTTGCAAGGTGCCTGGCAAGGGCCGGTGGGCTTGCCGGGACCCCAGCCGAAGTTCTGGCCCTTCTCGGTGACGACGTTGATCTCCTCGTTGACCGTGTCGCCCACGTCGCCGACGATCCAGCGACCCTTGTTGTCCAGGTTCGCGCGCCAGGGAGAGCGGAAGCCGGAGGCGTAGACCGCCGAGCGCGGCTTGGCTTCGGTCTCGAACGGGTTGCCGGCCGCCGGCGTGTAATCACCTTTGCCCGGCTCGCGGCTGGGCACGAAGCGCAGCAGCTTGCCCAGGTTCGTGTTCAGGTTGGGGGCGTTGCCTTCGTTGACGAATTCACCGTGAACCACCCACATGTTGCCGGCCGGGTCGAATCCGATGGTCCCGATCGAGTGCCACGAGGGCCCGCCCTGGGCCGCCCACGTCATGATGTCCTGACGGTCGGTCAAGGTGTTGCCGTCCCAGGTGAAACGGCTGATCCGTGTGGCCTTGGGGGCGTTGCAGTAGCCCAGGTAGATGAACTTGTTGTTGGCGAAATCGGGGTCGAAGACCAGCGAGATGGCCCCGCAATCCTGGGTCGGATCCACGCCGGTGATGGTGTAGGTCTTCACCAGGCTGGCGGTGGTGGCGTCGGCGCTGTCCAGCTTCAGGTGGCTGAGGCGCCCGCGCTTCTGCAGCACCAGGAACTCCAGTCCCTTGCCGGGGATGAACTTCAGGTCGGTCAGGCCGTCGAGCGAGCCGGCGCCCTTGGCCGTGTCGGTGACCGGCACGCCCATCATCTGGATCTGCTCGAAGCGCAGCTTGATCTGGGTGGCGTTGGCCTTGGGGGTGAAGTCGCAGCTGCCGCTGGGGG
>JBKPRZ010000704.1:0-11618 GCA_046734815.1 Myxococcota bacterium | reverse complement strand
GGCCGAGGCCGCCGGCGGCGCCGCGCCGGCGGGCCCGCCGATCAGATCGGGCAGGCGCGCGCAGGCCGCCGGCGCCACCAGAGCGCAGACGGCGGCCAGCCAGGCCGCCCGCCTCTTCACCGGGCGATCGGCCTTCCCGCTACTTGTCGTTGCCGCCGGCCACGCGGCGCTTGCGGGCCGCCTTCCTCTTCATGTCGCCGCCGCCGTCACCGGGCACCGCTCCGCTCATCCCGGCCGACACGGCCTCGCGCATGGCCGCGTGGGGGCTGACCGCCGCCTTGGTGGGCGTGGCCGCCGCGCCGGTGGGCGGGACCTGGCCCTTGTCGTCGGCAAACACGATCTCGCCGAACTTGTCCAGGGCGTGGAAGTCGCCCACCAGCGGCGGCGACCAGGCCGCCGCCCCCTGGGGCTTGCCCTCGGGCGCGTCCATGCGGAACATGTTGATCCGCCAGGTGTCGCCCAGCTTGGGCGGAACCTTCACCGGCTCCTTGGACAGCCCGTTGGCGTCGCCCAGCGGGATGGCGATCTCGGCCACCCAGCCCTTGTCCTGGTCGTCACGCTTGTTCAAGGTCCCCATCACCTTGACCTGGGCCTTCAGCTTCGAGTTCCAGTCGTAGTCCTTGCGCTTGGGATCCAGGGTCGACTCGTACTTGCGCCACTCGGGCAGGTAGGTATCGAAGATGTTGCCGTTGGGCGCGACCTGGAACTCGACGTAGCTCTTCCCGTTCTTGTCGGCGTCGATCATGATCTCGACCGCCTCCTGGGTCCACAGCTTGTCGTCCCGCTTGCTCAGGGTCGACCAGACGTCGGTGTCGGCGTTCTCGAAGCCGAAGTACAGGTTGTCGTTGTCCCACAGCAGCTTGGCCTCGGTCTTGATCTCCGCCGGCGCGCCGGTCAGCGTGTTGACGAAGAAACCGGTCGAGGGCGCGTCTTTCCAGGCGGCGTCGTCCAGCTTGCCGTCGATCTTGATCGGCTTTCCCGCCTTGCGGACCACGTAGCGCTTGGCCGCCGCCACCGGCGCGGCCTTGTTGCTGACCGGGACGCTGGCCGCCAGCAACCGGCCCTGGCCGTCCTGCTGGCCGTTGTTGATCTTCATGCGCTCGGCGCCGCGCCACAGACCCACGAAGACCAGCATCTTGTCGTGCGGCCAGGTGACGGGCAGGCGATTCGAGTGCTCGTCGCGGATGATCTCGCCGGCCTTCCACTGAGCCACCGGGTACTTGCCGTGCACGGGGTGGTGGTCCCAGTTGATGAAGCCCTGGTTGCTGGGCCCGTTGATGTGCACGAACATCCGCCAGCCCGGACCGGGAGGCGCCAGCACCTTCCAGTAGTGGGTCAGCTTCACGTCCTTGCCGGGCTCGACCGGGTTCATCGACACGTCGAGGCCCAGATAGACCACCTTGTTGTCGATGTTGGCGTTGACCGGAAACTGCGGCGTGGGCGCGGTCGTCAGGATGTTCTTCTTGATGAAGTCCAGGTCCTCCGGCGTCGGCTTTTCCTCGGCCTGCTCGACACAGGCACCCAGCACACCCAAAGCAACACCCAGCGCCAGCACGCGCCCGATCGGGGCCTGCCGCGTCGCAACGCCGGCGGCGAACCAGGGTGACACACGTGACATCATTGACGGCTCTCCTTACCCAGTGCGGCCAGTCCGCGCCAGCAGTTTTGAAAGCGCATCTTTTACCCGAGACCCCCAGCGTTGGCAACGTTGGGAGCGGTGAGAAAGACCAGCGCTTCCGCGATCCTGACCCGCCGTCGGCGGTGAACGTCCTGGCGGCCTCGGCAGCGAACGTTCCGGCGGTCGGCATCGAACGTTCGGCGGGGTCCAGGTGTCGATCGCACAGGGTATAGCGACGGTGGGGTCACGGCAGGGTGAGCCAACGCTTTGGGAGAACCCGTTGTAGATTCAAGGTCGGAATGGAAGGCGAGGAGTCTCACCCTCCACCCCATGGGAAGGGCGGGTCGCGGGCGGCCGCGGCGCCATTTCTGTCGGGCGGGAGCCCCGGAAGGCGCGCATGGGCCCGCGCGCGTGCTCTGATGCGCGCGCCCTGGTCGTGGGCCGCCGTGCTGGCGGCGCTGGTGCTGGTGGCCAGCCTCACCGCCTTCCTGGTCCCGCACCGCGGGGGACCATCGGCCACGCTGCGGCGCTGGGTCGGGCTCGGCGCCGTCTGTGGCGACGGGCGGGTCGAGGGCCGCGAGGAATGCGACGACGGCAATGACCGCTCGGACGACGCCTGCCTGCCCAGCTGCCAGATAGCCCGCTGCGGAGACGGCGTGCTCCGCCGGCAGGTCGAGGAGTGCGACGACGGCAACCGGGTGGAGGGTGACGGCTGCAGCAGCGCGTGCCTGCGCTGCCCGCCGGGTCCCGAGCGCTTTTCCTGCGCCTCCAACGGCCACTGTTACTGGCGGGAGGACCAGCCGCTGAACTTCGAGGCCGCGGCCGAGCGCTGCGCCCAGCAGGACGGGCATCTTCTGACCATCGGCGACGACCGCGAGTGGCGCGAGGTCACCGAACGGCTGCTCGGCGGCGCCGACGCGCCGACGGTCTGGATCGGCCTGCGCAAGGAGGACCGCAACGGCGTGCGCGATTTCGGCTGGGTCGACGGCGCGCGGGTGCTGACGGTGCACTGGTCGATCCAGGAGCCGCGGCGCACCCCCGGCGGCCTGGACTGCGCCGTGCAGGTCGCCGGCGGCACCTGGGCGGCGGCCACCTGCGGCGAGCCGCGCGCGTTCGTCTGCGAGCGACCGGCCTGGGTGGTCGAGCCCCACACCGGCAGCGCCTACCGCGTGTTCGTCGAGCGCCTCACCTGGGACGAGGCGCAGGCGGTCTGCAGCGCGCGCGCCAGCCACCTGGTCACCTTCGCCGACGTGGCTGAGCAGGCCTTCGTCACCGCCCGTTTCCCGGGCGCGATCTGGATCGGCTCGCACATGGGCGAGCGCGAGCGCTTCGTCTGGCTGACCGGCGAGCCGGCTCGATTTTCGGACTTCGCGCCGGGCGAGCCCAACTACCTGGACCAGCAGAAGTGTGTGGCGCTGGACGTGGACCGGCGCTGGTGGAACCGCGAATGCGGCGACCGCCACAGCTTCGTCTGCGAAAGTCCCTGAGCCACTCTCCCGTCGGACCGCCGGGCTGAGCTAAAGCCGCGGCCGGCACCTGCCGATGGTCCGGGGGCTGTTTCGTGGGGCCCCCGGGCAGGGCCGCGGCCGCCGTCCGCGCGGCACCGGCGCCGGTCGACCACATGACCAGCCTCGCCGCACCCGCACCCCCAAATCGTCGCGAAATTTGCGCGGGCGCTGCGGGCCTTCACCGATTCTGACGACAACCAGTCCCTGAAGATGCAGGGGACGAAGCGGTCGGGGTGGCGGTGGTCGGTGGTGGCGGGCCTGGCGGTGGCGACGAGCTGTTCGGGAGTCGAGGCCCCGCCCACCGAACCCGCCCCCGCCCCCCGGGCCCGGACCGCCGGCGTCGGCGACACCCAGACCGTCTGGCTGATGTTGCGCGATCAGGCTGATCTCGCCCCCGCGCGCGGCATGCGCGACTGGCGCGCGCGCGGCCAGATGGTCTTCGATCAGCTGACCAGCACGGCCGCCCGGGCCCAGGAGCCGCTGCGGGCGCTGCTGCGCAGCCACGGGGTGAGCCACCAGCCGTTCTGGATCGTCAACGCCATCAAGGTGACCGCGCCGCCGGCCCTCATCGGCCTGCTCGGCCGCCTGCCCGAGGTGGCCAGCGTCCACCCCGACCGCACCATCTCGCTGCCGCCGCAGCTGGAAGGTCACGAGCAGCCGCGCGGGCGGGTGGCCGAGTGGGGCGTGGAGAACATCGGCGCGCCCGACGTGTGGGAGCGCTTCGGCTTCCGCGGCGAGGGCGTGGTGGTGGCCAGCATCGACACCGGCGTCGACTTCACCCACCCCGCGCTCACGCGGCAATACCGCGGCCGCCAGGGCGACGGCACCCTGGACCACAACTACAACTGGTACGACCCGGCCGGCATCTGCGGCGCGCCCTCGCTGGCCCCCTGTGACAACGCCGGCCACGGCACCCACACGATGGGTATCATCGTTGGCGAAGACGAGCAGGATCCCGCCGCCACCCGCATCGGCGTGGCCCCGCACGCCCGCTGGATCGCCGCCAAGGGCTGCGAGAGCGGCGACTGCAGCCTGTCTTCGTTGATGAAGGCGGGCGAGTGGATGCTGGCCCCCACCGATCTCCGCGGGCAGAACCCGCGCCCGGACATGCGCCCGCACATCGTCAACAACTCCTGGTCCGCCGGCGCCGGCGACGACCTGTTCTTCCAGAAGATCGTCAAGGCCTGGGTGGCGGCCGGCATCTTCCCGGTGTTCGCCAGCGGCAACGACGGCCCCGGCTGCAGCTCGGCCGACTCGCCCGCCGACTACGCCGAGAGCTACGCGGTGGGGGCCCACGACAGCGAGAACAAGATCGCCGGCTTCTCCAGCCGCGGCAGCACCAAGCTGGGCGGGGTCAAGCCGAACATCAGCGCGCCGGGCGTGAACATCCGCAGCAGCATCCCCGGCGGCGCCTACGGCATCTCGAACGGCACCTCGATGGCCACGCCCCACGTCTCGGGCGCGGTGGCGCTGATCTGGTCGGCGGCGCCCGCCCTGGTGGGCGACATCGCCGGCACGCGCGCGCTGCTGGATCAGACCGCCATCGACACCGAGGACCTCAGCTGCGGCGGCACAGCCGCCAACAACAACGTCTTCGGCGAGGGCCGGCTGGACGCGCTGGCCGCGGTCAGCCAGGCGCCGCGCGCCCCCACCGGGACCCTGCAGGGCTCGGTGCAGGCGGTGGCCGACGGACGCCCCGTGGTGGCCCGCGACGCGCGCATCCGCGCGCAGGGCCCCGCCGACCGCAGCGTGGCCGTGGACAGCAGCGGCACCTACACCCTGGTGCTGCCGCAGGGACACTACCGGGTGACGGTCAGCGCCTTCGGATTCGTCTCGCAGACCAGCGAGGTGGTGATCACCTCCGAGGAGCGCAGCCGGCAGGACTTCGTCCTCGAGCCAGCGCCGGCGCACGTCGTGCGCGGGGTGGTGCGGCAGGCCGACGGCCGCCCGCTGGGCGGCGCGCGCGTCACGATCGAAGGCACGCCTCTGCTGGCGGCGGTCAGCGATCAGTACGGCTCGTACACGCTGACCGGCGTGCCGCCGGGTCACTACGAGGTGTCCGCCGCCCGCGGCGGCTGCTTCGGCCGTGCCCGGCAGCCGCTGTCGGTGGACGGCGACGCCCAGCTTGACCTCTCGTTGCCCCGGCGGACCGACTATTATGGATACTCCTGCGAGCCGCTGCGGGCGGGGTTCATCGACGCCACTTCCGTGCTGCCGCTGGACGGCGGGCGCACGTCGGTCACGGTCCCGTTGCCATTCGGCTTCTCGTTCTACGGGCGCCTGTACCAGGAGGTCGAGGTGTCGCGCGCGGGCTACCTCGGCTTCGGCGCCGCCGCCCCCGCCCTGCCCCGCCGCCCGGCCGGCAGGAACGGCGTCACCCGGATCCCCGACGGCCAGCTGCCCAACGCCGCCGTCTACGCGTTCTGGGACGACCTGGTGGTGGACGAGGCGGCCAGCGTCCGCACCGAGACCACCGGCAGCGCTCCCGACCGAGCCTTCGTTGTCGAGTGGCGGAACGTGGCCTTCCGCGACCAGCCCCAGCTGCGCGTCCGCTTCGAGGTGGTCCTGTACGAGGACGGGCGCATCCTCACCCAGTATTTCACCGCCGGACCGGATGCACGCCAGCACGGCGGCTCCGCCACCGTCGGGCTCGAGGACGCCGACGGCGTCGACGGGCTGGAGTATTCGGACCACGATCCCAGCCTCGACTCCGGATCGGCGCTGCTGTACGCCCTGCCCCCGTCGGGCATCCTGGAGGGGCAGGTGACCGACGCCACGGACGGCCAGCCGCTGCCCGGGGTCCAGCTGCTCTCCTGGAGCGACGAGGCGGGCGTGCGCACCACGACCACCGACAGCGAGGGACGCTACCGGCTCGAGCTGCGGGTGGGTTCCCACAGCGTGGGCGCCTCCGCTCCTTATTATGGGGAACAGACCCGGCAGGTCTCGGTGGTCCAGGGCGAGGCTTTGCACCTCGACCTGGCGCTCACCAGCGGCCGCGCGCAGGTGGCCCCCGCCGCGCTGACCATCGCCTCGGACCGGGCGCCCGCCTCCACCAGCTTCACGCTCGAGAACCACGGGACGCGCGAGGTGGCCTTCGACGCCCACGCCCTCGCGAGCGCCGAGGACGAGCAGGCCGACGACCTGCCCTGGGTGCAGATCCAGCCTGCTTCGGGAACCGTGCCGCCGGGCACGCAGCAGACCTTCACCGTGACCGC
This sequence comes from Myxococcota bacterium, assembly GCA_046734815.1. Lineage (GTDB taxonomy): Bacteria > Myxococcota_A > Polyangia > Fen-1088 > Fen-1088 > CAVYGB01. The sequence continues at coordinate 5,277 of JBKPRZ010000704.1, read as the reverse complement.
CGACCGGGACAAGCTGTCCCCCGGCAGCTACCAGGCCCAGATCGTGCTGTGGACCGACACCCCGTCCTCGTCGGCCATCCGCCTTCCCCTGGCGGTGGTGGTGGCGGGCCCGGTTCCGCCCGCGCCGGGCCGCGCCGGTAGCGCCGCGTTCGGCGAGCTGCGAGCGCCGGGTCGAGCGCAGCAAAAGCGCGCCTGGCTGTCGTTCCCGCAGCCTGCCATCGAATCGAGCAGCGACCGACGCCGGTAGGCCCCCTGAGACGCGGGGGGAAAAGTTCCCGGCCGCCGTCGTGGTTTCCGGTCGGTTTCTATTGAACAAACATTCAGTAACGATCGTTACCTAGTTCTCGCACCCGAACCCGACGCCGCCAGACGAGCCCGTCGTGCGGGTCTTGCTGCCAATCGCGGCCTGCCTATAATGCGAACCGATCGGCTCGCATTGGGTTATTGAGCGTGGATTCAATAGCGCGAGACAGCCTCCGCCTGACCTGGGAACGGGTGTGCTGTTTCGTCCCCGGAGCCTCACTATTGCCGTCCCCTCGGGACGAGAAGGCAGTGTGATGATGTTGGCACATGACACCACCGATCTGGCTGGCCTGCGCAGCCGGCGTTTTCCCCTCGGCATCTTCTCGGCTGTTCTTCTTTCATGCTGGCTGGCCGCCACCGGCGCCCAGGCCCAGACCGGCAGCTCGGTCGTCCAGGGCGGCGTCGTCGACGCCGTCAGCCGCCAGCCGGTGGGCGAGGCGATCATCACCGTGACCTCGCCGGCGATGCAGGGCGAGCAGACGGTGCTGACCGACGCCTCCGGCTTCTACCGCGCCCCCACCCTGCCGCCGGGCGTGTACACCGTCCGCGTGGACAAGGATGGCTACGACTCGTACGAGCAGAAGAATGTCACCGTCCGCAGCGACGTGACCCTGCGGGTGAACGTCTTCCTGATCCCCCGGCAGGTGCAGGGCAAGGCCGAGGAAATCGAGATCACCGAGCGGCCGCCCACCATCGACGTCGGCTCGAGCTCGCTGTCGACCACCTTCTCGGAAGAGATGATGCGCCGGCTGCCGCTGGCCCGTCCCGACGTCTCCCGCGGCGGCGGCGTCCGCTCGTACGAGGCGGTGGCCGCCGCCGCTCCGCAGGCGCGCGGTGACCTGTACGGCACCTCCATCGGCGGATCGACCTCGCCCGAGAACCGCTTCTCCATCAACGGCCTGGCGGTCAACGACTCGGCCTACGGCATCAACACCACCCCGCTCTCCACCGAGTTCCTCAAGGAGGTCGGCGTGGTGACGGGCGGCTACCTGCCCGAGTTCGGCCGCTCCACCGGCGGCATCATCAACGCCGTCGTCAAGTCGGGCTCCAACGAGATCCGCGGCTCGGCCTGGACCAACGTCACCCCCGGCTTCCTCGAGGGCACGCCGAGGGACGTGTTCACCGAGGGCAGCACCATCTTCGCCGGCCGCCCCGAGATCAACATCATCGGTGACTTCGGCACCGACGTGGGCCTGCCCATCGTCAAGGACCGGCTGTGGCTGTACCTGGGCGTTCTGGGCGCGACCACCCGGCACGACCTGCCGCGCGCGCTCTACGCCACCGACGTGGATGCGATGGGGATGCCGATCAAGGATCCGGCGACCGACGCCTCCAAGCGCACCTTGATCCCCAACACCGAGCAGCGCTTTCACGCCGTGAGCAACTCGCTGCAGGCGGTGGCCAACCTGACCTACTCGCCGTCGCGCAACCACTCGCTGGCCTTGACCTCCTTCGTGACCCCCTGGCGGGCGGGCGGCAACGGCAACTTCGGCTACGACACCCAGGACGGCACCCCCGACGGCGGCAGCCTGGCCGGTTCGTTCGACGCCCTGACCGGTGTCAAGCGCAACGACCAGCTCAGCAACATCCTCAAGTGGATCGCGACCACCTCCGGCAAGCGGGTCACCTTCGAGAACACCTTCGGCTGGTTGCACTCGCGCGACGACAACCTGCCGGTCGACGGCTCGATGCCCGGCGCCACCTCGGGGCTGGCCTCCGAGCTGCGCAGCGCCCGCTACCGCCGGAACAATCCCGGCTTCCACCCCATCACCGACTTCGAGAACGTGCCCGCCGGCTACTGCGAGGACAAGGGCGCGACCAGCGCGGTCCGCTGCCCGGTGCAGACCTACGCCATCGGTCCCGGTCAGATCTCCACCCGCAACCAGGACCGGTTCCAGCTGCGCAGCGTGGTCACCATGCTGGCCCAGGCGCTGGGCCACCACGTGATCAAGGTCGGGCTCGACGTCGAGCGGGTCGACAACGACCTGACCAAGGCCTACCCGGGCGGGATCCTGTTCCGGGAGAACACCCGGGGCACCCTCTTCTCCGACTACCGCAACTACGGCTATCTGACCGGTCCCGACGAGGCGGTCTACGCCGACGCCGTCCGCGCGCAGGTCACCCAGTGGGGCGTCGGCGCCTTCGCCCAGAACAGCTGGTCGATCGCCGACAAGGTCACCCTGAACGTCGGCATCCGCTACGACTCGGAGTACCTGTACAACAACGAGGGCGACCTCCGGATGACCTTGCCGAACCAGATCTCGCCTCGCTTCGGCGTCATCTACGATCCCACCCAGTCGGGCCGTTCGAAGCTGTTCGCCAGCTTCGCCCGCTTTTACCAGCAGGTGCCGCTGGACGTGGCCGACCGCTCGCTGTCGGCCGAGCCCGGATTCCAGGGCAATCACGACATCAACCTGTGCGACCCGCGTGACCCCGCCAAGAGGATGGCCTGCCGCGACCGCAGCAGCTACCTGCCCATCGGCGGCGCCTCCGACCCCGACCAGCGGTACATCCCCACGGGCGGCGGCACCACGCCGATCGATCCGGACCTGAAGACGCCCACCGTCGACGAATACATCCTGGGCGCCGAATACCAGCTGCTGCCCGAGAGCCGGCTGTCGCTGACCTACACCCGCCGGCGCCTCAAGAACATGATCGAGGACATGAGCGTCGACGAGGCGCAGACCTACTTCATCGGCAACCCGGGTCAGGGCATCGCCGGCAACTTCCCGGTCGCCCGCCGCGACTACGACGCCATGACCCTGCTGTTCTCGAAGGAGTTCTTCCAGAACTGGCTCATGCTGGCCAGCTACACCCTGCAGCGGCTGGAGGGCAACATCGCCGGTCTGTTCCGGCCCGAGACCGGGCAGCTGGATCCGAACATCAACTCGGACTTCGACCTCCTCAGCCTGCTGCCCAACCGCAGCGGGCCGCTGGGCACCGACAACCGGCACCAGCTGCGCATCGGCGGGGCCTACGACTTCACCGTGGCCACCCGGCACCACATCAACGTGGGCGCGAACGTCCGGGCGACCTCGGGCGCGCCGACCAGCTACCTGGGCTCGCACGGCCTGTACGGCCCCGGCGAGGTGTTCATCCTGCCGCGTGGATCCGGTGAGCGGCTGCCCTGGAACTACACCTCGGACATCAACCTGCGCTACGGCCTGGGCTTCGCCAACGGCCATCTGCTGGAGGGCTATGTCAACGTCTACAACCTGTTCAACCTGCAGGGGGTGACGGGCAAGGACCAGACCTACACCACCTCGGACGTCCTTCCGATCCGCGGCGGCACCAACATCAACGACCTGCCCAAGCTGGTCTCCGAGGACGGCACGCCGTTCGATCCGATGACGAGCAAGAACCCCAACTTCGGTCGGGTGACCGCCTATCAGGCACCGCGGGTGGTGACCTTCGGGCTCCGTTACAACTACTGAGCCGCCGACCAGACCCGAACCTCGAGCACAGGACATCAGGAGGAACAGATGAAGAGCCTCGATAGGATCACCCGCGGGTACCGGGCGCTGGCGGGCGCGCTGCTGGCGTTGTCGGTGGGCGTGGGCTGCAATGCCGAGCAGCCCAAGACCCGCTGCACCACCGCCAAGGGCGCCTTCGCGCTGAAGTTCACGAAGGTGTCCGGCACCGGCGCCTGCTCCGAGCTGAAGGGCGGGACCGCCGGGGTCAACTCGTACTGGCGGGCCTCCGGCGACACGTTCTCCGTCACCAAGGGACCGGTGGCCATCAAGGCCGAGGAGATCGGCGCCCTGCTCGAAGAATACGGGCAGGACGCCGAGTCGAAGGACGTGGTCGCGCTGGGGGCGTTCAAGACCGACGACCCCGGGGCCGACGGCTTCTGCGAGGTGGAGATGGCCCAGCCGGCCAACCTGAAGCTGGCGGCGGTGCCTGCGATGGACAAGGGCGACGCCGGCATGACCGATCCGCTCCCGGCGCTGGACCTCTCGCTCAAGTGGAGCGACGTCAAGTTCTACGTGACCGCCGCCCAGCCAGGGACGATGTTCACGGGGCGCCTGGAGTACTCGAAGACCGTCGACGGCGCGCCCTGCTCGGCCACCTACGACGTGGTGGGGCTGTGGCCGGCGATCGGGTGCGAGGGCTCGATGATGGGCGCCGACGGCAAGCCCACCGGCAGCGGCAAGCCGGACCAGACCCTGTGCGACCCCTGCTCGGATCCGGCGAACGGACGGCCGACCGGGTCGGGCATCAGCCCGGCGGTGGACATCACCTGCGACGCCGAGACGCTGTCCTGCGTGCCTCGCAGCGCGCTGCCTTCACAGCGCCCCGAGCCGCTCAAGTGCGGCGGGATCTGACCTAGATAGGGGGGCCTCAGCCTCCCAGGAACATGGCCATCAAGGCGGCCCGATCCACCGCGGGCCGCCTTCCCAGATCCTGCGGCAGCTCGATCTCCGCGCTGCCCACCCGCCCGCGGCAGGCCCGGCGGCCGGTGTAGCGGTACTGGTCCGGGGCGACCCGGACCAGGTCGTAGGTGCACTGGCCGATCGATCCGGCCACCTTCTCGGTGAGCAGCTCGATGGTTCCGAGGGTGCCGCCGTACATCCCCTTGATGGCGATGCCGGTGGGTCGATCCTCGACGTAGAGCTCGGTGTGGGCCGACCCGATCGAGCCGAACACCTTGCTCTCCTCGGTGCGCAGATCCACCAGCCGATCGCCGACGTGCCCGCGGAACCCGTCCGACAGCCGCGAGACCTCCACGTTGGGGCCGAACAGGCGATCCCCGTCCAGCCGGATGGTCTCGGTGCTCACGGCGGTCCGCATCGTGAAATACTGAGCGTTGTCCGGACCGGACTGCTGACTCGAGCCCGCGCTGGCGCAGCCCATGGCCGCGGCGCAAAAGCCTGCGATCGCCCCGTTTCGCATGGTCGCCTCCTGCCTGCCGAATCTTGACAGAGACCCCCGTCGGGCCAAAGCTCGAATCGGCCAGTTCGTGCCGGCCAGGCG
>JBKPRZ010000703.1:0-12828 GCA_046734815.1 Myxococcota bacterium | reverse complement strand
GTCTCCGCATGTCGCGGTCCAGGCTGGGATTGTTCGTTTTTCTTCTGGGCTCGTGTCGGCTGGGCGGTCCGGTGCGCACGGCCGACACGGCCGACAGCGCAACATCGACCACCGGCGGTCCATCGACCTTGCCCGACGGCGGGCTGCCGGTGGACGCGCGCATCGCCGAGCGCCCGGTCTGGCGCTGGGGCCCGGTGCGCAAGGACGGGTGCGTGGCGGCGGGGCGGCGTCGGATCTCGGCACCGCTGCGCAACCGCCCGCTCTCGGTCATGGCAGAGATCGCCTGCGCCCACGCCCCCCGCACCGTGCGGGGCGTGTTCTTCGAACGACCTGACGGCTGCGACCGCGACGGCGGGGAAGTGCGCGGCCACTGGGACCTTCCCGACAGCACCTGCGCGGCCGAGCCGCCCGCGGCGCCGGTCCGCGGCGGCGATGGCATCTTGCGGTCGCCCGCGTCGCTGGAAGGTTACGCCGACCTGCACCTGCACCAGATGGCTCACCTCGGTTTCGGCGGGTCGGTGGTCTGGGGCGGCGCCTTCGGACCGCCGGCGGAGGTGCTGGCGCCGATCCCGCCCGCCCTGAAGCCCGGGCACGATCGCGTCGAAGCCTTCTTCGACGGCAACATCGCCGGCGGCCTGGTCGGCCTGGCCACCCACGACGAGAGCGGCTATCCCGGCTTCGGCGGCTGGCCCAGCCGCGAGGTGGCCACCCACCAGCAGGCCCACGAGGACTGGCTGTTCCGCGCCTACCAGGGCGGCCTGCGCTTGATGGTCATGCTGGCGGTCAACAGCGAGGACATGTTCGGCCGGGGCGAGAACGACCTGGGCCTGGTCAACGCCCTGACGCGCGTGCAGCCGGTGCTGGCGCCGGGCCGCACCGGCAACGACATGGAGGCGCTGGAGTGGCAGGTGCGCGAGGCCTACCGGATGCAGGACGCGGTCGACGCGCGCAACGGCGGTCCGGGCCGCGGCTGGTACCGGATCGTGCGCGACCCGGAGGAGGCGGGCGCCGTGATCGCGGGCGGCCGCCTGGCGGTCGTGCTGGGGACCGAGCTGCAGCACCTGTTCAACTGCGACGCCGACCGCCCCGCCTGCACCGAGCAGACCGTGCGCGAGGGGCTCGATCGCCTCGAAGCGATGGGCGTCAGCTACGTCTTCCCGGTGCACCACAAGCTCAACCAGTTCGGCGGCTCGGCGCAGTTCAACGTGCTCACCAGCGGGCCCACCGCCGAGTGCTGGGAGACGGACGAGCCGTGTGCCGCCGATGGCCTGTCCCCGCTGGGCCGGGTGCTGGTCCAGGAGCTGACCACCCGCGGCCTGCTGATCGACACCGAGCACCTGTCCTGGCGCGCGTTCGACGACGCCCTGGCCATCGCCGAGACGCGTTCCTACCCGGTGCTGGCCGGGCATGTCGGCGCCTTCGATCTATCGACCGGACCGCAGACCGAGCAGATGCGCCGGACCGACCAGATCCAGCGCATCCTGGGCACCGGCGGGATGTTCGGCATCATCCTGGGCGCGGGCGCCGACGAATACGTGCGCAGCGCCGCCAGCGCGCCCCCCGTGCCGATCTCCTGCGGCGGCGCGGACGCGTGGGCCAACACCTACCTCTACCTGCGCGACCTGGCCGGCGGCGGGCTGACCGGGGCGGGCGCGGGCCGCATCACCTTCGGCTCGGACTGGAACGGCTTCGCGGGCTGGGCGGCGCCCCGCTTCGCCGCCAGCGCCTGCCAGCCGCGCACCGCCGCGGGAGGGCAGCCGATCCCGAAGCCGACGCGCGTGCAATACCCCATCCCGCTGCCGGCGGGGCTGGTGCCGGCGGCGGTGGGCGGGGCCGCCGGGCCGCTGCCACGCTACGAGCAGTTCCGGGCCTGGGACTACAACAGTCTGGGCCTCATGCACGCCGGCCTGGTGCCCGACTTCATCGAGGACCTGCGCACCCTGGGGCTGACCCTGGCCGACCTGGAACCGCTGTACCGGTCGGCGCGCGGCCTTGTCGATCTGTGGACCACCGCGCGCGACCGCGAGGTGCCCGACGATCGCCACCATCTGCGCTGGGTTCCGCGACAGCCGTTCGATCTGTTCGACTTCGAATCGGTTCCCGCCGATCGGCTGGTCGAGGCGGCGCCGGGGTTTCCGCTGTGCCGATCGCGTGGCAGCCAGCGGCTGGGGTTCGAGCGGGACGGCGCCTGCCAGCTGGTCGAGGCGGGCCCGCCCGCACCGGATCCGGCCAGCCTGCCGCCGGTGCCCATCAGCGCCTATCACGCCGGTCGCTGCCTGGACGTCGATGGCGGCAGCAGTCGCGAAGGCGCGCGCGTGCAGCAGTGGAGCTGCAACGACGGCGACAACCAGTCCTGGAGCCTGCGCGCCCGCGCGGGCGCCTGGCAGGTGGCCAACGCACGCAGCGCCCAGTGCCTGGACGCCTCGGTCGCCGCCGGTGCCCTGCTCGACCCCGGCGCCAGCATCGGCCAGCGCCCGTGCAGCGACGACCCGGCCCAGCTCTGGCGGGCCGAGCGCGCCGGCAACACCTTCGCCCTGCGCGCCGCCTCCGGGTCGTGCCTGGAGGTCGCGGGCCAGAGCCGCGCCGACGGTGCGGCCCTGCGCCTGGCCGACTGCACCGGCGCGTCGAACCAGCGCTGGCAGATCGAGTCCCTGCGCGCCGCCGACCACGAGCGCCTGTACCAGGCCGACCGAAACCGCATCGCCTGGCTGGCCGCCCCAGACGCCGCCCACCCGGTGGTCGTCACCGTGGACGGCGCCCGCGAGATCTGCCGCTCGCCCGACCGGCACTGGGTCGGGGTCATCGATGGCGCTGCCTGCGCCGGCCGCACATACGACGGCACCAGGGCCACCACCGCCCGCCACGAACGCCTGTTCCAGGCCCGCTGACACCAGGCTTCGCCGACGGTCCGCGCGTTCACACGGTGAAGGTCTGCACGAACCAGGGCTCGCCGTTCACCTCGCGCTGCTGCTCGTCGAAGCGGCCGCCGGTGGCGTCGGCGATCGCGCGCCGCCAGAAGCGCTGGGCCGGGACATTGGCCGCCGACTGGCGCACCTCCCAGCGGCCGGGCCGTCGCGCAAACGCCAGGACCGCCGCCGCCCGGCCCACGCCGGCGCGCCGGTGACCGCGCAGCACGAAGAACTGGTCGATGTCCGACACGGTCGGGTCGCCGTCCAGGTGGCTGCACGGCCGGATGAACACGAATCCCGCCACCTGCCCGTCGCGCCGGATCCACAGCCGCTCCAGCGGCGGTGCGATGAGCTCGGCGAACCGCTCGTCGGAGTTGAAGCGCCCGTCCGGACCGGGGTGCAGCGGCAGAAATTCGCTGAAATCGTGGACGTACAGCTCCCACAGGTTACGCAGCGCCGGGATCTCGGCCGGCTGGATCGGCTCCAGGGTTATTGCCACCACGGGATCTTACGGCCGCGGGGACGGGTGGGTGTGACGTTCGCGGGCGCTGGCGCCCTGGCCAGTCACATCGGGGCTCCCCACAGCGGGGCCGGGGGAGCCGCCTGCTGGATCTCCAGGGTCGGATGATGGGCGTGCTCGAGCACGGTGCGGTCGCCGTCGCGCCGGATGCGCACCTCGAGGTCGTCTCCGGCCAGCCGGATCCCGCTGACCTGCAGCAGCGGCAGCCAGTCCGGAAGGCACGGCTGGAGGTAGCAGCGGCCGCTGGGTGCGTCGGGCAGCAAGCCCAGCAACAGCTGCACGGCGAGGATCGGCACGGCCGCGGCCCACGCTTGAGGCACGATGTCCACGGCGACCAGGCCGGGCACCCGGCCCGCCCACAGGCCGGCCAGGGCCATGACGTAGCCGCCGATGAGACCAGCCACGACAACGCCCGCGAAATCGACCTCACGCCACGACAGAAAGTGCAGGTGAGCCTCCCACCATCCTCGATCGACCCTGTTCATCGAGGCAGCCTTCCGCCAATCCACAGCAGCCCTTAACGCCGGGCGGGCGCGACACCTCGGTACGGGGACTGTCGGATTGGCCCGGGCCGCCCGGGTCCCATCTTTTCCGGTGGTTGGTGGAGGGAGGTCGACATGAAGGCTCGGGTTCTCGTGGCAGGGCACGCGCTGCACGCGCAGCTCATAGTGTTTCCGCTCGGCTTGCTGGGCATCTCGCCGCTCTGGGACGTATTCCGGCTGGCGACCGGCAACAGGATGTGGGCGGCGGTGGCTTACTGGACCATCGTGGCGGGCGTGATCAGCGCGCTCGTGGCCGCGGTGCCGGGCCTGCTCGACTTCCTGAAGATTCCGACGGGCACACGCGCGCGGCAGGTGGGGACCTACCACCTGATCCTCAATCTGGTGATCGTGGCGCTGTTTGCGCTGTCGCTGTATCTGCGGGCGGGCGGTGAACGCACGTACGCGCTTGCCGGCTGGGGCGCCATGCTGCCGGGATGGGTCGCGGTGGGCCTGGCGGTGATCAGTGGCTGGCTGGGCGGCGAGATGGTCGAGGCCCTGGGAATCGGCGTGCACGAGGGCGCGAACGCCGACGCACCCTCCTCCCTGGGTGGCCGCAGGCGGGTCAGCGCACGGAGGCGAGCCCCGGTCCCGGGCGCGCTGCCGGAATGATCGCGCCGGCTGCGCCAGGGTCGACGACCGTGTGATCGACCTCAGCGCGGCTCGGTCTGCAGGCGGGCGGGATCCACGGCGCCGAAGCGGCGGTGGCGGGTGCGGAAGTCATCGATGGCGGCGCGCAGGTCCGCGGCGGCGAAGTCGGGCCACAGCACGTCGGTGAACCAGAGCTCGGCGTAGGCGCACTCCCACAGCAGGAAGTCGGACAGCCGTTTTTCCCGCCCGGTGCGGATCAGCAGGTCCACGTCGGGCAGCAGGGCGGACTGCTGGCCGGCCAGGGTGCGGCGGATGGCGTCGCGGCCCGAGTAGTCCACCGCTACGCGCAGGTGCAGGCGCGTGCCGGCAGCGGTGATGGACTGGGCGCGTTCGATGTCCGCGACCAGGCCGCCTGACAGCCGGTCGCGCCGGCCGACCACCTCCAGCTTCACGCCGTTGTCCGCCAGCTCGGGGGCTTCCTTGCGCAGGTACCGCGACAGCAGGCCCATGAGGCCGGTCACCTCGGGCGCGGGCCGCTGCCAGTTGTCCGACGAGAACGCGTACAGGGTCAGCGCCGTCACCCCCAGGCCGGGCGCGCTCTCGACCGTGCGCCTGACCGCCTTGGCCCCCGCCCGGTGCCCCACCACCCGCGGCAACCCCCGGCAGGTGGCCCAGCGCCCGTTGCCATCCATGATGATCGCGACGTGCAGCGAGGGGGTGGACGAAGCGGGTAAAGCACTTTCCGGCATAGAGTCAGTCTCCAAAAAAAAGAACGGCGGTGTCGTCGGCGAAGAGATCGAAGGTCGGGAGCGTGTCGTTGCTTCACGCCTCCCGGGCGGCGCGGATGATGGCCTCCATGTGGTCGAGGTAACGTTCCAGCGCGCGGCGGCCGGTGGCGGTCAGGCGGTATTCGGTGCGCGGGGTGCGGTCGACGAAGCTCTTGGCACACTCGACGTAGCCGGCTTCCTCCAGCTTGCGGGCGTGGATGCTCAGGTTGCCGTCGGTGGTGCCCAGCAGCGCCTTCAGCTCGCTGAAGGTCATCGACGGGTTGGCCGCCAGCGCGCTGACCATGGCCAGGCGGATGCGCTCGTGGATCAGGCGATCCAGCTGCACGGCGCCGGCGGCCGGCCGCGCCGCCCGCTTGGCCTCGCCCGAAGCATCGCTCAGCCGCCGCACGGAGCCCGACGCCTTAGCCATGGTGCCTCCCCCGTTCAGCCACCGTGTCTCCGCGCGATGTAGATGCCGAAGGTGATCTGGAGAATCCCGAACCCGCCCGCCATCCACAGGTCGCCCCAGCCCGGCGGCGTCAGCGCCGCGGCCGCCCCCAGCGCCATGAACGACACACCTTCCAGCGGCACCGCGCGCACCGAGAAAGCACCCCCGGTGGCGATGCCGGCCCCGTAGCACAGCAGCCACAGCGCCGGCAGCACATCCCGCGGTCCGGTCCGCCACAGCAGCGCCGTCATCACCGCGCCAACCAGCAGCGGCGGCAGCAACGCCAGCCCGAAGCGCCGGCCGGGACCCGAAGCGATGGGCGTGTTCGCGCGGCGGGCCTTCCGCACCAGGGCGAAGGCTCCCAGCGCTATCGCCAGCACCGCCTCGGCCACCCAGGTCAGCAGCCACAGCGAGAAATCGGGCTGCCGGTCGGCCAGCGCCGCCGCCCCGATGGCGCTCACCCCCATCGCCACCTGTCCCCACCCGGGCACCGCCGTGAACGAGCGCGCGTTCTCCATGGTGCTGCGAATGAAGCGCAGGTTCTCCAGCGCCTCCGAATGCAGCGGCCGCGGATTCGGTCCCATCGCTGAAAGATGGCCCGGGCTCGGACGATCGTCAAGTACTTTGCGCTACAAAGTTCACCCCTCCACCCCGTCGAGGATCCGCTCGAACCCCGCCAGGGCCTCGTCGATCACCACCTCCGTGTCCGCCATGCTGGTGTAGAGGCGGCTGCCGGCCACCGTGACCATGCCCTCGGCGCAGAAGGCGGCGCTCATCTCCTCCATCACCTTCTTGCGCGCCTGCGCGTCGGCCAGGGCGCCCGGGGCGGTCACGTCGACCAGCAGGGCGCCGCCCGTCTCCAGGTGGCAGATGGACCCCTGGTGGTAGGCGACGAAGGGCAGGTCGCGCGCGCGGATCATCTCCTCCAGCCCCCGGCACAGCCGCCCCGCCGCGCGCGCCGCCTGCGCCGCCGCGCCGGTCGACTCCATCTCCAGCAGGGCGTAGTAGCCCGCCACGCAGCTCATCGGGTTGGCCGACAGGGTGCCGCCCACGTAGGCCCGGGCCTTGCCCGCCTCGATGCCCGCCGCCAGCGAGGCCATCACGTCGCGCCGCCCGCCCAGGCCGCCGGCGGCCGGATAGCCGCCCGCCACGCATTTGCCGAACACGGTCAGGTCGGGCCGCACCCCGAACAGCGCCTGCGCGCCGCCCATGCCCAGCCGGAAGCCGGTCACCACCTCGTCGAACACCAGCAGCGCGCCGTACTGGTCGCACAGCGCCCGCACGCCCGCCAGGAAGCCCGGCCGCACCGGGCGCGTGCCGCTCTCGGGGCCCACCGGCTCGATCAGCACCGCCGCCGTGCCGCCGCCGTCGGCGGCGTTCTTCTCCAGCCGCGCGCGCAGGCCGCGCGGGCCCTCGAGCTGCCCGGGGAAGAACTCCTGGGTGTCGCGCAGACAGCCCTCGGGGATGCCGAAGGCCTCCATCGCGCCGGTGCCGGGCAGGTGCAGGGCGAACACCAGCTGGTCGCTCCAGCCGTGGTAGGCGCCGCCCTCCTTGATGATCTTGCTCTTGCCGGTGAACGTGCGCGCCGCGCGGATGGCCGCCATGCAGGCCTCGGTGCCGCTGCCGAGCATCCGGAAGCTCTCCACCGTGGGCAGGTAGCGCGCGATCAGCTCGGCCAGCTTCAGCTCGAAGGGGTGGAACATGCCGGTGGCCGGGCCCGCACTCAGCAGCACCTCGAACACCCGGTCGCGCACCGGCGGGTAGTTGTTGCCCAGCAGCCCGGGCCCGCCCGCCTGCAGGAAGTCGATGTAGCGGTTGCCGTCCACGTCCCACAGGTACGGCCCGTCGGCGCGCTCGATGGCCAGCGGGAAGGGGTGGTTGAAGGCCAGGTTGTGCTGGACGCCGCCCGGGATGAAGCGGCGGGCCTTCTCGGCCAGCGCCTTCGATCCCGCGCACCGGGTGGCCAGGGTCTGCAGGTAACCCTCGACGCGATCCCGCCGCAGCCGCCGCACCGGCGAGCGCGCGAGCCGTTCCAGGCGCGCGTGCACCTCGTCGGAGTCGGGCCACAGAACGATGTCGGCCCCCGCCGCCGTGACGGCAGTCTCGTTCCTGGGGGTCGCGGACGGTTGCAGCATCTTGGGCCTCCTTCCGCGCAGTTTGGCCCAGGTCGCGCGCGTCGTGGGCGCCGATCTGCGGGCGGGTTTCAAAAGGCGGCCATGTCATAGTGCGCGCATGCGCCTTTCCGCCGGAGTGGCCCTGGTCGCGGTCCTGTCCCTCGGCGCCCCGCCCGCACGCGCGGACGCCCCGCCCACGCCGGCGGAGGCAGCCGCGCGCGCCGACGATCTGAACAAGCGGCGCGACGACCCGGGCGCGCTGGCGCAGCAGAAGGCGGTGCTGGAGCAGGCGCTGGCAGCCGCCCCCGGCGACTACGGCCTGCTGTGGCGGCTGGCCCGCTGGTACGCCTGGCGCGGCGACGATCCCAGGCTGCCCAAGGACGAGCGGGCCAACCTGGGCAAGACCGGCTGGGACCTGGCCGAGCGCGCGGTGGCCATCAACCCCGGCCAGGCGCCCGCCTACTACTGGGCCATGGCCGGCATGGGGACCTACGCGCTGGGGCTGGGGATCGTCCGCGCCCTCACCCAGGGCATCGAGGGCAAGTTCCGCGACCGCCTCGGCCGCGCCGAGCGCCTGGACAGCGGCTACGCCCACGGCGCCATCCCGGTGGCCTGGGGCGGCTACTACGCCAAGCTGCCCTGGCCCAAATACGACGAGAAGAAGGCGACCGAATCGTTCCGCAAGGCGCTCACCATGAACCCCAACAACCTGCGCGCGCGCCTGTACTGGGCCGAGCTGCACCTGCGCGAGGACCGCAAGGACGAGGCCCGCCGTCTGCTCGAGGAGGTGGTGAAGGCCACCCCCGACAAGTACGATCCACCCGAGGAGAGGCGAGTCCAGGGCCTGGCGCGCGCGGCGCTCGAGCGATTGAACCGGAGTAAATAGCGCTGCAGAGATCACCATCGGGGACGGGGACGGGGACGGGGACGCATACGGGGACGGGGACGGGCACGGGGACGGATGGTTGCGGCTGTTGCGCGAACGCTGCGCTAGACGATCCGGCGGAAGGTCAGGCTTATCCGTTCGCCCACCACGCCGGCCTGCCGGGGGATCCCGTGGCGGAAGTGGCGCTGGCAGGTGCCGCCCATGACCAGAAGATCCCCCGAGGCCAGCGGATAACGCTTCCGGGGACCGGTCTTCCGGGGAACCACCAGCAGCTGTCGGGTCGCCCCCAGCGACAGGGTCGCCACCACCGGGTCGGGGCCCAGCTCGGGCTCGGCGTCGGCGTGCATGCCCATGCTGTCCTGGCCGTCCCGGTAGCGGTTCAGCAACACGTGGTTGAATGCCACACCCGCCCGCGCCACCACCCGGCGTGACAGCTCTGTCACGGACGGCGTGAACGGTCGCGGCGGCAGGGTCTGACCGGAGTAGCGGTAGGGCTGGTCGCCGGCCCAGGCGATCAGCCGCGGCTGCAGAACCGCCCGGCCGAACAGCACGATCTCGCGCTGCTCCCAGGGCAGCTCCGTCTGCAGGGCCGCCAGCCACGTCTTCGCTTCGTCGGCAGGCAGGAACCCGGGTGTGTGCTCCACCCAGGCCCCCTGCCCGAGGTCCTCATGCACGCCCGCCCAATGTTAATGGACGGCCGTCGACGCGGCCCCCTGGGATCGACCGAACGACCGGTCGTCGGGTGGATGCTGGGGCCATGACACGAATGCGCTCTGTCACGATCGGGCCGGATCGCCGTATGATGGGAATGACCGTCGATTCCTCCCATGCCTGCCCCACGCCGCGTCCGCCTCCAGATCGACGAACGTCGCGCCCAGCTGATCGAGCTGGGGACGCGGCTGTTTTCCAGTCGATCCTACGAGGACATCTCGATCGACGACGTCGCCGAGCAGGCCGGCATCTCCAAGGGGCTGCTGTACCACTACTTCGGCGGCAAGCGCGAGTACTACGTCGAGGTGCTGCGGGCGGCGTCGCAGGAGCTGCGCCGGCTGACCGCACCCGACCCGCGCCTGTCCCCGGCGGCGCGGCTGCGCGCGGCGGTGGACGCGCACCTGAACTACGTCCAGACCCACGGGGCGGTCTACGCCGCCATCTACCGCAGCGGCTCGATCGCGCCGGAGGTCCGCAAGATCCTCGAGGAGCACCGCGAGGTGGTCATGCGGTATTTCCTGGAGGACTTCGGCATCGGCAAGCCCCGCCCCATGCTGCGGGCCGCGCTGCGCTCGTGGATCGCCATGGTCGAGGGCGCCTGTCTGGACTGGATCGCCCGCCCCGAGCTGGACCGCGATTCACTGCGAGAGCTGCTGATAGCCGGCTACGGCGCCCTGCTCACCAAGGTGACCGAGATGGACCCCAAGACCGCCACCGTGTTGAAGCGGCTGGTCAGCCGGAATCCCGCGGCAGCGCTGCCGGCCGGGGGTGGCAAGCCCAAGTCGCCGCCGCTGGGTCTGGCCGTCATCGGCGGCAAGCGCGGCAAGGCCCCGCGCGGGTAAGGGAATTCTCCACAGCGACGGGCATCACCGGCGGTTTCTATTGACCGCGGTTCAGTATCTGCCACGCTTGATGGAGGAAGATGACGAGCTTCCTCCTCGATAACGCGGATCTTCAGTATTATCTGGGCGAGGGGCTGGACTGGGAGACCCTGGTCCGCCTGACAGAGCGGGGCCAGAACGGCGGCGAAGGCTTCGCCGGCACGGCCGAGGCGCTGGCCTTTTACCGCGAGACCGCCGCCCTGGTGGGTGAGCTGGTGGCCGGCGACATCGCCCCCCACAGCGCCGAGATCGAC
Source organism: Myxococcota bacterium (assembly GCA_046734815.1). GTDB lineage: Bacteria > Myxococcota_A > Polyangia > Fen-1088 > Fen-1088 > CAVYGB01. The sequence goes on along the minus strand of JBKPRZ010000703.1, from coordinate 2,208 downwards.
CGCGAAGGCGTGTTGTTCTCGCGCGGCGAGGCCACGTTCCCGCCGCGGCTGCAGGGCATCACCCGGCAGATCTCGGACCTGGGCCTGCACGGGCTGGTTCTCCCCCGCGAGCTGGGCGGGATGAACGCGCCCATGGTGATGTATTTCGTGGTGGGCGAGCTGCTGGCCCGCGCTGACGCCGGGCTGATGAGCCACTTCGGCTTCCACGGCGGGATCGCCACGGCCATGCTGGTCCTGTCGATGCTCGAGGGGACCACCGAGCTCGACCCCGGCACCGGCAAGGTGCTGCGCACGCGCTGGGGCGACGCCATCCGCGAGATCGCCAGCGGGCAGGCCTGGGGCAGCATGGACATCACCGAGCCCGACGCCGGCAGCGACATGGCGGCGCTGCGCACCCGGGCCGAACGTGATGCCGACGGACGCTGGCTGATCAGCGGCCAGAAGATCTTCATCACCTCCGGCCACGGCAAGTACCACTTCGTCATCGCCCGGACCGATCCCGACCCGCGGGCCGGTCTGGCCGGGCTGTCGCTGTTCATGGTGCCCGCCTACCGCGACGAGGCTGGCGGCGGCCGCACCCGGCTGGCCACCCTGGACCGCGTGGAAGAGAAGCTGGGGCACCACGGCTCGGTCACGGTGGCGGTCACCTTCGACCGCACGCCCGGCGAGCTGGTGGGCCGTCCCGGCGACGGCTTCCGCCACATGCTGGAGATCATGAACCACGCCCGGGTGGGCGTCGGCTTCCAGTCCATCGGTCTTGGCGAGGCGTCCTTCCGACTGGCCCGGGCCTACGCGGCCGAACGGCGGTCGATGGGCAAGACCATCGACCGGCACGAGATGATCGCCGACTACCTCGACGAGATGGAGAGCGACCTGGTGGGCCTGCGGGCGCTGTCCATGTACGGCGCGTTTCACGACGAGGTGGCGCAGAAGCAGAGCCTGTTCGGCCGCTTCCTGCCGCCGGTAAACGGATCGACCGAGTCGGGGATGCGCGAGGCGCGCTGGCACCGGGCCGCCGCCCGCCGGGCCACCCCGCTGGTCAAGTACCTGTCCGCGGAGAAGGCGGTCGAGATCGCGCGCCGGTCGCTGCAGATCCACGGCGGCAACGGCTACATGCGCGAGTTCGGCGCCGAGAAGCTGCTGCGCGACGCCCTGGTGATGCCGATCTACGAGGGCACCAGCCAGATCCAGGCGCTGATGGCGGTCAAGGACACCCTGGGCGGGATCATCAAGCACCCCCAGGCCTTCGTGCGCCGGACCGCCCAGGCGCGCTGGCGGGCGCTGTCCGCGCAGGGCCACGAGAAGCGGGTGGCGCGCATCCAGCAACTTTCCTTATCGGCGCAGCAGCACCTGGCGCTCGGCACGGTGGCCGCGCGCGTGTCGTCGGTCAAGAACCAGCCCATGTCCACCTGGGTGGGCAAGCTGTTCCAGCCGCTCGACCCCAAGCGCGACTTCTCGCTGGCGCTGCTGCACGCCGAGCGGCTGACCCGGCTGCTGGCCGACGAGATGATCGCCGAGGTGCTGCTCGAGCAGGCCCAGCGGCACCCCGAGCGGCGGGTCTGGCTGGAGCGGCACCTGGACCGCGCCGAGCCGCGCGCCCGCTTCCTGCACGACGAGATCACCACCACCGGCCCGCGCCTGCTGGCCAAGCTGCATCCGCCCGCCGAGGCGACCCCCGCGCCCGCGCCCGTCGCGCACACCGAAGCGGCCGAGTAGGGCGGCCGGGCGGGCGCCTACAGGCGCTCGACCACGCAGCGGTCATCTTGCAGGAAGATCTGCGCCGGGCAACCCAGGAAGCCGGGCGGGATGTCCTCGTGGATGAGGTAGATGCCGTTGATGGCCACCAGCTCGGCGTCCAGCTTCTGGCAGAAGATGCGCGCCTGGGCGCAGCCCATCGCCCCGGCGATGGCCTGGCCGCGCAGCGGCCCGTAGACGTGGATGTTGCCGTCGGCCACCAGCTGCGCGCCCGGGTTCACCGGCGCCAGCACGATGAGGTCGTTCTTCTCGGCGCGGATCACCTGCCCGGAGCGCACCGTGTGGGTGATGAGCAGGGGCATCCGGTGCACCTGGGTGGCCTGGGCCATCGCCTCCCAGGCCGCCCGCTCCGCCGCCGTCGGCCGCTGCACGGGCGGCGTCTTGTCCAGCGCCGCCGCGGCCGCCGCTGCCCGCGTAATCGGCGGCGGCGTCGCCGAGGGCCGCGGGGTGGTG
>JBKPRZ010000702.1:0-4638 GCA_046734815.1 Myxococcota bacterium | reverse complement strand
TCTCGGCGGCGTCCTCGGCGGTGATGGTGGGCGACAGCACCAGCGCGCGCATGCGCGCGAAGCGCCGGCGGGCCTCGTCGTTCAGCCCTTGCTTGCGCAGCGGCTCGAAGCGGTGGCGGCACCAGATCGCCGCCGCGGCGGCGGCCACCTGCGGCGCTTTGTCGGCGGCCAGCTCGCCGATCTGATCGACCGACCGCACGCGCACGATCTGCGGCGCCAGCACGGCGGCCCGGCGGATGTCGGGCGGCACCTCGGCGTTCAAGGTGCCGACCGGGATGTTCACCCGGCAGAATGCATAGCCCTCGGCCAGCGATTCCAGCGCGCGCTGCCGCAGCAGCGGCGTGGCGCTGGTCTGTTCCGCCGCCTTGGCCAGCGCGGCGCAGGCGGCGCCCACCTCGACCGCCGCCACCTCCCACTCCAGCAGCTTGTTCAGCTGGTCGGCGCGCAGCAGCTCGCCCACCGTCTGGATGGCCCGCTCGGCCACCTGCACGTCGGGGTCGCCGATCAGCTTGGTGACCCAGGGCAGGAGGCGAACGTTTCCTTCCAGTGAACGGGTGCCATCCAGCGCGGCAATGACCGTGGGGCGGTCGTGCCGCTGCAGCAAGTTGCCCAGCCGGGAGGGGCCCAGCCGGTCGGCCCAGCGAGCAACGTCGGCGCGGTCGCCCCGCGCCGAGGCGGCAGTCAGGTTGGCAACCGATGCCTCCAGCAGCGCGGTGTGCGGGTCGAACGACGGGCGCGAGACGGCGCGCGGGCTGGTGGCCGCCTGGCGCGGCTTGATGGACTGCGCGTCGGCACGCCCCGGGCTCGACACCCCGACGACCAGGGACAGCAGGCCAGCAGCGAGCGCGGCGGCCAATCCTGGCCCGATGTGTTCCCGAACAGACACGAACACAAACCATGTCACGGAGGGCCCCCGCGACTCAAGCCCTGGCACAGCCACGCGCCCCCCGCCGTCGCCTGACCGCACCATCGCCCCATCATCATTTGATCATGAATCGTGCGGGTTCGTCGCAAGGTGGCGTCGTCGATTAGGATGCGCCCATGAGCCCGCCCCCCGATCCCCCCACCGGTCCGACCCTGTCCCGGCGCACGTTGCTGAAGTCGGGGTCGCTGGGCGCGGCGGTCGGGCTGCTGCCCACCGGCGGGGTCGCATCGGGCGCGAGCCTGCCGTCGCAGCGCCTGACCAGCTGGGAACACCGGCGCGGCACCCTGGGCGGCATCTGGGAGGTGTGGCGCGGCGACAAGGCCAGCGACAACGTCCCCTGGGAGAAGGTCCAGGTCCCCCACTGCTTCAACGCCCGCGACGCCGTCGACCCCGACGACACGTATTACCAGGGGCACGGCTGGTACCGGACCGTGGTGCCGCTGCCCGCGCGCCGGCCGGGCGCGCGGCTGCTGCTGCACTTCGAGGGCGCGGGCCAGCGCTCGGAGGTGTACGTCTGGATGGAGAAGGTCGGCGATCACGTCGGTGGCTACGACGAGTTCACCTTCGACATCACCGACGTCGTCGACCAGGCCGTCAAGCGCGGCGCCCCCAAGGGCCAGCTGCCCATCGCCGTCCTTTGCGACAACAGCCGCGACCTCGAGCGCATCCCCTCCAGCCTCAGCGATTTCGTGCTGTACGGCGGCCTGTACCGCCACGTGAACCTGCAGACCGTACCGTCGAGCTCGATCGCCCGGCTGCACGTGGACAGCGAGGTCCAGCCCGGCAAGCCGGCGCAGCTGTCGGTCTTCGCGCGCTTTCACAGCCCCGGCGGGCCCAGACCGGTGGACCTGCGCGTGGAGATCACCGGTCCCGCCGGGCCGGTGCTGGACCGGAGCGTGCGGGTGGTGCCGCGCCCCAACGACGGCAGCGGCACCGGGCCGCCCGGCAGCCCGCCCCGGACCCTGCTGCTGCAGGCGACCATCGAGAAACCGGAGCTCTGGTCGCCGGCCCGCCCCTCGTTGTATAGCTGTCGCGTGACGGTCGGCGGCGAGACGGAGTCGGCGGTGACCGAGCGCTTCGGGCTGCGCAACTTCGAGTTCAAGAAGCAGGGGCCGTTCCTCCTCAACGGCGAGCGGCTTCTGCTGCGCGGGACGCACCGGCACGAGGACCACGCCGGCCTGGGCGCCGCCCTGACCGACGACCTGATCCGGCGCGAGCTCGGCCTCATCAAGGAGATGGGGGCCAACTTCATCCGGCTGGGGCACTACCAGCAGTCGCGGCTGGTGCTGGACATGTGCGACGAGCTGGGCCTGCTGGTCTGGGAGGAGATCCCCTGGTGCCGCGGCGGCCTGGGCGGCGAGCGCTACCAGCAGCAGGCCCGGGGCATGCTGGCGGCGATGATCGATCAGCACCGCAACCACCCGTCGATCATCTTGTGGGGCCTGGGCAACGAGAACGACTGGCCCGGCGATTTCGAGACCTTCGATCAGAAGGCCATCCGCGCCTTCATGGGCGATCTGAACCAGCTGGCCCACCAGCTGGATCCGTCGCGCAAGACCTCGATCCGCCGCTGCGACTTCTGCAAGGACATCGTCGACGTCTATTCACCCTCGATCTGGGCGGGCTGGTACCGCGGCCAGTACACCGAATACAAGGCCACCTCCGAGGCGGAGATGAAGAAGGTCGATCACTTCCTGCACGTCGAGTGGGGCGGCGACAGCCACGCCGGCCGCTTCGCCGAGGACACCGATCGCCTGCTGGCCAAGATCGCCACCGGCCAGGGCGCCGACGAGCGCGACCGCGACTACCTGCTGGTGGGCGGCCAGACCCGCGCCTCCAAGGACGGCGACTGGTCCGAGACGTACATCTGCAACCTGTTCGACTGGCACCTCAAGGAACAGGAGACCATGCCCTGGCTGACCGGCACGGCGCAGTGGGTGTTCAAGGACTTCGCCACCCCGCTGCGCCCCGAGAACCCGGTGCCGCGCGTGAACCAGAAGGGCGTGGTGGAACGCGACCTCACGCCCAAGGACGGCTATTACGTCTTCCAGTCGTACTGGGCGCCCAAACCGATGGTGCGCATCGCCGGCCACCGCTTCGCCGTGCGCTGGGGTGAGCGCGACGAGCAGAAGATGGTGAAGGTGTACTCGAACTGCCCCGAGGCCGAGCTGTTCCTCAACGGCCGCTCGCTGGGCAGCAAGAAGCGCAACGCCCAGGACTTCCCGGCGGCGGGGCTGCGCTGGATGACCCGGTTCAAGGAGGGCGACAACCTGCTGAAGGTGCGGGCTCGTTCCGGTCAGACGGTGGTCGAGGACGAGGTGCACTTCCGCTACCAGACCCAGAAGTGGGGCAAGCCGGCGCGCCTGCTGCTCAGCCGGCCGAAGGACGCCCCCGCCGCCGGCACCGGGCACCCGACCCAGGCCACCGTGCTGGCGCGGGTGGTGGACGCCAAGGGGGTGCAATGCCTGGACGCGCGGCTGGCCGTGCGCTTCGACCTGGCGGGCGGCGGGCGCCTGCTGGACAACCTGGGCACCAACGGCGGCTCGCGCAAGGTCGAGCTGACCAACGGGCGCGCCAGCATCGCGGTCGAGCTAGCCAGCGATCCGGCGGTGGTCAGCGTCAGCGGCCCGGGGGTGGCCGGCGCCCTTCTCACCTTGCCCTCGACGGTGGGCTCCTGACGGATGTGGATCGGCCCCGACATCGCCGCTGACCGGCCGCTGGTGCTGGGCAAATACCGCCTGATGGCCGAGCTGGGCCACGGCGGGATGGGCGACGTCTACCTGGCGACGGCCAAGGGCCCGGGCGGCTTCAACACGCTGGTGGTGATCAAGCGGCTGCGCAACTTCGAGGACCCGCAGCACCGGGCCATGTTCCTGGACGAGGCCCGCCTGGCCCGCCGCCTGTTCCATCCCAACATCGTGCAGACCTACGAGGTGGGGCAGGAGGAGGGGACCCACTTCATCGTGATGGAGTACCTGGCCGGGCCCACCTTGCAGGGGCTGCGGCGCGCCGCCGGGCTGGTGCCGTCGGCGATGGAGGTCGAGATCCTGTGCAACGTGCTCGAGGGCCTGCACTACGCCCACGAGCTGAAGACCCCCGACGGCCGGCCGCTGCACCTGGTGCACCGGGACCTGTGCGCCGAGAACGTGATCGTCACCGGATCGGGCGAATGCAAGATCCTCGATTTCGGGGTGGCCAAGATCGTCGACTCGATCAGCCTGACCCAGTCGGGGTTCACCAAGGGCAAGCTGCGCAACATGCCCCGCGAGCAGCTGCTGGGCCAGCCGGTCGATCGCCGCGCCGATATCTTTGCCGCCGGCGTGATGTTGTGGGAGGGGCTCAGCGGGCGCCCGCTGTGGGGGGACATGGGCGACGCCGGCATCGCTGGCCGTCTGACCGCCGGTGATCTGCCTCCGCTGGCCGAGATTGGCCCCGACGTCCCCGCGCCCCTGCGCGAGATCTGCGCCCGCGCGCTGAGCCTGGACCCAGAGGGACGTTATCCGGACGCGCTGGCCTTCAAGGACGCGCTGGTCGGGTACCTGAACGGCAACCATCTAACCGCATCCCGCACTGAGCTGGCCGCCTTCGTGTCGCCGCTGTTCGTGAAGGAGCGCGAGCGGCTGGATCGCATGGTGGCCACGCAGTTCACCGCCGGCGCCTCCCGCGCCGCCGAGCCGTCCGGTCCGGCGGCGACGGTGAGCCTGGGTGCCGTC
>JBKPRZ010000701.1:0-19437 GCA_046734815.1 Myxococcota bacterium | reverse complement strand
CCGCTCCCCCGCGCGGCCCCTCCCGGGGCGCGCCGGCCGCCTCGCCGCCTCCGCCTGACCCGAGGAGAACCATGTCCCTGATCGTCACCCTCTCGGCAAGCCCCTCTCATCCCTCCCGCTCCGCCGCCCTCGCCGCCCTGGTGGGCGAGCAGCTGCGGGCCGGTGGATTCGACGTCGAAGCGCTGAACGTGCGTGACCTGCCCGCCGAGAGCCTGCTTCACGGCCGCTTCGACGACCCGGCGGTGGCCGCCGCGCTCGAGCTGGTCGACCGCGCCGAGGGCGTCGTGCTGGTGACCCCGGTGTACAAGGCCGCCTACACCGGCGTGCTCAAGAGCTTCCTCGACCTGCTCCCCCAGTTCGGGCTGGCCGGCAAGGTGGCGCTGCCGCTGGCCACCGGCGGGACGCTGGCCCACGTGCTGTCGATCGACTACGCGCTCCGCCCGGTGCTGGCCGCGCTGAACGCCCAGCACGTGGTCAGCGGGCTGTTCCTGCTGGACAAGCTGCTCGAGCGCCGCACCGACGGGAGCCTGGCCATCGACCCGCAGCTGCAGAGCCGCCTGCTGGCGGTGATCGACGAGTTCGCGACGGCGGTCCGGCGTTCGCGTGCGGCGGTCGGTCCATCGCTGCTGTCCCGGCAGCAGGACAGCAGCATCGCTGCTGATGGGCCCGCAGCGCCGGCGGCGCTCGCCGATCGCGAGGCGGCGATGGCGCGCGGGCACCGCGATGGCACGAGCGCTGCTAGCTGAGCGTGGCGAGACGACCATGAGCCAGCCCGACCTGAACGCCCTCCGCCAGCAGATCCGTTCGCTGGCCGACGAGGTGATCCGCCCCAACGCCGAACGCATCGATCGCGAGGGGATCTTCCCGCGCGAGAACCTGCACGCCCTGGCTCGCGCCGGCTGGAACGGCGTGCTGCTGCCCCGGGAGCTGGGCGGTCTGGGCCTGGGCCACGCCGCCTTCGCCATCGCCGCCGAGGAGATCGGCCGGGCCTGCGCCTCCACCGCCCTGGTGTACGTCATGCACGTGGGCGCCGCCCAGACCGTGCTCCTCTACGGCAACGACGACCAGAAGAAGCGCTGGCTGGTCCCGATCCGCGACGGCCTGATCGGCACCTACTCGACCAGCGAGAAGGCCTCGGGCGGGCACTGGTGGTTCAACTTCAGCGAGGCGGCCCGCGACGGCCAGGACTACCTGATCACCGCCGACAAGAGCTTCACCACCAGCGCCGGGCAGGCCGACTTCTACGTGCTGCAGACCCGCACCCCGGGCGCTCGGGGCCCCACCGACATCAGCTTCTTCATCGTCGACGGCAAGCGACCGGGGATCGAGGCTCGGCCCTGGGAGGCGCTGGGCGTGCACGGCAACCACAGCGGCCCCATCAGCTACGACAAGGTGGCGGTCCCGCAGCGCGATCGGCTGGGCGCCGAGGGCAGCGGCAAGGACATCATCTACAACGGCGTCTCGCCGGTGTACCTGATCGGCCTGGGCGCCGCCTGGCACGGCGTCGGGCGCGGGGCCCTGCATACCGCCACCGAATACGTCACCGGCACCATCCACCGCGACTTCAACCGGCGGCTGGCCGACTACCAGGTGCTGCGCCAGCAGCTGGGTGAGGCCAAGGTGCTGCTGGAGAGCCTGCCCGCCTGGCAGGAGGCGCTGGCCGGCACCCTGGACCAGCTGCTGGCGGCAGGCAGACCGCAGGGCGAGATCCTGCTGCCGCTGACCGAGTTCAAGGTGCACGCCGCCGAGGTGGCCAACCGGGTGGCCCGCGCCGCCCTCGACGTCAGCGGCGGCTACGGATACAAGCGCGGCCCCCTGGAACGGGCCTACCGCGACTCGCGCGCGGCCATCGGTATGGGTCCGTCCAACAACATCGCCCGCGAGTGGATCGGCAAATCGCTCGTGGGTCTTCCGCTCGAGCTGTTCGAGGCGGGAGGGGAATGACGACAATGAGCAACAACGTCTCCGAGCTCCGCAGGAAAGAACCGCTCCGCTTCGCCTACTGGGTGCCCAACGTCAGCGGCGGGCTGGTGGTCAGCAAGATTCCCCAGCGCACCAGCTGGGACGTCGACTACAACCGCAAGCTGGCGGTGCTGGCCGAGAACAACGGCTTCGAATACGCGCTCAGCCAGGTCCGCTACATGGCAAGCTACGGCGCCGAGTTCCAGCACGAGTCGACCAGCTTCAGCCTGGCGCTGCTGCTGGCCACCCAGCGGCTGAAGGTGATCGCCGCGGTCCATCCCGGCTTCTGGCAGCCGGCGGTGCTGGCCAAGCTGCTGGCCACCACCGACCACCTGTCGGGCGGGCGGGTCGCGGTCAACGTGGTCAGCGGCTGGTTCAAGGGCGAGTTCACCGCCCTGGGCGAGCCCTGGCTGGAGCACGACGAGCGCTACCGCCGGTCCGAGGAGTTCATCCGGGTGCTGCGCGGATCCTGGACCCAGGACCACTTCCAGTTCTCGGGCGACTTCTACCGGATCCGCGGCTACAACCTGAAGCCCAAGCCGCTGCAGCAGCGCGGACCGGAGGTGTTCCAGGGCGGCAACTCGAAGGCGGCGCGGGCGATGGCGGCGCGGGTGTCGGACTGGTACTTCATGAACGGCAACTCGATCGACGGCGTGCGCGCCCAGATCGACGAGGTGGCCAGTGCCGCCGCCGACGAGAACCGGCGGGTGCGCTTCGGTCTGAACGCCTTCATCGTCGCCCGCGACACCGAGGCCGAGGCGCAGGACACCCTGCGCGAGATCATCGCCCAGGCCGACGTCGAGGCGGTGCACGGCTTCGGCGAGGCGGTCAAGCAGGCGGGCAAGTCCACCCAGGACAAGCAGGGAATGTGGGCCACCTCGGGCTTCGAGGACCTGGTGCAATACAACGATGGCTTCCGCACCGGCCTCATCGGCACGCCCGAGCAGATCGCCCGCCGGATCGTGGACTACAAGGCGGTGGGCGTGAACCTGATCCTGGGCGGCTTTCTCCACTACCACGAGGAGGTGGAGTATTTCGGTCGCAAGGTGCTGCCGCTGGTGCGGGAGCTGGAAGCCGAGCGCGCTCGGCAAGCGGCCTGACCGGAGGCGCCCCATGAAGCTCGCCGAGAAGAAGGTCCCCGCCGGGGACCAGCAGGTGGATGACATCCGTTCCTGGCCGGAGCGGCTCGCCGCGCTCGTCGCCAGCCGTGGCGACGCATTCGCCCTGCGCTGGAAGAGCCGCGGTCTGTGGCGGAGCGCCACCTGGACGGAGGTGGGGTCGGAGGTGGACCGGCTCGCGGACGGTTGGTCGAATCTGGGCGTGCAGGCGGGAGAACGCGTGCTCCTGGTGGCGGCCAACCGACCGCGGGCGGTCGCGGGACTGCTGGCGTTGCAGAGCGTGGGTGCGGTGCCGGTGATCGCGCCGGCCGACGCCGCGGTGGCGGTGCTGGTGGACCGGCTGGGCACGCGGCTGGTGTTCGCGGACGACGGCCGGGTGGCAGGGGTGACGGCCGCCCAGTTGCTGCGGGCGCGCGGCCCGGCCGGCGCGCTTGCCGGCGACGCCCGCCACGCTGGACCGGTGGCGGCGATGGAGCTGGTGGAGGGCGAGGCCAGCGCCTCGCTGGGGTGGGCGGACCTGGCGGTCGAGGGCGCCTTCGCCGCCGACGATCTGGTGGTGCTGGCCGAGTCGATCGATCGCCGGGCGGCGGCGGCCCTGCTGGGCAGCTGGCTGTGCCACGGGTTCACCCTGGCGCTGCCCGAGAGCGCCGCCACCATCTGGTCCAACCTGCGCGAGGTGCGCCCCACCGTCCTGGCCGGCGGACCGGATCTGTTCAGCCGGCTGCGGGCGGCGGCGGGCGATCGCCTGGGCCCCTCGGGCAGCTGGCGACGGCGGGTGACCGACCGGGCGCTGGCGCCGGAGGGCACCTCCGCGCTGGCGCGGGCGCTGGTGGTGCGGCCGTTGCGGGCCCAGCTGGGGCTGGCGCGCGTGCGGCAGGCGTTGCTCCTGGCGGGCGGCTCGCCGGCGGCGGAGGCGCGCGCCTTCCTGCTGGCGCTGGGCATCCCGATCTCCGGCACCCAGCGGCGGCTGCAGCTGGTCGCGGCGGCGGGCTGGTCGTGAGCGAGCCGGTGTTGCTCGCCGTGCGCGAGATCAGCCTCGGCTTCCGCGGCGTCACCGCGCTGGAGGACGTCAGCTTCTCGGTCGCGGCGGGCGAGATCTGCGGCCTCATCGGTCCCAACGGCGCCGGCAAGAGCTCGCTGCTGAACGTGATCAACGGCGTCTACCACCCGCAGCGCGGGGTGATCCTCTGGCGGGGCAAGCCGCGCCCGCACATGAAGCCCGGGGAGGCGGCCGGGCTGGGCATCGCCCGCACCTTCCAGAACATCGCCCTGTTTGCCGCCATGAGCGTGCTGGACAACGTGCTCACCGGGCGCACCCTCACCCAGCGAGCCACCTTCCTCGAGCATGCGCTGCGACTGCCGCGCGCCACCCGCGAGGAGGCGCGCGCCCGAGGCGCCGCCGAGGAGCTGCTGGAATTCCTGGAGCTGGCCCCCCACCGCCACGCCGCCGTGGGGCAGCTGCCCTACGGCCTGCAGAAGCGGGTCGAGCTGGCTCGCGCCCTGAGCGCCCGCCCCAGGCTGCTCCTGCTGGACGAGCCCATGGCCGGCATGACCGCCGACGAGAAGCGCGACATGAGCCGGTTCGTGCTGGAGGCGAACCGCCAGTACGGCGTGACCGTCATCCTGATCGAGCACGACCTGGGCGTGGTGATGGACCTCTGCCACCACCTGGTGGTGCTGGATCACGGACGCACCATAGCCGACGGCCCGCCGTCGACGGTGCGCCACGACCCGAACGTGATCGACGCCTACCTGGGCCGCAGCCACGACGAGGCCGCCTGATGACCTTCTTCGTGGAAGTGCTGGTCGGCGGGCTGCTCGCCGGGGTGATGTATTCGCTGGTCGCCCTGGGCTTCGTCCTCATCTACAAGGCCTCGGGCGCCTTCAACTTCGCCCAGGGCTCGATGGTCCTGTTCGGCGCGCTGACCTTCGTCAGCCTGGTCGAGCGCGGACTGTCCTTCTGGCTGTCGCTGGTGCTGACCCTGGCCGCCACCGTCACCATCGCCCTGGCCATCGAACGGCTGGTGCTGCGCCGGCTGGTCAACCGCCCGGTGATCACGCTGTTCATGGCCACCCTGGGGCTGTCCTTCATGATCGAGGGGCTGGCCCAGACCCTGTGGGGCGCGCAGGTGCACGGGCTGGAGCTGGGCATCTCGGACCAGCCGCTGGAGCTGAAGGGCGTGTTGGTCAGCCGCTTCGACCTGTTCGCCGCCGGCACGGCGGCGGTGCTGCTGTCGGTGCTGGGAGTGCTGTTCCACCGCACCCGCCTGGGCATCTCGCTGCGCGCCGTGGCCGACGACCCGCTGGCCGCGCTGTCGGTGGGCCTGGACCTGCGCCGGCTGTGGGCGGTGGTCTGGGCGGTGGCGGGCGTGGTGGCGCTGGTGGCCGGGCTGCTGTGGGGCGCGCGCGTGGGGGTGCAGTTCTCCCTGTCGCTCATCGTGCTCAAGGCGCTGCCGGTGCTGATCATCGGCGGCTTCTCCTCGATCTCCGGCAGCATTGTGGGCGGGCTGCTGATCGGGGCCAGCGAGAAGCTGGCCGAGGTGTACCTGGGCCCGCCCCTGGGCGGCGGCATCGAGAACTGGTTCCCCTACCTGCTGGCGATGCTGTTCCTGCTGGTGCGGCCGGCCGGCCTGTTCGGCGAGCTGCGCGTGGAGCGGATCTGATGGCCCTCGAACCGACCGGCGCGCTGGAGCCGACCACCGCCCTGCACCCGGGCTACCTGGCCGCCGGGCGCGTCCTCCGGCTGCCGGCGCAGCGCTGGTCGCTCGCCCTGCTGCTGCTGGCCGCCTACGGCGTGGTCCCGCTGGTGGCCAGCGACTACTGGTTCAGCGCCGTGCTGATCCCGTTCCTGGCGCTGTCCCTGGCGGCGCTGGGGCTCAACCTGCTGACCGGGTACGCCGGGCAGCTGTCGCTGGGCTCGGCCGCGTTCATGTCGGTGGGCGCCTTCGCCGCCTACAACTTCCAGCTGCGCGTGCCCGGCCTCCCGCTGCTGGTCAGCTTCGGGCTGGGCGGGTTGACCGCCGCGCTGGTGGGGCTGGCCTTCGGGCTGCCCAGCCTGCGCATCCGCGGCTTTTACCTGGTGGTCTCCACCCTGGCGGCGCAGTTCTTCGTCGAGTGGGCCTTCACCAAGTTCGGCTGGTTCTCGAACCACAACGCCTCGGGCGTCATCAGCGCCCCGCCGCTGCTCATCGCCGGCCACGATTTTTCCAACCCGGCCGGCCGGTACCTCCTGACCTTGACCGTGGTGCTGGTCATGACCCTGCTGGCCCACAACCTGGTGGGCAGCGCGGTCGGGCGCAGCTTCATGGCGGTGCGGGACATGGACACCGCCGCGGCGGTGATCGGCATCCCCATCCTGCGCACCAAGCTGCTGGCCTTCGCCCTGTCCTCCTTCTTCTGCGGGGTGGCCGGCGCGCTGTGGGCCTTCGCCTATCTGGGGACCGTCGAGCCGCACGGCTTCGACCTGGGCCGTTCGTTCCAGGCGCTGTTCATGATCATCATCGGCGGGCTGGGCACCCTGGCCGGCGCCTTTCTGGGCGCAATCTTCATCGTGCTGCTGCCGATCGCGATGGACAACCTGGCGGTGCGCTTCTTCGCCGGCGTGCTGGACCCCGGCCACCTCGAGAACATCCAGAAGCTGCTGTTCGGCGCGCTGATCGTCTTCTTCCTGATCCGGCAGCCGCGCGGGCTGGTGCGCTTTCTCGAGATCGCCCGCGCCCGCCTGCGCAGCTGGCCGCTTTCTCCCTGAACCCCGAACAGTAAAGGAAACCCATGCGTCCATCGTCCCTTCATCTGTCCGCGATCGCCACCGCCCTGCTGGTGGCGACGCCCGCCCTCGCCGACGGCGAGCAATATTTCCCCCTGCAGAGCTACCGGGTGGGCCCCTACGCCGCCGGCGGCACCGGCTTCTTCGGCGGCTTCATCGACTACCTGCAGCTGGTCAACACGCGCGACGGCGGCCTGAACGGCGTCAAGCTCACCTGGTCCGAATGCGAGACCGAATACGTGGTCGAGCGCGGGGTCGAATGCTACGAGCGCCTGAAGAACGGCCTGCACGGCGCCCCGGTGGCCGCCACCAACCCGCTGTCGGTCGGCATCGCCTACGCCACCATCGACCGGCAGACCACCGACAAGATCCCGCTGGTCACCATCAACCACGGCCGCACCGATTCCACCGACGGCAGCGTCTTTCCCTACATCTTCCCGCTGCAACTCAACCCCTACAGCGAGATCGCCGCCATCATCACCTACATCGGCCAGCGGTCGGGCGGCGAAGCCGCGCTCAGGGGAAAGAAGATCGTGACCCTTTACCACGGCTCGCCCTACGGCAAGGAGACCATCCCGATCCTCGATCTTTACGCCAGGAAACACGGTCTGGAGATCACCCACCTCGAGGTGCCTCACCCGGGCAACGAGCAGCAGTCGCAGTGGCTGAACATCCGCCGCATCCGCCCCGACTGGGTGATCCTGCGCGGCTGGGGGGTGATGAACCCGGTGGCCATCAAGACCGCGGCCAAGACCGGCTTCCCGGTCGATCACATCATCGGCAACATCTGGAGCAACGCCGAGGAGGACGTGCGCCCGGCCGGGCCGGTGGGCAAGGGCTACATCGCCATCACCACGCACCCCTCGGGGACCAGCTTCCCGGTGCTCCAGGACATCCAGAAACACGTGCTGTCGGCCAGCAGGGGCAACCTGGCCGACCCCAAGCGGTTCGGCAGCGTCTATTACAACCTGGGGGTGGTCAACGGCATCCTCAACGTCGAGGCGGTGCGCACCGCCCAGGCCAGGTTCGGCAACAAGCCGCTGACCGGCGAGCAGGTGCGCTGGGGCTTCGAGAACCTGCACATCGACGACGCCCGCCTGAAGCAGCTGGGGGCGCTGGGCCTGCTGCAACGGATCCAGCTGTCCTGCGCGGACCACGAGGGCGGCGGCGCCGTGAAGTTCCAGCAGTGGGACGGCAACCAGTGGAAGATCATCAGCGACTGGGTGCACCCCGACCGCAAGCTGCTGCGCCCGATCATCGAGGCCTCGGCCAGGAAATACGCGCAGGAAAAAGGCATCACCCCGCGCGATTGCGAGAAGGAATCTCGCACCACCGCCAGCGCGAATTGAAGTCCGACCGCGATCCCTCCTCCGTCCCGGCGCCCGCCAGCGGCGAGCAGGGAGGCGGGAGGGGTCGCTGCCGTCTGCGACCGTCCACAACCAGGAGACCCCGTGCCCGCCGACCCTGCCCCGCCCACCGACACGCCCGCCGTCTCCACCGAAGCCCCCGCGCTCGCCCTACATGACGTCGAGGTGGTCTACGATCAGATCGTCCTGGCGCTGCGGGGGGTGACCTTGCAGGTGCCGCGCGGGTCGGTGGTGGCGTTGCTGGGGAGCAACGGGGCGGGCAAGAGCACCACCCTCAAGGCCGCCTCCGGGCTGCTGGCCGCCGACGGTGCCGCGATCACCCGCGGGAGCATCCGCTACGACGCTCTGGATCCGAGCCGCGCGCGGCCCGCCCCCCAGGACCTGGTGCGCGCCGGGGTGGCCCATGTCCTGGAGGGGCGCCACGTCTTTCCCCAGCTGAACGTGCACGAGAACCTGGTCGCCGGCGCGCTGGTGCGCCGCCCGCGCCGGCGCGATCTGCACGCCGATCTGGACCGCGTGTTCGCCTGGTTCCCGCGGCTGCGCGAGCGCCGGCTGTCGTCCGCCGGCTACCTGTCCGGTGGCGAACAACAGATGCTGGCCATCGGACGGGCGCTGATGTCGCACCCGCGCCTGCTCTTGCTCGACGAGCCCTCGATGGGCCTGGCCCCCAAGGTGGTGGTGGAGATCTTCGAGATCGTGCGCGCCCTCAACCGCCGCGAAGGCGTCACCATCCTCCTCGCCGAGCAGAACGCCACCCTGGCCCTGCGCTACGCCGACCACGGCTACGTCCTGGAGAATGGCCGCGTGGTGATCGACGGCCCCGCCCGCGCCCTGGCCCAGCGACCCGACATCCAGCACTTCTACCTGGGCCAGCGAACCGTCGCCTCCACCGCCGCGCACGCCACCGCCCAGCGCCCCACCCCACCCACCGCCACGCCCA
This sequence comes from Myxococcota bacterium, assembly GCA_046734815.1. Lineage (GTDB taxonomy): Bacteria > Myxococcota_A > Polyangia > Fen-1088 > Fen-1088 > CAVYGB01. The sequence goes on along the minus strand of JBKPRZ010000701.1, from coordinate 10,284 downwards.
CCTCTCACGACGCCTGACCACCAAAGATCTCTTCGCCGGCGGAGCGGGTTGTCCATTTTGTACAACACGCCCGTGATAAGATTTTGGCCGGCGCTATTCTCGCCGAGGAGATCTTATGAACCTGATCCGGCCCCTCGCCCGTGTGGCTCTGTTTGCCCTCTGCCTGTCCCCGCTCGGATGCGGGGACGATTCCAGCGGCAAGCCCGCCGGCGACCACAAGGTCTTTTTCGTCGGCTATGTGTACGACGGCGCCCGCGCCGTGCGGCTGGACAAGTCCAAGATCGGCTCGGTGACGATCAGGTACCGGGACAAGACCATCAACACCGACATCGAGATGGATGGCCGCTACGTCAGCAAGGAGCCGCTGCCCACCTGGCAGGACTACTCGGTCACCATCGTGGCCGATGGCTTCCGGTCCTTCGTGTCGCGCAACCCGGGCTTCGACGTGCCCCCGTCGCTGTCGATGACCGACGGTGTGGCGGCGGCGTCCACCACCCAGACCTTCGCCTTCGACGCCTACCTGTTCCCCATGGACCTCAAGGCGCCCAAGGTGACGGTCACCATCGATCGCTCGGACGAGTTCGCCATGGCCGGCATGACGCGGGCGCGCGCCAGCGGCACCATCCGCGTGCGACCCACCACCTCGTCGGCGGTCGAGGTGGCGGGGGGCCTGCCCCCGGGCGGACGCCAGGTGCACCGCTGGGCCAACGACGAGGACCTGCTGACCCAGACCATCACCAAGGGATTCACGGACGGAAAGGCCGACTTCGCCGAGGGCGAGCTGGTCTACGGGGTCAAGTACCAGGTGGTGGTGTTCGACGTCGACGGCTACCAGCCGTTGACGGTCGAGGACCTGGTGGCCGGCAGCCTGACCAGCCGGACCGTCACCCTGGTCCCCGAGGCGCGCGAGCCCCTGCGCATCGTCAGCAGCAACGCCGCCAACTGCATGCCGCCGGCCGGCAGCTCGAATGCGTACGGCGCCGAGATCAAGATGATCTTCAACGAGCCGGTCGAGCTGGTGGGCAACACCTTCGCCGAGGAGGTCGACAACGGCGTGGGCGTCATGCCAGTGGGCTACGGCGGCGCGGGTGGGTATTGCCCGCTCAAGAACGGCTCGGTCAGCACCACCGCCCAGGAGCGAGGGACTCGCGTCACCGTGGACGGCAGCTCGATCACCCTGGCCTTCAATCCCTTCGTCGGCATCGACACCACCAGCGGGTGCATGGTGCCGGCCATGTTGACCGCCGTGACCTACAGCCGCCTGGAGTACGTCAGCGTCCGCCCGGCCGGGGATGTGAACCCCGCCCGCCGCCGCACGCTGGGGGACATGGTCCGCGACTACAACATCTCGCAATCGATCGGCGCCACCTACGCGATGACCTGCCCCTCGAGGTTCTGATCGCGGCCACACCCGGATGGCGCCGGCGTGCCCGGCGCCGTCGCCTGACGTGACAGCGCCGATCCGGCGCTTGCTCGGCGAAATGCGGCGTGATTTATTCGCCGTTCATGGCACGCCGGTTCGATCGCCGGGCTCCGGGCGGGTGCGCTTCGTCTCTGCTGGCGGCGGCGTGCCTGCTCGGTCACGTCGCCTGCGCGCAGACACCCCCGCCCGCGCCCGCTTATCCCTACGCCCCCAACCCGGGCTGGTACCCGCAGCCGCCTCCGCAGCAGCAGCAGCCGAGCTACCCGCCGGCCGCTCCGCCGTATGCCGCGTCCCCGCCCGCTGTCCCGGCGTATCCCACCGCCGCCCCTCAGCCGCCGCCCGGGCAGGCCCCGTGGCCCCAGAGCGCGCCGCCCGCCTATGCAGCCGCGCAGGCCCCCGGCACTCCCTCCCAGTGGCCACCCTACCCACCGCCGGGATCAGTCCCGCCGCCGCCCCCGACCGTGCAGGCGCAGGCGGAGGCGCCCGCCTTCATCTTCCGGCCGTATTTCGGCCTCTCCTCGGTGCGGGTGAGCCTGCTGGCCGACGAAGATCCCGATGTGGTCCTGGTGCCCAACTCGTCGACCGCGCTGGGCCTGCGCGCCGGGTACGGGCCGTTCGTCGGCTCGGCCTCGATCGGCGTGGGCACGGCGGAGGATCCGGTGGTGTACGGCAAGTCCAGCTCGCTGGACTTCGGCCTCTCCAGCACCACCAAGGTGGGCGGCCACGAGGTCATGGGGACGGTCTTTTTCCAGCAGTACCGGAACTTCTACGCCGAGAACATGGACGAGCTGGGCATCGATCCGGCGCATCCGTACCGGCTGCCCGACATGAAGCTGCGCAGCTTCGGCGTCGCCGCCACCTTCTTCACCGACCCGAACTTCTCGTACGACGACACCTTCCTCGAATGCCGGGTACGCCCCACCAGCGAGGCCACCTGGGCGTTCCGCGTGGCGCTGGGCTATCTGTCCTTCGATTCTGGCGGACAGTCCCTGGTTCCGCCCGACCAGGCCGACCACTTCGGCAAGGCCGCCCAGGTCTCCAGCCTGGACTCCCGCTACGCCAGCGCCTCGATCGGCTGGGCCTCGGACTGGCGGCTGGGGGCGGGCTTTTACATCGGGATGAACGGCATGCTGGGCCTCACCGCCTCGGCCCGCGTGGCCAAGCTCCCCACCGAGAAGCTGATCGAGCCGGCCTTCGGGCCGCAGGTGACGCTGCACCTGATCCTCGGCTACGCCGGCGACACCTTCCACTGGGGGAGCCTCACCACCGTCGATCTCGAGAGCGAGACCTTCGACGACACCACCCTGGCCGCCTCGCGCGTGGTGAGCACGCTGTTCGTGGGCGTGCGCTTCTGATCAGGGCCGCCGGAACGCGCGGGTGGTGAAGGGCCAGATCGCCAGCTTGGTGGTGGAATGCCCCCAGGCCGAGGTCAGCTTGGGCGCGAGCCGCTCCAGCGGATCGTGCCCCTCCTTCTCGCGGTAGGCCTTCAGCGGCGACCAGGTGCCGAGGTAGCCCATCAGCTGCGACAGGGTCCAGGGCAGCCGCATGTCGAACACCGGCGCCTCGATCTCGGGCAGCGGCACGTCGACCGACCGGTAGCCGTTCTCGACCAGCCGCCGCTCGGGCTCCCAGTACTTGCCGAGATAGTCGTGGTAAAGCTCGAACACCACCCGGTCGACCGCCGGCCCGATCATCGGCAGCTGGTACGACGACAGCGCCAGCAGCCCGCCCTTGCACAGCACCCGGTTCACCTCGGGAAAGAACTGGTCCTGGCGGAACCAGTGGAAGGCCTGCGCCGCCAGCATCAGGTCGGCGCTGCGATCGCGCAGCCCGGTCTTCTCCGCCGGCGCCCGCCGGTATTCCACCCGCGCGTGCGGGGTGGCGTGCACCAGCTGCTCTTCGCTGGCGTCCAGCGCGACCACCCGGTCGAACAGATCGCCCAGCGCCACGGCAGCCTGGCCGTTGCCGGTGCCCAGGTCCACCGCCAGCAGCCGCGACGGACTCTGCTCGGCCAGCCAGCTGAACAGCGCCGGCGGGTAAGTGGGCCTGAACTGGGCATAGTCGCCCGCCGTCTCCGAGAACAGGTCCTTCCACGACATCGACCTGATAGTGTCTCCAGACGCGGCGCGGGGACCGGGATCGTGCTGCCGCGGCGCGAACGGCCCTCCCGGCGCACGTGCGCTATGAAGACCAGGTGAACAGAGCGACCTCGGTGGGACGGCGGGTAGGCTGGGCTTCGGCGGGACGGCGGGTGGGCTGGGCCTCGGCGCTGATGGCGGTGGCCGGGTATGGCGCGATGCTGGTCTGGTTCCGGTTCAACGAGGACCGCCTGGTCTTTCAGCCGCTGCGGACGAAGCTGCAGCCTCCACCCGAAGGGCTGGCTCTGCACAGCCGCGACGTGACGGTGCGGACCGCCGACGGGATCGACCTGAAGGCCCGCCTGATCCCGCCCCCGGCGGAGGTGCCGCCCGCGCAGGCGGGCTGGATCCTCTACTTTCACGGCAGCTCGGCCAACGTCGCCAGCGTCGGCTACAACGAGGCCTGGTCCCGCTTCCGCGACATGGGCCTGGGCGTGCTGGCGGTGGACTACCGCGGCTACGGCGAGAGCGGCGGCCACCCCTCGGAGACGGGCCTGTACCGCGACGCCGACGCCGCCTACGCCTACCTCACCGGCGCGCTGGGTGTGCCGCCCGCGCGCGTCGTGATCTACGGCTTCTCGCTGGGGTCTGCGGTGGCCATCGACCTGGCCACCCGCGTGCGCGCCGCCGGCATGATCGTCGAGGGCGCCTTCCTGTCGGTGCCCGCGCGCGGCGGCGAGCTGTACCCCTTCCTGCCCGCCGACTGGCTGGCCCACAACCGCTTCGCCTCGGTCGAGAAGATCGCCCACGTGCCCCTGCCCAAGCTGTTCGTGCACGCGCGCGGCGACACCGACATCCCCATCGCCCACGGCCGCCGCCTGTACCAGCTGGCCGCCGACCCCAAGCGCTTCCAGGAGGTCGACGGCGCGCACGCCACCGCCTTCAAGGTCGATCCCGCGTTCTTCGCCGGCGTGGCCCGCTTCATCTCCGGCCTGGGGATCCCGCTGCTCCGTTCCTGACCGGTCTTATATGATGTCGGGGTGGTCTCGCCGCACCCCTGGGCCGCCGAGGAGGAAGTATCGCCCGAGCTGGCCGCCCGGCTGATCGACGCGCAGTTCCCCGCCCTGGCCCCCGCCCAGGTCGCCCTGCTGGGCGTCGGCTGGGACAACACCGTCTACCGGGTCAACGAGCGCCTGGTCTTCCGGTTTCCCCGCCGCGAGATCGCCGTCCCGCTGTTGGAGACCGAAGCCCGCCTGCTGCCGGCCATCGCCCCACGCCTGCCGCTGCCGATCCCGGTGCCCGTGCACCTGGGCCGCCCCGGCCCCGCCTACCGCTGGCCGTTCTCCGGCTACGGCTACCTGGAGGGCCAGACCGCCTGCCGCGCGCAGCTCGCCGACAGCGACCGCCTGGCCGCCGCCGAGCCGCTGGGCCAGTTCCTGGCCGCCCTGCACGCCATCCCCGTCGACGAGATGGTGGCCCTGGGCACCGGCGGCGACAGCATCGGCCGCCTCGATCTCGCCACCCGCGTGCCGCGCGCCCTGCAAGTCCTGGCGCGCATCCCCCCGCAGGCCCTGGGCGTCGACGCGCAGCTGCTGCACCAGCTGATCGAGTCCTCCGCCTCGATCCGCGCCCCCGCCGCCCACGTCCTGGCCCACGGCGACCTCTACATCCGCCACCTGCTCGTCGATCCGCAGCGCCGCCTGTGCGGCGTGATCGACTGGGGCGACCTGCACATCGGCAACCCCGCCGTCGACCTGGCCGTCGCCCACGGCTTCCTTCCGCCGGCCGCCCGCGGCGCCTTCATGCGCGCCTACGGCCGCCGCGTCCCCGCCCCCACCTGGTTCCTGGCCCGCTTCCGCGCCGTCTTTTCCGCCCTCTGCCTGCTCGACTACAGCCGCCACATCGAGGACCCCATCCTCGAGCACGAAGCCCGCCAGTCGCTCATCCACGCAAGCGTCTAGAGCTAGTTCATCCGCGACGAGGACGTCGCCGGCGGCGGGGAATGGGAGGTCGCCAGCTTCTCCAGGAAGGTGAGCAGGGCCTGGGCGGTCTCGCCCGGTCGCTCGACGGGGATGGTGTGGCCGGCGTGGGGGATGCGGACCAGGTCGGCGCCGGGGATGGCGGCGGCGATCTTCTCGCCGCAGACCAGCGGGCACGACACGTCGTCGTCGCCGACCACCACGCGGGCGGGCATGGCCAGCGCCGGCAGGCGATCGAGCAGGGCGCGGCGGCGGCTCCAGGCGCGCATCGACCGGCGGGCCGAGCGGGCGTCGAAGCGGGACAGGCGCTCGCGGTAGACGGCGAAGCGCGCGGCGGCCTGGGTGCGGAACCAGCGGCCGAACAGGGTCTTGCCCACCTCCGACAGCACGAAGGCGCGCATGCCGATCACCGTGACCGCCGCGCAGAACAGCCGGTTGCGCCAGGCGGTCACCACCGTGTCGGCCTCGGCGTCGGCACCCATCAGCACCAGACCGCTGACCCGCTGGGGGTGGGCCAGCGCCACTTCCATGGCCACGGTGGCGCCGATCGACAGCCCCACCACGGTGGCGTGCTCGACGCCCTCGCGGTCCATCACCGCGCGCACGTCCCCGGCCAGATCGTCGATGGTGTAAGGATGGGGGCCGGCCTGGCTGTCGCCGTGGCCACGGAAGTCGATGGCGATGGTGCGGTAGCGGTCGCGCAGCGCCGCGACGATCTCCTCGTACACGCGCCGGTCGCAGAAGATGTTGTGCAGCAGCACCACCGCCGGAGCGCCAGCCGCGCCCGGCTGGGTCACCTGGTAAACGATGCGGGCACCGTCGCGCTCGAGCGCAGGCATGGCCCCCATCATCTGCCCCGTGCGAGCCCGAAGTACAGCAACAGCTGCGCGCTGGCCTCAGGCGCGGTCGCTGCGCATCAGCGCGTAGCAGAGCATGTCGCGCGCGTGGGGCGAAAGGTTGGGCAAGATGGTATGTGCACGGCGGACACCCTCGGGGTGCATGCCGCATTTCTGCATCACGCGCGCCGAGGCCCCATGCTCGGCGTCGCACACGGCATAGACCCGGTTCACGGCCGGCTGGGCGAAGGCCAGCTCCAGCATGACGGCCAGCGATTCGGTGGCGTAGCCCTGGCCCCAGCTGTCGCGCGCGAACACGTAGCCGGTGCTGCAGCAGCCGGTCGACTCGAACACCAGGCCGGTGGATCCCAGCAGCGCTCCGTCGGCCAGGCGCTCGACCAGGTAGACCACGGCCGAACCGTCGGTCCAGCCCGACTCGGCGTAGTCCAGGAAGGCGCGCGTGTCCTCGACGCTGCGGTGGGTGGGCCAGCTGAGGTAACGGGTCACGGCAGGGTCGCCGGCGTAGCGCAGGAAGATGCCGCGCGCGTCGTCGGCGCGCGGCCTGCGCAGGCGCAACCGCGCCGTCTGCAGCTGCTCGGGGAACATCACATCCGCGCGGCCAGAAAATCGAGGACCAGCTGCTCGGCGACGTATTGCGGGCGCCAGGGGCTACCGCCCACGAACCCGACGTGGCCGCCCACCTTGGCCAGCCACAGCTGCAGCAGCGGGTTGCGCGCGATGGTCTCGTGCGGGATCGAGTGGGCGGGCACGATGGGATCGTCTTCGGCCGACACCAGCAGGGTGGGCCGGCGGATGGCGGGCAGGAACTGCGCCGCCGACGACCGCTGCCAGTAGTCCTCGGCGCCGTCGAAGCCGAACAGGCGCGAGGTGACCGCTTCGTCGAACGCCCGGAAGGTGCGCGCCCGGCGGATGGCCGCCGGATCCAGCTTGTCGGGCAGGTCGCGCGACAGGGCCAGCCCCTTGCGGCGCAGGCTGCGCATGAAATAGGTGCGGTAGCCGGCGCTCCACACGCCCGGCCCGTCCACGCGCGCCGCACAGGCCGCCAGGTCGAACGGCACCGACACGCCCACCGCCACCTTCAGCGGCGAGCCGTCCGCGGTCTCGCCCAGCCACTTGAGCAACATGTTGCCGCCCAGCGAGAACCCGACCGCCGCCAGCGGCCCCTGCCAGCGCGCCTTCAGGCGGCCCACGATGAAGGCCAGGTCGTCGGTCTGCCCGGCGTGATACGCGGTCCGCGAGCGCAGCGGGCCGCTGGCCAGCCGCCCGCACGAGCGCAGATCGAAGGCGGCGCCGTTCCATCCCGCCTCCTGGATGCGCCCCAGCAGCCCGCGCACGTAGGGCGACTCGGACGACCCCTCCAGCCCGTGGATCACCAGCACGCCCGGGCGCCCGCGGCCGCGATCCAGCAGGTGCACCGCGAGGCACTCCCCGTCGGACAGCGGCCAGATCTCGGTGTCGATCGGCAGCGCTGGCAGCCGCCGCAGGAAGTAGGGCCACATCGTCTGCAGGTGGCCGTTGCCCAGCAGCCGGGCGGGAACGAAGGCGCGCAAAGGGGCAAAACCTGACGCCGCGTCGACGGTGGCCTCGTGGCTGGCCATTCGCAAAATGGTAGCAGACCCCCGCCCACCGCAGCTCACCGTCGCCTCGATTCGCTGTCGGACTGATGTATCGTACCCCGATGCCGCCAGGTGAACCGACCCTGCTCGGCACCTCCTCGCATCGTTACGAAGAGGTGTTGCTGCGTCAACACCCGCACCTGTACTGGACGGACGCCGCCGGCAGTCACACCGCCGTGGTCGAGAACCGCACGGTGGTGGGTAGTGCCAGCGGTGTCGACCTGCTGGTGCGCGAGCCGACGGTGTCGCGCCTGCATGCCGAGCTGGAGCCGCGGGCCAGCGGCCTGTGGCTGCGCGACCTGGGCAGCCGCAACGGCAGCTTCATCGACGGCGTGCGGGTCGAATCGGCCTGTGTGCCCGATCGCGGGCGCATCCTGCTGGGCGGCCAGGAGATGACCGTGCACTACGGTCCCCAACCCAGCCCGGTGGCCCTGTGGGGCGAGCCCCGGTTCGGACCGCTGCTGGGGGCCAGCACCCCCATGCGCGAGCTGTTCGCGCGCCTGTCGCGCATCGCCAGCAGCGACGCCACCGTGCTGATACACGGCGAGACCGGCACCGGCAAGGAGCTGGTCGCCCACGCGCTGCACGAGGCGTCACCGCGCGCGCAGGGGCCGTTCGTGATCGTCGACTGCGGCGCGCTGCCCGAGAACCTGCTGGACGCCGAGCTGTTCGGGCACAGCCGCGGCGCCTTCACCGGCGCGGTGGGCGCCCGCCCGGGCGCCTTCGAGGCGGCCCACGGCGGCACCCTGTTCCTCGACGAGATCGGCGAGCTGCCCCTGCCCCTGCAGCCCAAGCTGCTGCGCGTGCTGGAGGCGCGCACCGTGCGCCGGCTGGGCGAAAACGAGCCCCGCCCGGTGGACGTGCGCTTCGTCTCCGCCACCCACCGCGACCTGCGCACGATGGTCAACGCCCGCGCCTTCCGCGAGGACCTGTACTTCCGCCTGGCGGTGCTGCCGGTCACGTTGCCTCCGCTGCGCGAGCGCGTCTCGGACATCACCTTGCTGGCCGAGAGTTTCCTGACGCCCGAGTCGCGCGCGCTGCTGACCCCGGCGCTGATCACCGAGCTCGAGTCGCGGCCCTGGCTGGGCAACGTGCGCGAGCTGCGCAACTTCGTCGATCGCCTCACCACCCTGGGCGCGGGCGAGGCGCTGGCGGTCAGCGAGCACGGTCAGGGCGAGCCGCCGCCCGCGCGCCACCTGCTGCCCGGCGAGTGGCTGAGCCTGCCCCTGCGCGAAGCGCGCGAGCGCTGCCTGTCGCAGATGGAGCAGGAATACATCGAGGCCCTGCTCGACCGCCACGACCACAACGTCTCGGCCGCCGCGCAGTCCGCCGGCATCGACCGCACCCACCTGCACCGCCTGGTGCGCAAGTACCGGATCTGAGGTCCCGCCGGCGACGGCGTCAGCCCCACTGCGGGGACCACTGCAGACAGACGGTGTAGCCGTCGGGGTCGCGCAGCCACAGCTGCTTCATGCCGTGGCTGGCTTCCGTGGGCGGCTTGCAGTCCACGCCCCGCGCGCGCAGGTCGGCGTAGGCGCCCTCGAGGTCGCGGCAGCCGAAATAAAGGCCGGTGTCGCCATGGGCGGTCACGCGGGCGGGATCGGGAGCCGCGGGGCGATTCGGCTTCTCGTAGGCGGTGTTCAGCATCAGGTCGGCCTTGCCCAGCCGCAACAGCCCCCAGTCGAAGTCGTCCCCCGGTTGCGACTGCGCGACCACGCTGAAGCCCAGCTGGTCCCGGTAAAAGGCGAGCGACCGGGGCATGTCGAACACCTGCAGCAGCGGGGCACACCCCTGCACGTCGATGGCCATGGCGTCAGGACGCCCGCGCGAGCCGCAGCAGCCGCCAGGCCCACAGGCACAGCACCGCGGCCACAAGACCGATGCCTGGCCCCTCGATGATGAAGGACGGCTGCGCGGTCAGGCGCGGCCACTCGGCGATCGTCCTCAGGATGTGCGCCAGGGCCAGCAGCCCGAACAGCGCACCGGTGATGATCAGATAGAGTTTCATCCCGCCCTCCCGCGCGCACGATACCGCGTCGCCACGGAGGCTTCCATACCCGTTCCGCGCGCCGGCGTGCCGCGCCCGATGAGGGCCGTCACGCCGCACGACGCTCGACGGTGATGGGCATACCAGGTACGAAAGCTGCCGTCTGCACGCGCGCGGCGGGCACTTCCCAGAAACATGTCCGCGTCCCGATGTTTGCCGGTGACGGCCCTGGTGCTGGCGCTGGCCTGCGCCGCCAGCGCGCCGACGCCGGCGCCCGGGGCCGGCGCGTCCCCGACGGCACCCGGAGCGCCACCGACCGCACCGGGCGGGTCGCCCTCCGACGC
>JBKPRZ010000700.1:0-28292 GCA_046734815.1 Myxococcota bacterium | reverse complement strand
GAGGCCGACGCCAGCAGTCCGGGCAACGGTCGCAGCGCCACCGCCAGCACCACCGTCCCCGGCGCGCCCGCCACCCGACGCAGCCGCAGCCAGGCCGCGCTGGGGATGTTCGGTGTCCGCTCCCCGAAGTCCAGCGCCAGCAACCCGAACCCGCCCGCCGCCACCACCGCCTCCGCCGCTGCCAGCAACCGCAAGGTCCCCTGCGCCGCCAGCGCATGACGCCGCAGCGGCGCCGCCGCCTCCGTCACCCCCGCGACCGGCGCCCGCACCCACAGCAGCTGCTGCAGCGGTACGCCCGCCCGCTGGGCGGCCCGCGGATCGAAGGCGCCGTCGAAATCGACCAGCGCCGCCGCCTCGCCGCGGCCGAGCGCCGCCGTCAGCGAGGCCAGCATCACCGCCGTGCGCCCGTGTCCCCGCGGCGCACACACCTCCGCCACCGCCCCCCGCGGCCACCCCCCTCCCAGCTGCTCATCCAGCGCCGTGATGCCGGTCGACAGCCGCTGTCTCTTCTCGCGTGCCTCCAGCTCACGGGCCGGGACGAAATGCGCAGCCAGCCCCGCAATCGACACCGCCGTGGACACGATTCGATCGATACCTGAACTTTTGTCCAGGTTCAAGGCGTGCCGCTAACCCCAGCGCACACCAGCACTTTCCCCCGCTGGTCAGGCTCCGGCCGAGCGGCTCACTCTTAGAAGGAGCTCGCGCGAATCAAGACACGCGTGCTCTTCAGCGTTCGTAGCCGGGCTTGCCCGGCGGAGACACGCACCATTTTCCAAGATCGATCCACCTGGCCTGGATCTCCGGGGAGAGGGCTCGGGGGAGGGGGCGCGGTCTGCCGCGCCCTCTTCCCCGGCCGCCCGCTAGGGCGGCAAACACGCGCCCCAGCTCTTGTAGTCGGGCTTGACCAGGCGCGCGCAGGTGCGCCCCGGCGCGCACACGGGATCGGACAGCCGGCACAGTGGCCGGCAGACGCGGGCGGCGTTCTCCATCTCCACGCAGACGTGCCCGGGCTGGCAGTCGCGCACGCTCGAGCACGGCTCGCCGTCCGCCTTGCCCGCGCCCTGCTGGCAGTCGCAGCTGGGCACCTCGTTGTCGAACAGATAACAGCGCAGCCCGCTGCCGCAGCCCATGGTCCCGTCGCCGCGCGGGTCGCACGGCACCGTGCAGGCCTTGTGGCCGCTGGCCTTGCCGCCACAGGGGACGTCGAAGGTGCAGCGCCCTTCGCCGCACTCGCCGTCGTTCTTGCAGAACTTCATGCAGATCTTGCCGCAGCTGAACTCGAAGCACTGCGACCCCGGCGCGCACTCGACGCTGCTGGTACAGGCGCGGCCTGGCTGCCCCTGGCCGGCCGCCGTGCACGTGCCGTTGGGGGTGGTGCCCACGCAGCGCACGTAACATGTGTTCCCGGGCGCGCAGGACATCGCACCGACCGGCTCGCAGGATGGCGGCGCGCCCCCGTCGGTCACCGGCTCGGGCGGCAGCGCGTCCTTCTCGACCACCACGTCCATCTGGATGGTCTCGCCGGGATCGATGTTGCGGGTGGTCTCGCCGTAGCCCATCGACACGTTCTCCGCCGTGCGCGGCGAGACCCCCACCGTCAGGTCACCCAGGTACGAAGACGGGAAGCTCACCGAGAAATCGACGGTGTCGCTGACCGTGACCCGGAACGGTCCGCCCGGGGCCCGCGGGTAATACAACATGTCCTTGCGCGTGGGCCCGTTGCTGAGGAAGACCACGAACTGCGCGACGTTCGCGAACTCACCGGTCGAGGCGCGCACCGTGACCAGCGCATACGACTTGCTGCCGGAGCAACCCGCCGCTCCCGCGACCACCAGCAGCCCCGCCAGCAAGCAGAGGGACGAGCCCTCACGGATCTTCACCGGAACGCCTCCATGTTTCCCAGGCGCGTGCGCGGGGCGTCCGGCTCGCGGGTAGCCACCACCAGTAGCACCGTGGTGGTCACCAGCAGCAACCCCGCCGCCGCCCAGAACCACCACTTCTGCGTGAGCGCCAGCGGTTCGCCGGCGGTGACCGGCCCGGCGGTGACCGCGTGCACCGGCTCGACCGGTTGATTGTGGTTCGGGGGACTCTGCTGCAGGGCCACCTGGAACCGCGCGCTCGCTCGCGGCCGCAACAGCGCTGGATCCATCCGCAGCGCCGGAACGCCCAGCGACGCCCGCGGCGCCGGCGCCTGCTCCGCCCGCGCGGGAGTCGCCGCGAGCATCGAGGCCAGGAAGATGACGAGGAACGGCCGTGCAATCACTTGGCCGTGCACCGGCCCTTCTCGGTGTCATTCAGCTGCGAGGCATCCGACTGCCGCTCCCAGGTCGCCGACTCGAGATTCCAGCTCATCCCTTCACCCTCGAAGAACACCGTGACCTCCTTGTCGGCGATGCTGCCGTCCGGACTGATGGCTTTGTAGACGCCGTCGTACTGATTTTCGCCTTTCTTCTGCAGGCTGAAAACCCGGATTCCGGTGTCGAGCCCTGTCACGCTGCGCAAGCGGTTGCCCGGGGATGCCAGACACCCGATGACGGTCTCCCCCTTCTGGAGGAATTCGACCACCCGACCGTCCAGTGCACCACCGGCCGCGAGCAGCTTGTAGCGGGCGCCTTGCAGCGCGACCGGACCTTTGGGCGCACTCGAGGCGCCGCTGGTCGAAGCGCATCCGGACAGACCGGCTGCCGACAGGGCCACAGCGAAGGTGACGAAGCGGACGGAGTTCTTGTTCATGCCGTCCCCCCTACACCGGCTGCCGCACCGGGGTCAACATCTGGCACCGTCGCACGGGCCCAGGGCGCCCCCGAACGAACACCCGGGTGCACATCATGCGTGTTATCTTCGCTGAATGAGGCGTGGAAGTAGACGGGGAGGGTGGCCGCTCGCGGGTGTCATTGTTTTTGGGCTCGTCTCGACGGGAGCCTGTTCACGGTTGGGCGGAGGCGCTGGGGGGGCCGGCTCCGGTCCAGGTGGGCAGACGGCAGCAGCGGACGTCCCTCTGATTGGCCTGCAGCGCGGGGGGCACTGGTCGGTCCTGACCATCCGGCCGCCGCACCTGAGCGGCCCGCAGTTTCACCTGCTGCTCAAGAACAGCGTCCTGACCGGCGCGGTCTCGGGCGGCACCGCCCCGGCCGGCACCCTGCGGGTGAACATCAAGCCCGATGGCGCCGAGGGCTTCGGCCCCCTGGGCCCCGTCTCCCTCGACTTTTCCAGCGACGAGAGCTCGACCACCGCCGAGGGCACCTGGAACGGCGGCCGGGTGCACCTGGTCTTCTCGCGCGATTCGCTGCGCGGAACCGTGGCTTCCAACTCGTTCTTCTATTCCAAGAGCAACGCCGGTGGGACCAGCGGCGCGGGCACCCTCAACACGCGGCTGCGTTCCTTCGGTCGCGCCGCCGACCAGATCGACCCGCTGCCGTCCGACGTATCCTGCGAATATTACCTGGACCAGCTGTCCACCGACGGCGCCCTCAACGGCGGCTCGACCTGCGCCGGCATGCCCCAGCAGACCCGCCTGGAAGTCCCCCGCATCGCCCAGGCCTGGATGACCCGCGCCGAGCTGGTCACCGTCCTCATCGCCGTCCTCTCCTCCCCCCGCATCGGCGTCGCCGTTGACTTCGGCGCCCGCTTCGAAGCCCCCTCCACCGGCACCATTCGCCGGTGAGCGGGGAAGAGGGCGCTTCGCGCCCCCTCCCCCGAGCCCTCTCCCCGGAGGACAGGGCCAGGAGAAATCCCGCGGAAATTGTCGTGTGTCTTCGCCAGGCAGAGCCTGGCTACGAACGCCGAAAGTGACGATCAGCCAGATGGCAGGCGGATCGCCACTTTCGGCGTTCGTAGGCGGGCTTTGCCCGCCGGAGAGACTCGTCACTTTCGCGGGATGTGTGCCCCCGTCGGGGAGAGGGTTCGGGGGAGGGGGCGCAGTCTGCTGCGCCCTCTTCCCCGAGCGGCGTAGCCGCTAATCGTAATATTCGAGCCCGAGGTGGGTGATGAGGTCCTCGCCGCGGAGGTGGCGGAGGGTGTTCTTCAGCTTCATCAGCTGGATGAAGACGTCGTGCTCGGGGTAGAGGCCAGGGGCGGTCATGGGGCTCTTCCAATAGAAGCTCAGCCACTCCTGGATTCCCTTCATGCCCGAACGCTGGGCCAGGTCGAGGAACAGCGCCAGATCCAGCACCACCGGCGCCGCAAGGATCGAGTCGCGGCACAGGAAGTTGATCTTGATCTGCATCGGGTAGCCCATCCACCCGGTGATGTCGACGTTGTCCCAGCCCTCCTTGGCGTCGCCGCGGGGCGGGTAATAGTTGATCTGCACCTTGTGGTACAGCTTGCCGTACAGGTCCGGATACAGGTGCGGCTGCAGGATCTGGTCGAGCACCCCCAGCTTCGACACCTCCTTGGTCTTGAGCGACTCGGGGTCGTCGAGCACCTCGCCGTCCCGGTTGCCCAGGATGTTGGTCGAGTACCAGCCCTCGATGCCCAGCATGCGCGCCTTCAGGCCCGGCGCCATCATCGTCTTGATGAAGGTCTGCCCGGTCTTGAAGTCCTTGCCGCCGATGGGCACGTGCCGTTCCTTGGCCAGCTCGAGCAGGGCCGGCGTGTCCACCGTCAGGTTGGGCGCGCCGTTGGCGTAGGCCACGCCGCACTTGAGGGCCGCGTAGGCGTAGATCTGCGAGGGCGCGATCTCGGGGTCGCTGTTGTTGAGCCCCTTCTCGAACGAGGACACCGACTGGTGCACCGGCGCCGGCTGCCTGAACACCTCCGTCGATCCACACCAGACCATCACCAGCCGGTCACACTTGTTCTGGGTGCGAAAGCCCTCGATGTCGGCGATCACCTGCTGGGCCAGGTCCATCTTGCTCTTGCCGGTCTTGCAGTGGGTGGCGGTCAGCTTCTTGACGTAGCTCTGCTCGAAGACCGGCGTCATCGGCTTGATGGCCGTCAGGAAGTCCTTGAGGGGATGCAGGTGCTCGGACGACAGCACCCCCGCCTTGGCGGCGGCCTGGTAGGCATCGTCCGGAAACAGGTCCCACCCGCCGAACACCAGGTCGTCCAGCCCGGCCAGGGGCACGAAGTCCTTGATCAGCGGCGACCGGTTGTCGGTCCGCTTGCCCAGGCGGATAGTTCCCATCTGCGTCAGGGACCCGATCGGCTTGGCCTGGCCCCGCCGGATCGCCTCGACGCCCGCCATGAAGGTCGTGGCGACCGCGCCCATGCCTGGCATGAGCACGCCGAGCCTTCCGGTGGCCGGCTTGATGTCGATGGGGGATCCGGACTTCGTGAGTGCCATGGTGCTCCTTCGGGTGAGGGGGTTTCGTCGGACGGCTGCAATCCACGGACCCCACATGAGTGCGCGAGGTAAATATGCGAGCGAGGCAAAAAGTGGGTAGCTTCTGCGGGTCTGGCAGCACTTTCCCGCCGGACCTGCCGTTGAAATGTGGTAAAAACCTGACCCTTCTTTAAACACCACACGCCGAAGGAGGGGGGTGCGCGTGCCCGGAAACGGGTGAAGCCCCCCGTCGAGATCGGCGGCGGAAACCAACGCGAAAGGAAATCAATGGAAACTGAGACTCAGCAGACGGAGACCAGTCCGCAGCCACCCCCGCTCGAAAACCGCCAGATCTCGCTGGATAGCCCGCTGACGATGCGGGAGATGATGGAAGCCGGCGTCCACTACGGTCACCAGACCAAACGCTGGAACCCGAAGATGAAACAGTTCATCTACGGGGCACGCAACGGGGTGCACATCATCGACCTCCAGTTCTCGGTGCGCGCCTTCCGCCGCGCCTTCAACTTCCTGGTCCAGACCGTCGCCCAGGGCAAACCGGTGCTGTTCGTGGGCACCAAGAAGCAGGCCCAGGACGTCATCCGCGAAGAGGCCACCCGCGGTGGCCAGTTCTTCGTGACCAACCGCTGGCTGGGCGGCACCCTCACCAATTTCCACACCGTCAAGGGGTCGATCGAACGCCTGCACAACATCGAAAAGATGTCTACCGACGGCACCTTCGAACGGATGACCAAGAAGGAAGTCATCGGGCTGACCCGCGAGCGCGAGAAGCTGGAGCGGGCTCTGGGTGGCATCAAGGAGATGGGCGAGCTGCCCGGTGCCGTCTTCATCGTCGACGTGGTCAAGGAGCACATCGCGGTCTCCGAGGCGCGCAAGCTGGAGATCCCGATGGTGGCCGTGGTGGACACCAACTGCGATCCCGACCTGATCGACTACGCCATCCCCGGCAACGACGACGCCATCCGTTCGATCAAGCTGTTCACCAGCAAGGTGGCTGAGGCCTGCATCGTGGGCCAGCGTCTGGCGCGCGAGCGCGCCACCCAGGCCCGGTCGCAGAGCAGCGAGGGCGAGGCGGGCGAGGCGCCCACCATCCGGGTCTCCTCGGGCGGCGAGGGGCCGCGGGTCGAGGTGGTCTCGCGCCGTCGCAGTGAGCTGCCCGCCCCCGAGGCGGCGGCCACTCCCGAGGACGAGGAAAAGGAATGAGCAGCCTCGTCCGTCCAGCCGAGGGACAGCCTGCGTAGCGTGCAGAAAGAAAGACCATGGATATCAGCGCACAGATGATCAAGGACCTCCGCGACCGCACCGGCGCGGGGATGAGCGACTGCAAGAAGGCGCTCGTCGAATGCGCCGCCGACATGGAAAAGGCGATCGAATACCTGCGCAAGAAGGGGATCGCCTCCGCCGCCAAGAAGGCCGCCCGGGTGGCCTCGCAGGGGGTGGTGACCAGCTACCTGCACGGGGGCCGGATCGGCGTCCTGGTGGAGGTCAACTGCGAGACCGACTTCGTCGCGCGCAACGAGGCCTTCCTGGAGTTCGCTCGCGAGGTGGCCATGCAGGTGGCGGCCATGAAACCGGAATACGTCTCCCAGGACGAGATTCCGCCGGCGGTGATCGAGAAGGAGAAATCCATCCGCCAGGAGCTGGCCAAGCAGAGCGGCAAGCCCGAGGCGGTCTGGCCGAAGATCATCGAGGGCCAGCTGGCCAAGTGGGCCAAGGAGATCTGTCTGCTCGACCAGGTCTGGGTCAAGGACCCGGACGGCAAGAAGGACATCCGCTCGTTGCTGACCGAGCTGGTGGCCAAGACCGGCGAGAACGTGAAGGTCCGCCGGTTCATGCGTTACGAGGTGGGCGAAGGCCTGGAGAAGAAGACCGACGACTTCGTCGCCGAAGTGAAGAAGCAGGCCGAAGGTTCCTGAGCCGCGCGGACGGGCCGTGGCCAAGAAGAAGGACACCAAAAGGGGCACCATGGAACGGGGCAAACCGTCGGCCAACGGTGAACCGGCAGGAGAGGCCACGGAACCGGCAGGTACGGACGAGGAGGAAGAGACGCCGCGGCCGCTGGCCCCCGGCGTCCGCTACCGCCGCGTCTTGCTGAAGCTGTCCGGCGAGGCCTTGATGGGCCAGCAGGGCTACGGCATCGATTCGGCCACGCTGTCTCAGATCGCCGATGAGGTGATCGACGTACACGGCCTGGGCGTCGAGATCGCCGTCGTGATCGGGGGTGGCAACATCTTCCGCGGGGTGGCGGGGGCCTCGTCCGGCATGGACCGGGCCCACGCCGACTACATGGGGATGCTGGCCACCCTCATCAACGCGCTGGCCATGCAGGACGCGCTCGAGGCGCGCGGCTCGCGCACCCGGGTGCTGTCGGCCATCGAGGTGCAGCGGGTGGCCGAGCCCTACATCCGGCGGCGGGCCATCCGCCATCTCGAGAAGGGCCGTCTGGTGATCTTCGCCGCCGGCACCGGTAACCCATTCTTCACCACCGACACGGCCGCGTCGCTGCGGGCCATGGAGATCGGCGCCGAGATCGTCATGAAGGCCACCCGCGTGGACGGCGTGTACGACAAGGATCCGCACAAGCACAAGGACGCGCGCATGTTCCGGCGCCTCTCGTACATGGACGTGCTGAACCGCAACCTCGAGGTCATGGACAGCACCGCCATCTCGCTCTGCCGAGACAACCGCCTGCCCATCCTGGTGTTCAACATGACCCGACCGGGGAACATCCGGCGGGTGGTGCTCGGCGAACCGCTCGGTACCATGGTGGTCGAGGAGCGGCGCCTGTCCCGGGAGGTCGAGCCGGACGAGCCCCCCCTGTAGTCCTTCGCCCAGGAGAAATCGCGATGGTAAACGACGTGCTCAAGGACCTGCAGACCTCGCTGGACAAGGCCATCGAGGGCTTCAAGCGCGAGTTGCTCAAGGTGCGCACCGGCCGCGCCAACCTCGGCGTCCTCGACGGCATCAAGGTCGACTACTACGGCACGCCCACGCCGCTGAATCAGGTGGCGTCGCTGAACGTGCCCGACGCCCGTCTCATCACCATCAAGCCCTGGGAAAAGAGCCTGATCCCCGAGATCGAGAAGGCCATCCGCGCCGCCCAGCTGGGACTGAACCCCAGCTCGGACGGCGAGATCGTGCGCGTGCCGATGCCGGCGCTGACCGAGGAGCGACGCAAGGATCTGGTCAAGGTGGTCAAGAAGATGGCCGAGGAGGCCAAGGTGGCGCTGCGGGGTCATCGGCGCGACGCCAACGAGATGCTCAAGGACTTCCTGAAGGAAAAGACGATCACCGAAGACGAGGAGAAGGCCGGCCTGAAGAAGGTTCAGGACGCCACCGACGCCGCCGTCTCGAAGACCGACGACATCACGGCCAAGAAGGAGGCCGAGATCCTGGAGGTCTGACCGGCGGCGGCCGCCGTGGCCCGCTGGTCGCTTTGCCGGCCGGTCAGGTCTTGGCCGGCTCCTTGCTGACCCCGTTCGGGCTCTCCTTGTCGAAGACCACCTTGGCCACGTCCACCTGGTTGAGGACCAGCCGGACGATGGTGCCGCTGCCCTTGAGCAGGACCTCCCGCTGCATCAGCGGGTAGACGCGCAGGCCCTCCTTCTCGGGTGGATCGCCCTGGGACTTCTTGCCGGGGATCCCGCTGACCACGATGATCCGCTCGCCCGGCTGAAGCATGAATCCCGGGTCGATGTGCCCCATGACCGAGCCCCGTTTACCGGGGCGGGACACGATCACCGCCAGCCCGCGGGTGCTGACCGGGGTGGCGCTCTGGTTGGCGAGCAGGAACCACTCCTCGTTGACCTTCTTGGGGTCCGGCGCGGCGTGTACTTCCTCGAAGACCAGTGGCATGGGGCGACTCTATAGACCCCGTTTGCCGCGCTGGTCAAGGTCTCGCGTCGTTACGCTTTATGCTACAAACCGGTGGCGATGCCCAAGTTCGAGGTCGACATTCCCCACGCGCTGCCCACCGATGACGTCCGTCAGCGTCTCGGCCGGGCAACCGCCAAGCTGGAGAAGGACTACGGCGCCACCTGCCGCTGGGAGAACGACAGCAACCTGATCGTCTCGCGCAAGGGGCTGGAGGCCCGCGTGGCGGTCGAGCCCTCGCGGCTGCACGTCGACGTCGAGCTCGGCTTCCTGCTCACCCCCATGGCCGGCAGCATCCGCAACGGCATAACCAAGCAGCTGACCGAATTGCTGCAGGCCTGACGGCCTGCCGGGGAAGAGGGCGCGGGCAGACCCGCGCCCCCTCCCCCGAGCCCTCTCCCCCAGAGGGACAGGGCCAGGTGGATTGCGGGTGGAAATTGCCGTGTGTCTCCGCCAGGCAAGCCTGGCTACGAACGCAGAAAGCGAGAAATTTTCTGGCTTCTTCCAGATCTCGCTGAACGAGCTCGACTAGGCCGGATGTTCCTGCGTCGGCCGCTGCTGCTCCTGCAGGCGGCGGCGGGCGCGCTGGACCTCTTTGATGGTGGAGTCGGGGAGGCCGGTCACCACGGTGGGCACCTTGGCCGGCCAGTGCCGGGCTCGCTCCGGATCCAGCTCCCCCAGACCCCACAGGAAGTCCGCGTCCAGGCCCACGCAGTCGCTGACCCACAGCAGGCGGGCGGCGCGCGCCAGCTCCTGCCAGCGTTCGGCGGCCCGGGGCAGCCTCAGCGCTTCCAGCACCGCCCAGCGCCCGGGCGCCAGCGCGATCCCCAGCGGCGCGCCCGCGAACTCCTGCAGCAGGATCTGCGCTTCGCGCGGGCTGGGCACCTGCCAGGGCGTGGCCGCCACCGGCAGCGCCAGCTGGGCACCGGCGCGTTCGGCCACCGCCAGCAGCGGCTCCAGCGCCGCCCGGCAGGCGTCCAGCAGGGTCGCTCCCCGGGCGCGCCGTTCGTCCAGGGCCGTGCGCAGCAGCTCCCAGCCGATCTGGCCGCGCTCCATCTGCCGGCGGGCGAAGGCCAGCCGCAGGTCTGGCTCGCGCGCCTCCAGCGCCACGGTGCCGAGATCGACGTTGAACACCGGCACGCCCAGCGAGCCGCCGGCTTCCACCGCCTGCACCGCCAGCTTGACCGCGCTCAGCCGCTCCTGCACGTCGACCGCCGACAGGTGAGGCAGACGCTTACCTCGCGCCAGCACCACCTCCGGCAACGGACAGAGCAGGCTGGCGATCGACAGCCCCGCCCGCAACGCGTGCCGGGCCAGAAGCGCTAGCATCGACAGCGTGGCGCTGGCGTCCACGGCCAGACCCTCGTAGCCGGCCTCACCGGCCAGACGGACGATGCGATCTGGTCCAAGATCTTCGGGCGGGCGGAGGCGGCAGGCAAGGGCGAGCATGAATGCGAGGGTAGGATAGCGCGGGTGCGGCCACGCTTCGGTTTTGACAGGGATTTACACGCCGGTATAAAACCGGCGCTCCGCTCGCGGTTTTCGATGCTCGAGGCCCTGTCGCGTGTCGCCCTCGATCACGGTTGGAGAGAGGTTCATGAGCCCAGTTATGTCTTTGCGACGTTTGCTTCCCATCGGCCCGGCGCTGCTGCTGTGCCTGGGACTGGTCCGGCCTGCGCAGGTGCAGGCCCAGGAAGTCGGGAAGCTGCGCAACGCCGGCGTCGACCTGCAGGTGTTCCGTCCCGGCGTGGACTCGAAGGGGTTCATAACCCTGAACGCCTCCCAGATACTCGGCCCCAAGGAGTTCTCCTTCGGCCTGGTCAGCACCTGGGCGCGTGACCCCCTCGAGTTCAGCAGCACCAGCGGGGGCACCACCTCCACCTGGCAGCTGCAAAACCTGATCACCTCCTCGTTCCAGGGCGCGGTGGGTGTGTTCGCCCGGCGCCAGATCGGTCTGCAGCTGGGGCTGGTGGTTCCGGTCAGCATCCTTTCGGGCCAGGCCCAGCCCTCCGATCCGCGGATGCCGGGCACCAACGACGACCGCAACTACAAGTTCGACGCCCAGGGGCTGGGCGACCTGGTGATCCACCCCAAGCTCCGGCTGTCGAACGCCAGCCGCAACAAGCTCGGGTTCTCCATCATCCCCAGCATCGTCATCCAGAGCGGGGACAAGAACAGCTTCTTCGGCGAGGGCAAGCTGATCCTCCAGCCGACCGCGGTGGTGGATACCGAGCTCGGGCGCCTGGGCTGGTTCCGCGCCGCCCTCAACGTCGGCGCGCGCATCCGCACCGGCGGCACGTCGCAGTTCACCGAGAGCGAGCCGAACTTCTGGCGGCGGGTGAACGACATGCCCATGAACACCAACCAGGGCATCCAGGTCGGCAACGAGCTGCTGGCCGGCCTGGGCCTGTCGTTCGGGGTGGTGCCGGGCAAGTTCGACGTCGTCAGCGAGGTCTATTCGTTCACCGGCATGTCCGACAGCAAGGACCTGCCCACTGGCAAGTCGATGAAGCCGGGCATGGAGGGCATCGCCGGCATCAAGCTGTACCTGGCCCGCAACTCGTTCTTCGAGGCCGGCGGCGGCTACGGCTTCATGGGCAGCTACGGGCGGGCCAAGGGCGGCCGGCTGTTCGTGGGCTTCATCTTCGAGCCGTCGATCGGCGACCGCGACCACGACGGTTACAAGGACGACGTCGACCTGTGCCCCGACGACCCCGAAGACTTCGACGACTTCGAGGACGAAGACGGCTGTCCCGAGCCGGACAACGACCGCGACGGCATCCTCGACATCGACGACAAGTGTCCCAACGATCCGGAGACCCGCAACGGCTTCCAGGACGAGGACGGCTGCCCCGACACCACCCAGAACGACCGCGACGGCGACGGCATTCCCGACGACGTCGACAAGTGCCCGGATGATCCCGAAGACAAGGACGGCTTCGAGGACGAGGACGGCTGCCCTGATCCGGACAACGACAAGGACGGCATTCTCGACGTCGACGACCTGTGCCCCAACGATCCCGAAGACAAGGACGGCTTCGAGGACAAGGACGGCTGCCCCGATCCGGACAACGACAAGGACCGGATCCTGGACGTCAACGACAAGTGCCCGAACGAGCCCGAGACCTACAACGGCCTCGACGACGACGACGGCTGCCCGGACAAGGGGCGGGTCATCGTCCGCAAGGGCAAGATCGAGATCCTCGACAAGATCTACTTCGAGACCGACAAGGCGGACATCAAGCCCATCTCCTTCCCGCTGCTGGACGCGATCGCCGCCACGATCAAAGGCAACCCGCAGCTGCAGCTGATCGAGATCCAGGGCCACGCCGACGAACGCGCCAGCGACGACTACAACCTGCAGCTGACCGAGGCGCGCTCGCAGTCGGTGCGCAAGGCGCTGGAAGAACGCGGGGTCGAGCCGGAGCGGCTGCGCGCGCGCGGCTACGGCGAGAGCAAGCCGCTGTGCACCCAGCACAACGAGACCTGCTGGAGCCAGAACCGGCGGGTCGAGTTCATCATCATCCGCCGCTCCGACGAGATTCAGCTGCAGGGCGGAGAGGGACAGTAAGCCCTGGTGCAACGACGTGGGCCGTGGCCCCGGTGCAATAACACCGGGCAGTAGATTTCGCGCCTACCCGCTCGGCCAGGGGCGTCCCGGGGTCCGGGGTTAGCCTGCTAACTATTGGAAATGGGGGAGTATTCTGAACCCTGGGCTTTTGCAGCCTGGGGCGTCGTTTCGCTTGACTGCCGCCGGAGCTGAGCTATTAAAGGTCGGCCCGTAAAATCGGCGTGGGTCACATTGTGCCCTTACTACCTCGCGAGAAAATTGACGAAATCCGTGAGCGCACCAACATCGTGGAGATCGTCAAGCGGCACGTCGAGCTGAGGCGCGCGGGGCCGGTGAGCTGGAAGGGGTTGTGTCCGTTTCACGTCGAGAAAACACCATCCTTTCACGTGCACGAGTCCCGGCAGTTCTTTCATTGCTTCGGATGTGGGGAGAAAGGTGATGTGTTCGGCTTCGTGACGAAGATGGAGCAGCGCTCGTTCGCCGAGGTTCTGCGCGACCTGGCGCGGGACGTCGGCGTGGAGCTGCCCGAGAAGAAGCTGTCGCCGGCCGAGCGCCAGGCGCTGGCAGAGGCGGAGTCCGAGCGCGAACGTTTGTTACGGGCGGCGGAGCTGGCAACAAGCTACTACCAGGACCAGTTGCGTTCATCGGCGGGGACCGCCGCCCGCGACTACCTGGCCAGTCGGGGTATCTCCGCCAACGTGATCGACCTGTTCCGCATCGGATACGCGCCGCCCGGCGAATCGCTGGGGCGGCACCTCGCTGCCAAGGGGGTCGCCCCGACCACCGCGGAACGGCTGGGGTTGGTGGGGGTGAGCGAGCGCGGGCGTTACGACTTCTTTCGCGACCGGGTGATGTTGCCGGTGCTGGATCGGCAAAAGCGCCCCGCCGGCTTCTCCTCGCGGCTGCTCGATCCCGAGGCCAAGGATCGCAAGTACCTCAACTCGCCGGACTCGCCCCTGTTCCACAAGAAGGACCTGCTCTACGGGTTGCACGCGGCGCTGGACCCGATCCGGCGCGGCGGTGTGGCCATCGTGGTCGAGGGCAACTTCGACGTATTGAGTCTGCACGAGGCCGACCTCCGGGAAGCCGTGGCTCCCATGGGGACGGCGCTGTCGCCCGAGCACGTCGCTCAGCTGGGACGGATGGCCGATCGCGTCGTGCTGGTCTTCGATGGCGACGAGGCCGGCGAGCGGGCCGCGCGAAAGGCGGTGCCGTTGTTCGTTGAAGCCAATGTGGATGGTCGCATTGCACGCCTGCCGACCGGCTCGGATCCTGACGACTTCGTGCGTCGGGAAGGCGCTGCTGCCTTCCGTAAACTCGTGGATGGCGCCCGGCCGGTGGTCGAACAGCTCATCGATGACCTGGCCCGCACCACGGAAGCCACTATTCCCGACCGAATGAAGGCGTTGGAAGAGGTGGCCCCGGTCCTGGCGCAGGTGCGTGATCAAACCGCGCGGGAACTTTACGTGGGGCGGCTGGCCAGCACCTTCGGCCTGACCCCCAATCAGGTCTGGCGCGTCGTCCGGGGTTCCAGCTCCCCTGGCCGGCCGGACCGTGGCCGTCCAGGCGACGCTCCGCCCGCGGCCGCCCCGGCCGCGCGGCGGGATCCGCCTCGCGACCAGCTGGAGGCGCTGGCCCTGCTGGTCTGCAAGCCGGACCTGGCCCGGCTGCCCGGCGCGCGCCGGGTGGAGGAGCTGCTCACCGATCCGGGGTTGCGGCCGATGGCCCGCACCGCCCTCGAACAGCTGCAGCTGTCGACGACGACAGGCGGGCATTTCGATGTCGCCGCGTGGCTGGACGGCGGGGCGTCGGACGTGCGCGAGGCCGTATCGGCCGCGTTGATGGACGGCCGCTTCGAGGGCCTCCGGAACGACGAGAAGACTTTGCGGTCCCTGATTCTACGCCTCGAGCGGGCTCGACTCGAGGAGGAGATCGTCGCCACCAAATCCGCTCTGGAGAAAGCCCGGCAAAGCGGAGACGAGGCGGCGGTGCGGGCGATGTCGCAGAGGGAGATCGAGCTGATTCGAACCAAGCTGGGACTCTCCCAGGCGCTGGCGAGGCCGTAAGACGATGATTGAGGATACCGAAGAGACTCTGGGCGACGAGATGGACGACGACGACGACGATGCCGGCGAGACCCCTCCGGCGCCCAAGCGGCAGGCCTCCAGCAAGGAGAGCGAGAAGAAGAAGCGGGAGCTGATCTCGATCGGGAAGGCCAAGGGCTTCCTGACCTACGACGAGATCAACGACCACATGCCGGAGAACATCGTCTCCTCAGACCAGATCGACGACTGGCTGTCGACCCTGGGCGGCGAGGGGATCGAGGTGGTCGACTCGGCCACCCAGGTCAAGGTCAGCGAGAAGCGGGCGCCCGGTGAGGAGGAGGAGGAGCCCGAGCAGGCCAGCGCCAGCGAGAAGGAGGACGAGGCGGAGGAGGAGGAGGATGGCTACTCCAAGACCAACGACCCCGTGCGCATGTACCTGCGCAAGATGGGCTCGGTCTCGCTGCTGACCCGCGAAGGCGAGGTGGAGATCGCCAAGCGGATCGAGGACGGCGAGCGCCGTGTGCTGCAGGTGGTGCTCAACTGCGCGGTGGCGATCCAGGAGATCCTCGACCTCGGCGACAAGCTCCGCAAGATGAAGGTCCGGGTCAAGGACGTCGTCAAGGACGCGGACGAGGAAGACGCCGAGTTCGACGAGCAGTGGCACATCGAGCGGGTGTGCAAGGTGATCGACAAGGTCCGCCGCCTGCACAAGGAGGCGGAGAAGGTCGAGGAGAAGATCGCCGCCCGCAGCTCGTCGGAGGCCGCCCGCAAGCGGGCCAAGAACGAGCTCAACAACCTCAAGACCGAGATGTTCGAGGCGCTGCAGGAGCTGCGCCTGAACAAGAAGCAGATCGACCGGATCGTGGCCCGGTTGAAGTCCTACGTGACCCGCATCGAGGCGGCCAACCGCGAGGTGGTCGACTGCGAGTCGCGCTCGGGCATGAGCCTGCGCGAGTTCCGCAAGACCCTGCGGGAGATCCGTGGCTCGGCGGTGCGGCAGCGGGCGGTGGAAAAGAAGCTGGGCATCCGCGCCGAGGAGCTGGAAGAGCTGGCCAAGGTGGTGGCCAACGGCCAGCGCAAGATCAAGATGGTCGAGGAGGAGGCGGGGCTGTCCGAGACCGTGCTGCGCGAGACCGTGCGCGAGGTGCAGGACGGCGAGCGCGCTGCCGAGATCGCCAAGGCCGAGCTGGTGGAGGCCAACCTCCGCCTGGTGGTGTCGATCGCCAAGAAATACACCAACCGCGGCCTGCAGTTCCTGGACCTGATCCAGGAGGGCAACATCGGCCTGATGAAGGCGGTGGACAAGTTCGAGTACAAGCGCGGCTACAAGTTCTCGACTTACGCGACCTGGTGGATCCGCCAGGCCATCACCCGCGCCATCGCCGACCAGGCCCGCACCATCCGCATCCCGGTGCACATGATCGAGACCATCAACAAGCTGATCCGCACCAGCCGTTACCTGGTGCAGGAGCTGGGCCGCGAGCCCACCCCGGAAGAGATCGCCGAGAAGATGGAGCTGCCGCTCGACAAGGTCCGCAAGGTCCTCAAGATCGCCAAGGAGCCGATCTCGCTGGAGACGCCCATCGGCGAGGAAGAAGACTCGCACCTGGGCGACTTCATCGAGGACAAGAGCGTGGTCTCGCCGGCCGACGCGGTCATCTCGATGAACCTGGCCGAGCAGACGCGCAAGGTGCTGGCCACCTTGACCCCGCGCGAGGAGAAGGTGCTGCGCATGCGGTTCGGCATCGGCGAGAAGTCCGACCACACCCTGGAAGAGGTGGGTCAGGACTTCGAGGTGACGCGCGAGCGCATCCGCCAGATCGAGGCCAAGGCGCTGCGCAAGCTCCGCCATCCCTCCCGGTCCAAGCGGCTGAAGAGCTTCATCGAAGGCTGACCGCGCCGGGCGACCAGGGCGTCGGGCGATGGTGCGCTACGCGGTCACGGTCGGCGGCGAGAAGCGGACCGTCCAGGTCGAAAGACAGGCAGAGACAGGTGACGGGCAGCTGACCGTCACCGTGGAGGGACACGAACGCCCTCTGGAGGTGCGGCCGCTGGGAGGCGGCCGTTACGGCTGGCTGGACGGCACCCGGGTGGTCACCGCCGAGGTGGACCGCCAGGGCGACAAGCTGACCGTCACCGTGCGCGGCGAGGCAATGCTGGCGGAGGTGGCCGATGCCCGCCTCGAGGAGGTGCCCGAGGTGGCGGCGGTCGCCGGCCGCGCGCGGGGCCCCAGCGTGCTGCGCGCGCCCATGGCCGGGCGCGTGGTCAAGCTGCTGGCCCGCGTGGGCGACGCGATCAAGGCCGGGCAGGGGGTCCTGGTGATCGAGGCGATGAAGATGGAAAACGAGGTCCGCGCCACCCGCGAGGGGCAGCTGCGCGAGATCCGGGTCAACGAGGGGGCGGCGGTGGAGGGGGGCGAGGAGCTCGCGGTCGTCGATTGAGAGAGTGACCGCCCTCAGCTGACCATCACCTCGCCCAGCTCGTCGATCTCGGTCGGGCCCAGGTCGCTGGTGGGCAGGCGGGGCAGCTCGATCATCGGCAGGCCCGGATCGGTCCGCAGACGGGCCAGCACCTGCTCGGCGTCTTGCCGCCACTCGCGCAGCAGGCGGGCGCCCGACACGGTCGTGCCCAGGGCGCGGTCCGCGTTCACCGAGGCGGGCAGGGCGTCCAGCAACTGCCCCAGCGCCGGGGCGGCGAACAGCGGCGAGGGCACGGCGTTGACCACCAGCGGTCCCAGCGGCATGCCCAGCTGGTCGCGCACCTGGCGGGCCAGCACGGAGGTCTCCCGGGCGGGCAGGTCCTCGGCCAGGGTGACGATCAGGAAGGCGGCCCGCGCCGGATCGGTGAACAGCGTCCGCATGGCAGCCGCGTCCCGCGCCAGCGGGCCCTTGGGGACGGCGTCCAGGATGGCCTGCGGGATGGTGAGCATGCGGATCGCGTGCCCCGAGGCCGGCCCGTCGACGATGACCAGGTCGTATCGGGGACGGCCGTGCTCGAGCAGGGTGGTGTGCCACCAGGCCTTGCCCAGCATGGCGTAGGAATCGAGGCCGGGGATGGCGCCCAGAAAACCGCGCACGGCCCGGTTCTCGAACAGCGCCCGGTACAGCGTCTCGTAGCGCAGCACCATCAGCGCGTATTCGTGAAGGGCGCTCTTGGCGGTCATGTTGACTGCCTCGAGGTTGTCGCCGACCCGGACGATCTCAGGGCCCACCGCGCGTTCGGCCCCCAGCAGCCGGGTGAGGCGTTCGGGCGAATCCATCTGCGCCAGCAGCACGCGGCGGCCGCGCCGGGCCGCGGCCCGGGCCAGCGCCGCCGATACGGTGGTGCGGCCGACGCCGCCCTTTCCGGCTACCACGATGAAGCTGCGTGCGAGCAGGTCGGCGGATGCGGCCACGGGCTGCTTTCAGAAGGCGTACGAATAGATGACGTTGGCCGACAGGCGATCGCCGAACACCTGCAGCCGCTGGCCCATGGCGGTGCTGAACGTGGGCTCGAACAGCGGCACCGCCATGCTGATGCCCACCCCCAGCCGCCCGCCCTGCGAGCCCACCTGCACATCGGCGCCCAGGCTGCCGCGGACCAGCGGGCGGACCATGCGCGCCTCGCCCGGCCGCAAGGCCGGCTCCAGCGTGGAAAAGTGCCCGAGGGCCAGCCCCGCGCCCACCGCTGCCAGCAGCCGCAGCGGCCCCAGCGGCAAGGCCAGGGTTTGCAGGGCGCTGAACTCGTAGTAGCTCAGGCTGCGCAGATCCTCGTAGGTGCCGGGCACGCCCCCGCGGACGATGGGGATGTTCACCGTGCGCACGTAGCGCTGGTAATCGAAGTGAACGGCCGCGCCCAGGTCCAGGGTCACCGGCCCCAGCGCCAGCGAAGCGTACCGGCGTCCGAACAGCGAGGCGACCGACATGCCGTAGGTCGGCTGCAGCGGCTCGCCCTCGGTGGCCAGGCGGTGCCCGCCGCCGATGCCCAGGCCGATGAAATATGCCGGGGGTGCGGGGGTCTCGGGCGGCGGCGCCGGCGCAATGGGTGCGGGCGCGGGCGGTTTGGGCTCGGGCGGCGCGGGCTCGGCCTGGGCGAGCAACAGGCCCGGCAGAACCACGAAGAGCCCGTACGACAGCCCGATTGGCATTGCCCCTATACTGCCTCGGATGACGAGCAAGATCGAATCGACCGACCCGCTTCCCGACGACACCGGGTCGCGGGTGGTGCTGCGCCGCGGGCGGGCCCGCCCCCTGTGGTTCGGGCACCCGTGGGTGTACGGCAACGCGGTCGATCGTCTGGAGGGCCAGGCCCAGCCCGGTGATGTCGTGTCCGTGAGCGATCACGACGGGCGCTTCATCGGGCGGGGGATATGGAACCCGCGCTCGCAGATCCCGGTGCGGCTGCTGACCCGCGCCGACGAGCCGGTGGATCGCGCGTTCCTCGGCCGCCGGCTGCAGCAGGCGCGGGCGGTCCGGGCCCGGGTCGGCCTGCCGAACCAGGCCACCTCCGCCTACCGGCTGGTCAACAGCGAGGGCGACGATCTGCCCGGCCTGGTGGTGGACGTGTTCGGCGAGGCCGCGGTCGTGCAGGTCACCACTTTGGGCATGGCGGCCCGGCGCGAGCTGCTGTTCGACCTGCTGGCGGAGGTGCTGTCGCCGGCGTCGATCTTCGAGGTGGCCGCCACCAGCTACGCCGAGGTGGAGGGGTTCGTCGCCCAGTCGCGGGTGGTGCGGGGCAAGAGCGCGATCGCGGTGGCCTGCTCCGAGGATGGCCTGTCCCTGGAGGTCGAGCCGCTGTCGGGCCAGAAGACCGGCATGTTCCTGGACCAGCGGCCCAGCCGGATGCGGGTCGGTCAGCTGGCCCGCGGTGCGCGGGTGCTGGACGTGTATTCGTACGCCGGCGGGTTCGCGCTGCAGGCCGCGCGCGGCGGGGCGGCGGAGGTGGTGGCGGTCGACAGCTCGGCCCGCGCGGTCGGGCGCATCGAGGCGCACGCCGCCGCCAACCAGCTGTCGGTGCGCGCGGTGGAGGGAGACGCTTTCCGCTTCCTGGAGACCGCCACCCCGCGCTCGTTCGACCTGGTGGTGATCGATCCGCCCAAGTTCGCCCGCGCCCGCAAGGATCTAGAGGCCGCCCGCAAGGGTTACGAGCGCCTGAACGCACTGGCGCTGGGGGCCTGCGCGCCGGGCGCCATCCTGGTGACCTGCTCGTGCTCGCAGAACGTGAGCGCCACCGACTTCGAACGCATCGTCGCCGGGGGGGCCAAGCAGGCCGGCCGCCAGGTGCGCGTCCTGGAGCGGGGCGGCCCGGGCGCCGACCACCCGCTGCCCCCCGGTTTCGAGGAGGGCCAGTACCTCAAGGTGCTGTTCGCCCACGTCGAATAGGCGGTCAGGGAGCGGGCGAGACCTGGGTGGGCGCGGCGTGCTGGGTGATCACGTAATAGACCAGCATCGCCAGGATCATCACCAGAGACAGCCACTCGAAGGGCAGCCGACCGAACAGCAACCGCCGGCGCGCGAAGAAGCGCCCGCCCGACCGATCGCGGATCTGGGCCTCGATGCCGGCGAGGAAGCTGTGAGGCGCCTTCTGGCGCAGCCCGCCCAGCCTGCCCAGCGTCTGGCGGAAGACCGCCAGCTGCGCGGTGCAGGTGGAACAGCCGCGCAGGTGCTCGTCCAGGGCGCGCCGCTCGGCCTCGGGCAGGTCGCCCTCCAGGTAAGACGAGAACTGCTCTTCGAAGCGGGCGTGTGGCTCTTCGGTCACGGCTCGGACCCCAGCCATTGCTTGAGCTGCAGCCGCGCCCGGTGCAAGCGCGATTTCACCGTGCCCTCGGGCAGACCGGTGACCTCGCAGATCTCCTCGTAGGACAGCTCCTCGACGTCACGCAGGATGACCACCAGGCGCTGGTCCTCGTCCAGCCCGGCGATGGCCCGTTCGATGGCGCTGCCCCGCTCCACCGCCTCGAGCACGTCGTCGGGACCCCGCACGTGCCCGTGCAAGGTGGCCTTGCCCAGGTCGGCCATCGCCGATTCTGGCGCGCCGTCCAGCCCGCCCCCGTCGCTGGCCCGCCGGGCCAGGTACTTGATGCGGTTCTTGGCGTGGTTGGCGGCGATCCGCAGCAGCCACGTGGACAGCTTCGCTTCCCCGCGAAACGTCTCGATGCTCTTGAACACGGTCACGAACACTTCCTGCGCGATGTCCTCCGCCTCGGCGCGGTCGCTCACAAGGCGCAGCACCAGGTTGAACACCCGGTCGCCGTAGCGGATGACCAGCTCCTCGAAGGCGCGCTCCTCGCGAGCGCGCAGCCGCGCCACGAAGAGCCGTTCGGCCAGGCTCATCGGCGCAGCGACGCGGACTCGGCCCTGGGCGCGGCGCGCGAGGCTGGCCAGCACATCTTGCAGACAGCCGGGGCGGACCAAAGGTTCCCGCGTCGCGCGGCACCGCCGGGGTGGCTCACGGCGAGGGCACGAAGAGCCGGCCGGCCAGCCCGATGAAGACCTCCTTGTCGCTGCCGGACAGGTCTGTCCGGGCGGCCAGGTCCAGCGCCCCGATCTCGGACAGCAGAGAGGCGCCGGCGGTCCCGAAGGTGCGTACATCGGCGCCCCCCCGACCACCTCCCAGCCGGAAGGCCACCCGGGAGGCCCAGGTGTATTCGACGCCCCCGAACACGCTGAGGCTCTTGCCCTGGGCCGCTTCCGAGGTCCGGGAGTCGAACAGGCCATCCACGGCGATGAGCAGCTGTTCCGTCGGGGCCAGGGCGATCCCTCCGCCCACCGCCCGCGGCACCTGGGCGTCGTGCAGATCGTGCAGCCCGTAGCCCACAACCCCCAGCGTGAGGATCGGGACCGGCCTCACGGTCATCCCGGCGTCGAAGGTCAGGCCGCTGGTCCGGGTGGCTCCCCGGCGCGCGCGCACGTAGCGCAGAGTTCCGCCCACCGAGACCTTGTCACCGAAAGGGAAGGAGAGGGCCCCGCCCGCTTCGTGCCGGCCGGTGTCGGCGGCCGGGTCGGGCGAGGCGGTCGCATACGTGTAATAGACGCCGCCGCCCACGTTGAATCCCGAGGTCGAGTCGACGATCGAGACGTGGCCCAGGTGTCCTTGCTCGCGGTTCAGGTACTGGTACGAGCCCTCGACCACGTAGCTGCGCGCGAGCGATATCCCCGAGGGGTTGAGCATGAGGGCTCCGCCGCCAGCGGCCATGCCACGCAACGAACCGCCCATGCCCAGCGAGCGGGGCGGGACCACCTGCAGGTCGCCGGCCCAGGCGGGCGCCGCGGCCAGTATCAGCCCGGCGGCGGCGAGCGCGACCCGGGAGAGAGTGCACCGGAGAGCGGGTGAAGCGGGTGTGTATCCGGTCATTGGTCATCGCGAGTTTACCTGAATTGCGCGGCCCGGACCCGCGCCGTCACGACCGGCTTCACAGCCTGCTTCATAGCCGCTTCATAGCCAACCTCGCTCGGCCAGGCTGGTGTACCCCTCGGCTGCCACCACCACGTGATCGAGGATCGCGATCCCGCACAGCTCGCCCACCTCCTTCAGGCGGGCGGTGAGCTCCAGGTCCTGGCGCGAGGGCGAAGGATCACCACTGGGGTGGTTGTGGCACAGCAAGGCCGCCGCGGCCGAGGCGCGGATGAGCGGCCGGAACACCTCGCGCGGATGCACCTCGACCCCGGTGAGCGAGCCGCGGGCGATGCAGGCCTCGAGCACCACCCGGTGACGGACGTCCACACCGATCACCCAGAACTCCTCTGATGGGGCAAACGACAGGCGGGCCCGGTAATGCGACCAGAGATCGGCGGCCGCGGCCAGGCGCCGGCCGCGCTCGGGCCGGCTTCCGGACACGCGCCGTCCGAGCTCGAGGGCGGCCTGGATCACCGCTGCGCGGGCAGCGCCGATACCGGGGTGCTGGCGCAACTCCGGTCCGGTGGCCTGGGCCAGGCCAGCCAGGCCGCCCACCGCAGTCAGGATCGCCTGGGCCATGTCGACAGCGTTCAGCCCCGGCCGCCCGCTCCCCAGCAGCAGGGCCAGGAGCTCGGCATCCGAGAGACTGTGCGGCCCCTGGGCGCTCAATCGTTCGCGGGGGCGGTCGTCCGGAATCCAGGACAGGAGGGCGGTCATGCGCTCGCGCAACGCATGACGCGTGCCACCGCAGCCTCCCGACCCACACGGGCGGGCCGCCCGTCACCGACGAGGGCGGCGGGCGCGTCGCCGATTTTTCGCGTTGAATAGTCTTTGCACCGGTCCAGGTTGTGCTAACTTCCTGGGAAGCGCTCCCCTCTTTGCGGGTACCTGATCCCTGCGGAGCGCTTCCTCGGTCGGAATGGTTCGCGACCGAGCCGGATTTCGAGGGTGGGACGTTGCAGCTGAAGCCGCCGTCTACCCCGGACATGCAAACATCCTAGGAGTAACGACTGAGTACCGACACGCGCTGGAAAGCGGCGTCGGTCGCCGCTTCCGACGATTCTGGGCCTGATGCTGCATCCGACGAGCCTACGCTCGTCATCCGCAGGACGGAGGATACGGAGGCCGCGAACACGCCAGGACCGCCCCAAGGCACGGGGATGGTCGTGCCGGTGATCCGCCCGACAGCGGCGGCTCATCCCGAGGAAGACGAAGCACCTCCCTCGCCGGCCCTCGCGGCCGCGCTGGTGAAGTTGCGGGAGGTCTTCGGCTTCCGTCACCTGAGGCCCGGGCAGGCGCCGATCATGGAGGCCGTGCTGGCCGGCCAGGACACCCTGGCGGTCCAGCCCACCGGCAGCGGTAAGTCGATGACTTACCAGTTGCCCTCGCTGGTGCTGCCGGGGCCAACCCTGGTGGTCTCGCCTCTGCTCGCCCTGATCGAGGACCAGTACCTCAAGCTGACGAAGCTGGGCGTCCCGGTGGCGCGCATCGATTCGACGCGCACCGCCAAGGAGCGGGCCGCCGACCTCGAGGCGGTGCGGGAGGGCAAGACGCGGCTGGTGTTCATCACGCCGGAGTCGGTCTGTTCCCCATCGGTGCAGGAAACCCTCGAGGGGGTGAAGTTCTCGCTGTTCGCGGTCGACGAGGCCCACTGCGTGTCCCAGTGGGGACACGACTTCCGGCCGTCGTACCTCGGCCTGCGACGGGCCGCCCAGGTACTGGGCCGGCCGCCGATCCTGGCCTTGACCGCCACCGCCACGCCGGCGGTCGGCGACGACGTCGTCGCCCAGCTGGGCATGAAGGACACCAAGGTCGTGCGGGTGTCCTTCCACCGCCCCAACCTCGCCTTCGACGTGCGAAAGGTGGCGGGTGAGGCGGACAAGCTGCGGGTGCTGGGCAAGCTGATCCAGCGGCTGCGGCGCCCGGGCATCGTCTACTGCGCCACCGTGCGGGCGGTCGACGACCTGTACGTGGCGCTCAGGCACGGGAAGATCCCGGTCGAGCGCTACAACGGCAAGATGACCACGGACGAGCGGGAAAAGGCGCAAGCCGCCTTCATGGCTTCCGGTCGCAAGGTGGTCATGATCGCGACCAACGCCTTCGGTCTGGGCATCGACAAGCCGGACATCCGCTACATCATCCACTACCAGATGCCGGGTTCCCCCGAGGCCTACGTCCAGGAGGCGGGGCGCGCGGGCCGCGACGGCAAGCCCGCCCGCTGCGTGCTGCTGTTCCAGCCCGACGACATCGCCATCCAGGAGCACTTCCTCAAGGAAGCGCATCCCACCAAGACCCAGGCCCGCATGGTGGCCGACGGTCTTTACGCCTGGAGCGACGAGGGCAAGGAGGTCTCGGTGCGGGACCTGGCTCTGTCGCTGGCTCTGCCCGAGCGGCGGGTGCGGGTCGTGCTGTCGGTCCTGGAGGGCATGGGGGTGGCGCAGGAGGTGCGCGCCGCCCGCTGGATGGGCGTCGAGCCCCGGCCCACCCGCGAGCAGATCGACAAGGCCGCCTCGGTGTTCGAGGCGCGGCGGATCTCGGACCGGCGGCGGCTGAACGACCTGCTGAAGTACATGAACACGCAGCGCTGCCGGGTGCAGATGCTGCGCGAATATTTCGGCGAGCCCACCGGCGAACTGTGCGGGCACTGCGATTCGTGCGCCGGCCTGGACAGCGAGGTGTTCGATCCCGGCTCGGCCGACCAGCGGCACGATCTGCACGCGGCCACCGATTTTCACGCCCGCAAGCGCCGCCGCAAGCGCGGCGAGAAGCCCAGCGATCGGCGCACGCCGGTGCAGGCTCCGCCGCCGCCGCAGCGGCGGCAGCCCACGACCCCGATCCCCGAGCTGCCGCCGCCGCTGGTCCCGATGGCGGTCGGACCGGCGCCCGACAGCGAGGCGACCTTCGACGAACGCGCGCTGCTGGAGGCGCCCGAGGCCGGGCACCCGCTGGCCGGCGACGCCGTTGTCGACGGCGAGGAGACGGCCAGCTGGCGCAGCCTGCTGGAGGCGGCCGAGCAAGCGCCCGACGGCGCGAGCTTGCCCACCGAGGTGGACTTCGAGAGCAGCTGGGCGGCGGTGCGCGACGCGAACATCCGGCCGTACATCGAGTGGATGCCCAGCAAGCCGGTGTCGCTGCCGGCCCTGGTCAGCCGGCCGCAGCCCTCGTCCGCGCGTCCGCGCGTCGGCGGTGGGCCTCCCGGGCAGAGCGTGTCGCCCAAGAAGCGCAGCGCGAACGGTTCCGCGGACGGAGGGGACGGCCGTCGCCGTCGCCGGCGGCGCGGCCGCCGGAGGCACGGGGAGGCTCCGCCAGAGCCACGCGGCCCGAGGCTGCCCGGGGTATACAACCCGGGTGGCGATTAGCCCCCGGCTGCCCGCTGCGATCGTCCTCCTCCTGACCCTCGCCAGCGCTCTGGGCGCGGCTCCCGCGCGCGCGCAGCCGGCCGATGGGCTGGCGCGGGTGCGCGCGGCGGGCGTGTTGCGCTGGGGCGGCGACATCCAGGGCGGCGAGCCCTACGTCTTCGAGGACCCGCAGCACCCGGGCACGCTTGTCGGGTTCGAGGTGGAGATCGCCGATGCGCTGGCCGCCGCCCTGCACGTCAAGGCGCGGTTCGTCCAGAACGACTGGCCGCTGCTGGTCGCCACCCTCGAGCGGGGCACGATCGACATCGTGCTCAACGGGCTGGAGGTGACCGAGTCTCGCCGCCGGCGCGTGTGGCTGTCGCGACCGTATTTTCGCTTCTCGGAGCGGTTGACCGCCCGGGCGGACGATCGGCGCATCGCCGATCTCGCCAGCCTGGCGGGGCGGCGGGTCGGTACCCTCACCGGCACGCTGGCCTGGGACCTGCTAGAGAGCGCGGGGGCGCAGCGGGTCCCCTACGAGGGCACCGAGGAGCCCTACCGCGATCTGCAGGCGGGCCGGCTGGAGGCGGTGCTGATGGACGACATCATCGCCGACCGCTACGGGCAACGCCCGGGCCTGCGCACCGCTGGCGACGTCGCCACCGGCAGCTACGCCATCGCCGTCCGCAAGGAGGACGCCACCCTGGCCCAGGCCATCGACGCGGCCCTGGCGGACCTGCAGCGCAGCGGGCGCCTGCAGCAGATCCTGGCGCGCTGGCGGCTGGACCGCACGCCGGACGGGCGAGCCATCGACCGGGGCGTGGGGGCGGCGCCCGCGACTGGCGTGGAGGGGGCGGATACCGAGGGAAAGGCGCTGCCGCGGCGATCGGGTCGGCTGACCGCGCGGCACCTGGTGCTGTTCCTGGAGGGCGCCGGGCTGACCCTGCTGATCTCGGTGGGGGCGATGGCCATCGCCGTCCTGCTGGGGCTGGCGCTGGCGCTGACGCGTTTGAGCGCGCGGCGGGGCTGGCGGCGGCTGCCCGCGGCGATGGCCACCGGGTACGTCGAGCTGTTCCGCGGGACGCCGGCGCTGCTGCAACTGTACGTGCTGTATTACGGGCTGGCGCCGGTGTACCCGCTGCATCCGCTGGCTGCGGCCATCCTGGGCCTGGGCCTCAACTACGCCGCCTACGAGGCGGAGATCTACCGGGCGGGGCTTCAGGCGGTGCCGCGCGGGCAGATCGAGGCGGGCGAGGCGCTGGGCATGTCCGCCCGGATGGTGCTGCGGCGGGTGCTGCTGCCGCAGGCGGTGCGCTTCTCGCTGCCGGGCGTGGCCAACGACTTCATCGCCCTGCTGAAAGACAGCGCGCTGGTCTCGGTCATCACCGTGGTCGAGCTGACCAAGCAGATGACGATCATCGCGGTGGACAGCGGCGGCTGGCTGGGCCCGGGGCTGCTGTGCGCGGGGCTGTACCTGGCCATGAGCTATCCGCTGTCGCGGCTGGCCCGGCGGCTGGAGGGGGCGCTGGGGCCCCGTCCCTGAGGCGATCGCATGTTGCGCGCGACCGGACTTTCGAAATCGCACGGCGGGCGGATGATCCTGCAGGAGGCGTCGCTGTCGGTGGTGCCCGGCCAGGCCATCGCCATCATGGGCGCCTCGGGGACCGGCAAGACCACGCTGTTGCGCTGCCTGGACGGTCTGGAGCAGGCGGACGCCGGCACTGTCAGCCTGGGCGAGGTGATGGTGGACCACCGGCAGCCGCCCGAGCGGTTCCGTCCGGCGGTGCTGGCCCTGCGCCGGAGGCTGGGGTTCGTGTTCCAGGGCTGGCACCTGTTCTCGAACCGCACGGTGCTGGAGAACGTGATGGAGGGGCCGCTGTTCGTGCGCGGGACCGCGCCGGACCGGGCGCGGGCGCGGGCGCTGCAGCTGCTGGAGCAGGTGGGGGTGGTCCACCGGGCCAGCGCCTTCCCGCACCAGCTGTCGGGGGGCGAGCAGCAGCGGGCGGCCATCGCCCGGGCGCTGGCGATGGACCCGGAGGTGTTGCTTTTGGACGAGCCGACCAGCGCGCTGGACGACGCCCGCGCCGACCGGCTGGTCGAGCTGCTGCGCAGCCTGGTGGCGGGTGGGCTTGCCCTGGTGGCGGTGACCCACGACGCTACCTTCGCGCGCAACCTGGGCGGCAAGGTCCAGCGGCTGGAAGAGGGCCGGCTGGTGCCTACCGAGACTTCTTCCAGCCGTTGAACAGCCGCTGGAAGAAGCCCTTGCGCTTGCCGGGCGGCTTCTTCTTGAGGTAGACGGCCACCCGCTGTCCCTTGCGGCTGGTGGCGGTGAAGCGCTTGCGCGTGCTCTCGAAGCCCTGCTTGACGAAGGTGAGCTCGTAGGTCACGCCGGGGTTGAAGCGCAGGTTCATCGGCGCGCGGCCGAACACCCGATTGCCTAGCTTGATCACCGCGCCGTCCGGCTTGCTCTCGATCCGGACCGAGGCCGGTTCCTTGGGGGCGGATCGCTTGGCGGCCGGAGGGGGCGGCGGTGGAGGCGGAGCGGAGGCCACCCGCCGGCGCGCCGCCGGCGTCGAGGAGGCGGCGGGCTCCGGCTCGCGGGGGCGGGCCGCCTCCGGCTGGCGGGGAGGAGGGGCCGCTTCCGGCTCGTCGCCGCCGATGACCTTCTCGGCGATGTCCGGCTCCTGGCGCTTGAGCAGCGCCTCCTCGTCCTCCTCCTCGTCGGGGCCCTCCTCCTTGTTTTCCGGGTCGTCCGCCTGGGCGACAGCGCCGGCATCGGCGCGGGCGTTCGCCGGTTCGCGGCCCGGGGG
>JBKPRZ010000699.1:0-16111 GCA_046734815.1 Myxococcota bacterium | reverse complement strand
GTGCACCTTCTGAGTGCCAGTGACGGAGAAGCCGCGAATTCGGACGGTCCACACTCCGGGAGCGGTGGCGGTGTCGATGCGAACCTTCTCGAACACACTGGGCACACTGAAGCTCCCGACCTGAGTGCCGTCCGGTCGGATGACAGCCAGGTCGATGTCATTGTGAGAACCGTTGGGCTCGGGCCACCAGATCGCCGCATCGACGACGCTGGGGGCGACGGGGCCGACGTCGATCTGGATGTTGACATCCTGCTTGTTGCTCACATCCACAGTCCCCGAAAACACGAGCGAATCGACAGGCAACGTGAGCAAACCAGCCCCGACGTCGTTGTTGAAGCTGGGACGGCCCCCCGACATGATCAAGAAGGCGTTGACGACGCCGGGATTGATCGAGGCGGCCTTACCCCGAAGGAAGTTACGCGAGAGTGCGGCCGCACCGCTGGTGAAGGCCGTGGCCATGCTGGTACCCAGGCCGATTTTCAGGGCGGTATTGCTGGAGATGCTGGCCATCCGGATGTTGTCGGTGGCCACGATGTCCGGCTTGATCCGGTTTCCGGAGACAGGGCCACGTGATGAGAAGCTCTCGAGCACCAAGGACGGCGTGTCGAGGGCTCCCACCGCCAATACCCGCTTTGCGTTGCCGGGCGCTTTGACCGTGGAGGCCCCGGGACCGTCATTGCCGGCGGCCGCGACCACGACGGCGCCGGCATCGAAGGCCGCATTGGCTGCGGTCGCGACCACATCCGTCTCGTTTTCCGGGAAGTTGAACGATCCATTGATGACGTTATCGCCCGACGCTACGGCCGCTTCGAAAGCCCTCTTGGCTGCGTCGGCGAAGCCGGTCGTGCACCCGGAGAATATTTTCCAGGTATCGACGGTTATCGGAGTCACGCCGCGAGACGGGTTCATGAGATTGTTGTTCCCGGAGATGATGTTGACGATTCCGGTTCCGTGATCGCACGAATCGTCTGGATCCAGGTTCATTCCGGTCGTGCACGAATTACCTGTTCCGTTTATGCAGTCCCGCCGAAAATCGAATACATTGGGAGCTGACACGGTCGTGTGGGTGTTTCGCAGACCCGAATCGACGACCCCGATGAACCCGCCGGTGAAGTTGAAGTAAGGATCGCTATTCACGCGCGCCCGGCCGTCGACGATGTCGTTTCCGGTCTGGGCGACGGAGGCAGCGGCCCTGTTTGGCTCGACGTATTGCACATCGCTCCGCTGAGAAATCGCCGTCACGGAGCTCAGAGGCGCCTGAACGAGCAGCGATGGCACGAGCCACGAGCGTTCGGTTCCCAGCTCGCGCGCGCCGAAGCGCTGGCGAAGCTCGAGAGCGATTGCATCGTAACGGGCGGCGCGAGATGCCCGGATCCCTGATATCAGCTCTCCAATCTCGGCCAGCTTGGCTGCGTTGGCCGCGGACGCGCGGGTCTGGCTGGGATCGAGCTCAGGGAAACGTGGAATCCTGACGTCCTCGGTGAAGGTCACGACGATGTCGACCGCTCTGTCTCTGTCACCGTCCTGGGCGAGCAGCTTCTCGAGCGCCGGCGAAAGCTTCGCGTAGCGCTCGACCGGCCCCGGCAGGTCGGCCTTGTCGGAAGGCGTCGATGGGCGATAGGCGTTTGCCGGCAGGGGACGGCTGGGCAGGTATCGGACCCCGCTGCGGGTGATCTCCACAGTGAAGATCTGATTGAGGCGCTCCTCGGACTGCTGCGAGCTGATGCTGCGCGCTGATGGCTGGGGTGCTGGGTCTTGATGCCTCGTCGGGAAGGCGCTGCCGTCGACGCACCCGAGAACAAACACGAACACAGATCCACAGGCGGATTTTCCGAGCCGTTTCATTGCGTTACCTCCCTTAGCTGTTTCGGGCAGATACGAGGGCACGGTAACGCGAATCGTGCACGCACTGATCTAAAAAATTAACGACCATCGCGATATGAGGTATCTACCTGAGACTTTGTAATTAGACACTGGAAGCTAGCGCACTGTAGAAATCAGCTGGACGTGACTGCTGGGCCCCGCTAGCATGCGTCATCCGGTGCGTCTTGGGCCGCGCTCGCCTGGGAGGGACTCGCCATGGACAATCGCAACTTCGTCCTGCTCGCGCCTGTCGTGCTGGCGCTCGGCGCGTGTGGAGGAAAGGAGGACGGAGGCGGGAGCACGTCTTCCCCTTCGCCGCCGAACGCAGCAGTCGGAGACGGGTGTCCCTCGCAGCGGGAAGACGGCACCAGCAAAGTGCATCTCGACAGCCGATTTGCTTCGATGCCCGACAAGACACTCCTGGTCGCCATCACGTTGCGAGACAGTCTTCCACCGGTTCCCTCTTGCCCCGGTGCCACCAGCGCCGACGAAGCCTGTGCACAGCGGGACAGCGCGCTCATGGAACGCGAGACTCTGAACCGACGAAACTTGCGCTGCGTGCTCGAACAGTTCGGGCCTCCGGGCAGCGTCGGTGAGATGACAGCGCTGTGGTACGAGCTTCCCCATCACCTGAGTACGGGCAGGCCGAGTGCCATCGGCCTCGAGTTTGGCGTGCCCACGCTCTGGTCTCAGGTACAAAGGGTGGCGCAGCATCCGCTGGTCGAACGGGTCGACCCGTTTCCAGGGCTGGTCCAGAACGTGGACGCCGCCGCTGCCGAACCGGCGCCCGGGTGTCCGTCCGGGACCGAGTTGCCCCTTCCCAAGCTCGAGCGCGCCCAGAGCATCCGGAGTCGCGGGCGCCAGCCGGTCGTCGTCGAGATCAGAGACGAAGGTGTCCTGCCCGCGGTCGCCAGCTGCTCGACGGCCGAACCGTGCGAAGCGCAAAGGAACTCGCTTGCTGAACGGGCGATGTTGAACCGTCGACACGTCACCTGCGTTCAGCGATGGCTGGACGCCAGCCTGAGGGAGGCGCCCGCGGGCGTGAGCTATTCGGCCGTGAGGGGCAGCTTCGAGCCGTTGCCTCCGTTCGGACAGAGCGCTTCTACCCTGAAAGCTTTTGGCCTTGGTATCGACTGGGCGGAAGCCATGGAGCTGGCGAAACATCCCTACGTCGAGTCGATCTGGTCATCCCCCGACCTGCAATTTGCGACGGCGACTGCCGGCTGCCCACCTGACCTGCAGAGCCCGATTCATCCGACCAGCTGTAACCCCGCGCGCGAGTCCGCCGAAGGCAAGATCACCCCAGTCGCCCAGGCACGGTTCCGGCAGAGCGTCGGTCTCGAACACATCCAGATCAGTGTCGCGGCTGGTGCCACGATATGCCCGCTTCCGCTGTGCCCCGGGCGCGCTGAAGCATGTCCTGAACGAGAAGCCATCATGGCCCGATGGAAGGCGGAGAATCTGGAATCACAGCGATGCGTCCGCGGGCTGATCGACGCTCTCGGCGGGACCAGCAGCCCGGATGTCTCGTGGCTGGTCAACTGGTTCGACGCCACTTTACCGGGGCCACAGGTCGAAGTCCTGGCCACTCACCCTCACGTGCTGAGGATCGAGCCCTACGAATCGCGTGCCAGCGCGAATTGACCGGTTGGTGATGCATGTGCAAAACGATATGGGCAACGGTCGTCTTCACCTGTCTCGCTTGCGCCCAGACGCCGGGCCCCGCGCCCGACGCCGGCGGCCCGGACACGGCGAACATCGGGAGCACTGAAGCTGCGGACATGGGAACCAGCACGACGGCAATCGTGGTTTTCGCGGACCAGGACTGGTATCGGTCGCGGACCGAACCCGAACGCGTCTGGACCGGTCGATTCGAGAAGAATCCGGAACCTTCCGGGCAGCTCAACACCAGGTCTCGGCCTTTTGTCCTCGAGTCCGGGGGGGACAAGCTCCTTGTTTATGCTGCTGCCGTCGACCAGCTGCTCGCGCCACTGGTCGGCCGACAGGTCGAGGGCCGTGGCAAGGTCGTCGACATTGGCTTTGGACCCGAGCTCTGGCTGGCCACGATCGCCGCCCGCGATTGAGTTTCTCGCGCAGGCGCGATCCGGTCCGGACGGCCGGCCTGGTAGCGGTCGCTAGCGGGGCTCGTCGTCTGGCGTGCTCGGCTGGCCCAGGAAGGCGCGCAGCTCCTCGGTGAGCCAGCGCTGTTCCTGCTCGCTGAATCCCTCGAGCAGCGCGATGGTCTGGGTGCCGTGCTCGAGCAGGACGGCTGGCACCGCGGGGTCCTGCCCGCGGGCCACCACCTGGCGGATACGGTTCCCCCAGCGCACGCGCATCTCTTCCCGTCGCAGCAGGCGCCGGCGACCGAGGGGACGGGTGACGAGCTCGCCGGTGTCGGGGCCGATCTCGAGCGTCGTCGTGCGCATCAGCGGCAAGACGCTGCCGCCCAGCATGCCCAGCCCGACCAGCCAGAACGGGATGGAGAACGCGGCGAAGAACCCGCCCGCGTGGGCGGCACCCCAGGTCCAGAACGACATGAACGTCAGGCAGAACAGGGAGAACCCCATCCCGGTGACGTGCGCGGCCCGCGGGCGCAGGGGGGGGATCCGCAGCCGCAAGGTGTTGCCGTCGGTCTCGATCTGGATGCGGGTGTCGAAGGGGCGGTGGGCCACGCTCTGACGCTGCCGTCGGGCCAGCTGCGCCTGCGCGACCTCCTGGACCCGGCCCGGGTCGAGCCCCAGCTCGCGGGCGGCCGCGGTCAGGTCGGCGGCGGTGTAGGTCCGATCCCCCTCCCCGCCGGCAGCAGCGATCGATTCCTGGAGGATCTTCACCAGCTCGCCGTGGCTGAACCGCGTGCCATCGGACATGAGGTGATCTTACGGCAGATCGCGGCCGTTGCTGTGCCTCGCGGCGAGTCAGGGTCACCGGTCGAACCTCGGTCAGTCATGCGTGCACGCTCACTGGACCTGGTGAACGACGTAGAACAGACAGTCCACGCGCGCGACCGTGGCGTTCGTGGTCATCATGATCGGGGTGAGGCTGGTGCGGGCGACCAGGGCGCCGTTCTGGATCGCGAACAGCTCGCGCGACCGATCGCGCCCGCCCGCGTCGGCGGCCTCCAGCGGCCAGCCCGCGTCGCCGCGCACCCAGCCGAGCCGCGTGCCCATCGGCAAGACCTCGAAGTTGTGGCGGTCTATCTCCGCGTCCAGCGTGAGGTGGGCGTCGGGGTGGGGCGCCTCGTCGAAGGCGAGGTCCAGGCCGGCGCGCAGGCGCACGCGGACCGGGTCGACCAGGATCCGCATCCCCGGCGGGGTGGGGGCGGTGGGGTCGAGGCGTGGCAGCGCCAGGAGGCGGGTGAGCCCGGCGTGAGCGGTGGCGTCGGCGGCCGGGTCACCTGCCCGGCCGCACTCGATGCTCAGCGAGGGAGCGAGGTCGTCGAAGGCTTCCATGAAGGTGCCCAGGCGAAACTCGGAGCAGATGAAGCGGCTGGCGAACAGGGCCCCCAGAGCCAGGCGGGTCCGGCACAGGCGGGTGGCGATTGCGTAGGCGGGGTTGTGGCCCGTGTTGTTGTGCAGGTCGACGACGGCCTCGGGGCGGGCGGCTCGCAGCAGCGCGAGGACCTGCTGGGCCAGACGACCCTCCGGGTCGTCGCGGGGGGCGCCGAAGCAGCGGTTCAGGTCGCGCCGCCCGGGCAACATGCGGAACGAGAAGCGGGGCTCGGTCCGGGCGGCTTCGACCGCGCCGATGAACAGATAGGTGTCGACCGCGGGGACGATGCCGGCAGCGAGCACGGCGTGGATCGCACGCAACCCCGACGGCTCGTTGCCGTGCAGCGACCCGGCGACCACCCGGGCGCGCTGGCGATCGCGGCCGCGCAGATGAAAGACCGTGGGGCCGGCCAGCGCGG
Organism: Myxococcota bacterium; assembly: GCA_046734815.1. GTDB lineage: Bacteria > Myxococcota_A > Polyangia > Fen-1088 > Fen-1088 > CAVYGB01. Next base: position 10,341 of record JBKPRZ010000699.1, on the reverse strand, counting down.
CGAGGAAGGCGTCCGGGCCCGGGCTGACGGGCAGGGGCGCCTCGACCTCCACCAGCGACAGCGTCAAGCCGCGCTCCACTCGTGGACGGGGCGACCGGTGGCCATCTCGGCCAGGTAGCGGTCGAGCAGGTGGTGGCTCGCCTGCCGGGCGTCGTCGCCGGCACGCCGGCACGCCTCGAACACCCGCCGCTGCCAGCTGGCGCCGGTCTGACCGCTGGTGGTGCGGCGGGCGACGATGTCCAGCCAGTGATCCGCCTCGGCCCCGACCACGCCGGCATCGATCAGCGCCTGGCGCGCGCGCGGTAGCAGCCGCTCGACCAGCGCGCGGGCCTTGATTGGCTGCACGCGCTCGTCACGGCGCTCGGTCCACAGCAGCTCGGCCTCCAGACCGTGGCGCGCGGCCTGATAGAAGTTCCGCCGAGCCTGTCCGAAGGTGAACGCGGGCAGAAGCTCGTTCACGTCGGGCGCCACCGCCAGGGTCAGGCCGAGCAGGAAGGCGGCGTTGGCCATCATGTCCGCGACCGTGGGGCCGGCCGGCAACGCCCGCATCTCGAGGCGCAGGTGTCCGCCGGCAGCGCTGTCGTAGACCGCCCGGTTCCAGCGCCAGACCGTGCCCTGGTGCAGGCGCAGCTCCTCGAGGGCGGGGGCCTCTCCGGCGCGCGCGGCGGCCAGCGGATCCTCGGCGCTGAGCACGGGCAGAAGGGGCGCGTGCAGGGCCACGCTCTCGGAGAACAGCTCCAGCGCGCCCTCGCGGACCCAGCCGTGGCCGAACGAGACCCGCGCGGGCCGCCAGTCGCTCTCGTCCGTGTCGGCGCGGTCGTCGACCGATTGCCGGAACAGCGCCACCCGGGTCTCGTCCCACAGGCGCTTGCCCAGGAACAGCGGGGAGTTGCAGGCCGCGGCCAGGCAGGGCGCGGTGGCGATCTGCGCGGCGTTGTAGGTGCGCGCGAACTGGGCGGGAGGCACGCGCAGGTGGATCTGCAGGGAGGTGTTGGCGCCCTCCAGAGTGACGTCGTCGCACAGCAGGTCGAGCGTGTCCTGCCCGGAGACGTGCACGGCGAAGGGCGTCCCCCGCAGACCGCGCAGGGTCGAGGACAGGGCGCGGTAGCGGCTGGATTCGGTGAGCGCCGCGCGCTGCAGATCCGCCTCCACGAAGGTGGGCAAGATCCCGACGGTGGCGACACGGGCCCCGTGATGGGCGGCGGCCCGGCGGGTCTCGGCCAGGGCGCTGTCGAGCGCGCCTCCGAGCTCGGTGAGCGGGCGTCCGGCGAGCGCCACCGGCTGCGTGTTGATCTCGAGGTTGAAGCGATCGACCTCCAGGGTGACCCGGGGATCGACCGCCTCGGCGAGCACCGCCCGGTTGATCGGGGCCGGTCGCCCGGACGGATCCACCAGATCGAGCTCGACTTCGGCCCCGATGGTGGCGGGGCCTTCGCCGAAGCCCGGGCGGGCCAGCACCTGCCCCAGCGCCGTCAGGCAGTCACGTAGCCTGGCGTCGAAGCGTGCGAAGTCCTCGAGCTCGAAGCGGTCGCGCGCGATCTTCATGCCCATCTGCCCGGCTACGGGAGCAAGCCACGGACCATCGCCGGACCCGGTGGATGGCCCCTTTTCGACAGTGGCCCCTCGCCAGCGGGCGCCGCCACGAGCCGCGCATCGCGACCTGGTCCGGTGATCGTTGCGCGACCGGGCCCGCCGCGGGCAAATTCTGCGCGTTTCCGGCCGCCGGGGCGTGCCCGGGGGGATTCCCGGGCGGCACGGCCGTTGCTCCCGGGCGGTGACATGCCCACCATCGTCCGCACCGCCTGGGTACTCGGCCTGCTGGCCACTTCGCTCACCGGAACGCTGGCCGCGCGGGCCGCCCCGTCGGGGGTCGTGGTGGTGGGCGTGCGCAGGCCGGGCGCCGGCGGCGGCGACGGCCTGCCGGCGATGGCGCCGTCCATCGCGGTGGATCTCGATGACCTGAAGCTGGCCGAGGTCGAGCGCTTCGATGCCCAGTACGGCGGTCCGCGCACGTTCCGGGGCGTGCCCCTGGCAGCGTTGATCCAGCGGATCCCCGCCCCCGCCCACGCCGACCTGGCCCTCCTGCACTTCGCCAACGGCATCATCATTCCCCTGCGCCACCGGGACCAGACGGTGATGAACCGGCTGCAGCCGCTGATCGCCCGTGGCATGCACCTGCCCGATCGGGGCATGACGGTGGGCGGGTTCGAGCCGATCACCAGCCGCCTGGGCGAATATGCCGATGTGCCGGTGGTCCAGTTCGCGGGCAACAAAGTGGTGGTGGCCGAGCGCTGGCATCCGGACGTGCCCGCGCGCGCGGAGAAGGACCTGTCGCCGTGGGTCCACGCCGATTCCCTGGTGGCCATCGAGCTGGTCAGCGCGGTGGCCTACAACGCCATGTTCGACGTCAGCGAGCGCACCCGCCCGGGGCTGACCCTCTTCCGCCAGAGCTGTCAGTTCTGCCACGGCATCCGCCAGGTGGGCGCCGCCTTCGGTCCGGACTTCGTCGATCCGGTGCCGGTGCGCGCATGGAAGCAGGCCCAGCAGAAGTTCTACTGGCACGTCAAGGTCCGCGGCACCGACGCGCTCGCGCGCGGCGAGCTGATGCCGGCCCTCCGGTTCATGACCGCCGGGGACGCCGCTGCCGTGTGGGCCTGGCTGGGATCAGCCGCCGACCGCCCGCTGCGGCCGTACCGGCCCGAGCCGGAGGCGTTTGCGGGATCACCGCCCGGAAGGTGAGGGGGTGACGGCGAGTAAAGTCTGCGTTCCGGCCCGTCGATGACACCTTCAACTCATGGCCAACATCATGACGATCGACGATTCGCTCATGATGCGCCTGCTGCTGCAGCAGACGCTGTCGTCCGCGGGGCACCAGGTGACCGAGGCCAAGGATGGATTGGAGGCGCTGACCCTGGCTCGCGGCGCCGCCATCGACCTGTTCATCTGCGACATCATCATGCCCGGGATGAACGGGATCGCGCTCATCAAGGAGCTGCGGGCGATCGAGCGGTACCGCCACACGCCCATCCTGATGCTGACCACCGAGATCGACCCCCAGCTGAAGGCCGAGGCGCGGCTGGCCGGGGCCACCGGATGGGTAGGCAAGCCCTTCGACCCTGAACGCCTGCTGGCCGCTGTTCGCCAGGTGTGCGGGTGACGGCTGCGAATCCCGAGCCCAGCCTGCCCGGCTTCGAACGCGTGCAGAGGTACTGGGACGCCCGCGACAGGACGTGGGTGGCGCAGGTCCTCCCGGGCGAGTTCTTCGTCACCCGCGCCGCCGAGGAGGTGATCTCGACGGTGCTGGGTTCTTGCGTGGCCACCTGCATCCGCGACCGCCGCGCCGGGGTCGGCGGGATCAACCATTTCATGCTCCCCTCCGGCGCCGACAGCTCGCCGGGGGCGGCCACCCGCTACGGCTGCTTTGCCGTCGAGCGGCTGATCAACGAGATCCTCAAGCACGGCGGCCAGCGAGCCTGGCTGGAGGTCAAGGTCTTCGGAGGCGCCAGCTTCATTCGCAACCTGGGTTACGTGGGCCGCGCCAACGTGGACTTCGTCCACAGCTACCTGAAGGCCGAGGGGCTGGCCATCGCCGCCGAGGACGTGGGCGGAGACTGCGCCCGGCGCCTGCGCTACGACCCCCGCACCGGCCAGGCGCTCATCAGACGCCTGTCCGCATCGGACGCCGAGGGGGTGGCCCGCCGGGAGACCGAGCTGGGCCAGTCCCTGGCTCGTCGTCCGTCGAACGACCTCGAGCTGTTCTGATTGCCGGGGCGTTGCTAGTCCGAGGCAACTCCCCGACGAATGACGACTGCGAGGCAGTCCTCCGAGACCAACCCTGGTATATCAGCTTGATCAACCGTCTCACGCTCGATGTCGATGTCGATGGTCATCGACAAGCTCTGAGGGTACCAGACCGGCTAACGACCTCGTGTTCAGCGGCGAGCAGCCGAGGGAGCGGACCGACCGAGCTGGTCGTCCGCCTGCAACACGCGGTTAGCCACGCTTGCCTTCTTCGCGGACTGCCATGATCGAATAGCAATGCGGCAGCCGCGCTTGGAGTTGTTTGGGCCACTGCGGAAACTGGTCCCAGAACAGCAGCGGATGCTCCTGGTACGACTCGAGCCGAAGTCCCGCAGCTAACAGGCACGCGATCACCTGGTCGGGACGCCACTGACGCTCCAACAATCGAGGACGGTTTTCGCCCAGCTCCTGCTCCACCACGCTGGCGGGGAAGCCAGGATTCTCACGCGGTTCCGAGTCGAAGTAGCCGACGTCTTGTCGAAGTTGAAGAGAGTCGGTGTCTCGCTCCCAGAGCGAATCCAGGAGGTGGACGACCTTGGCGCCTGTCAGGTAAGGCTGGACCGCTTCGATTTCAACCGGCAGCAGAGTATGTCCCAATGACCGGAGAAGCTGTAAGTGCTCCTCCAGTTCGGCGTCGTATTTGGCTTGAGCGACGATGTCCCATGCCCTGCTGGTCTCCTCGTGAATTTCTTCGTGCTTCACCGGTTCTCCCCGGGTCAGTCTGTCTAACGATACTGCCGTCCAGCGGCCTGGCTCCGAGCGTAAGCGAGGGCCAGGTCCGCTGCAACGGCTGGTTGTGCGGCAGTGGCAAGGCCGGAGGAAGTCCTGCAGAATGCTCGGGTGTTTTCGGAGGAGATATGTGCGCGAGCGTTCGGCCTAGGTAGACCACGGGCGGATTTCGTGTTTGCCGGGCGAGGTCAGAGCAATCCGCTCGGAGTATTTCGGTTGGAGACTGACATGGGCGAGTTCGCGATCAAACGATTCACAGCGCCGCCCCGGCCCGCTGCGCTCGCGATTGAACAGGCAGCTTTCGCTGCAGGCGTCCCGATGCCTCGGCCGGTGTCGACGGCCGCCGGTGAGTCAGCCATCACATACCAGGCTGAGTCTGGCCTGGTCTGGGTAAGGGCCTACTCATGGATCGAGGGGGAGCCTGGCAGCTGGGGTCAGGTTAGCGAGAACGCCTCCTTCGAGGTAGGGCAGTTGGTAGCACGGGTTCACGCCCTGCCGCTCGCGACTGATGTGCTCATCGAGGAACCTTGGCAGGCCCCGGGCGAAGTGGGATGGCGGACGCTGGCGGAAGCCGCCTCGAGAGCGGGACACAGGTGGGCCCCGTTGCTCTCTGAAAAGCTTTCCTTGTTGGTAGAGGCAGAGCGGCACCAAACGGCGTCGATGAATGATCGGATTTCGCCCAGCCAGCGTGACTACCACCCGCCGAACGTGATTACTCCGCCTTTCGGGCCCCGCGTTCTGGTCGACTGGGACGCCGCCGGTGGAGCGGCGGCCCGGATCGAAGCATTCAAGTACGCCGTCATATGGGCAACGCCCGAGGGCGAACCGCCGGTTCGAGCACTGGTGCAGGCGTTCCTCAGAGGGTACCGGACTGCAGGCGCGCCGCTTGAGCCGCCCACCATTGCGGAGCTCGCGCATCAGGCCCGGCCCAACGTTTGGTGGATCTGGTTCAACGTGCAACGTGACCTGAGCGATGATCCTGGCCCCGATCCGGAATTGGTGCCTGCGCTACTGTCTACGGTGGAACCCATCGACACCGAGGCCCTCGAGGTGCAGGCGGCGCTGTTCCGATAGTCGGGGCATGGATGGTCCGCCCAACGTGCGGAAATTCAGCTGCAAGCGCCCGCCCGAGCGCAGCGAGGAAGGGCGATTGTCAGCTGCAATTTCTTGTTTGGCAGCTTGACGTTCAGTGGCCCGCGCGCGCTTCGGGCCATAGTTGAGAGAGTCTCGCTTCCAGCGTCCGCGCGATCGAGATCAATGCTCCGTGCTCCGGTCGCGGCAGTGTCGCGGCAAACCGAGAGTATTCGCGCAAGTATTCGCAAATGATCCTGCGCGTACTGACTCCCGGGACAACGTCACGATCTCGCTGGAATAGAATCTTCATGTTCCAGCTGAGGCTCCAGAATAGCCGATGTGACATGAACAAAAACATCGTTGCCATGAACTGGTCATCCGCTATGTGCACTCCCCCCTCGCGCAATCCGCCGCGATAAGCAACGTCCATGCGGTCAGCCATATCCGCGGAAAATGGGCAGATACAATGCCAATACATGGCATCGTAGAAGCCACTGCGGATGCCGCAGTACTCGAAGTCGAGGAAAACAGGTCCATCTAGTCCAAGAAGGACGTTGCTCGGAGCCATGTCTCCCACGGTAATGGTCGACAGGACCCTGAGACCGTCTACCTCGTCCGCAACCCGCATCAGTTCGGATTGAAGGTCCGAGCTGCCCGCATGCGCCGGAACCACTGGGCTGTCATGCAGGGCGCGACGAATGAAGTCAAGGATCGGCTGTACAGCTTTCCGCAGGAGCGAACCCGGAGTCGGGCCTTCTGGAACCCTCTCACGGAAGGCGGGGACTCTGGAACGGGCGCAACCATGCAGAAGACCAAGCCGACGAGCGGTTTCGACGAGCACCTCGGTGGCGGCCAACTCATCAGAGAAGATGGTGTCCACATAGGATTGTCGTTCATCGATCGCCGCGATGAGCAGCATGCGGCCCGCGTCGTCGTCAGCCAGCAGCCGTGGGACAAATCTCGCGACGTCGGGAATGCTCGAGAGCAGGCCCAACCCAGCGCTTTCACGAACGAAGTGCTCTCGATACCCTTCCTTGAACTGCTTGATGACCACAGGTCCTTGGACCCGTCCTCCCAAGCTCAAGGCGCGAACAACCGTCGCACGCCCATTCCGCAGCATCTCGCCTGCATGGAGCTCAAGACCAAACACAGCTTCCGCGCGTCGGACGACGGCGGCCACCGCAGTTTCGGGATCGTCCTGAGTCATTGGTTCCCTGTCTGCCGAACGTCCATGTTAGCCAGCGCTGTGCGGGTGATGAACCAATTTGTCGTAGATCTCCGCAACGCGCTCAACGGTGATCCCCGTTCTCTGCTCCACGGCGAGGGGATGCTCGGTCGGCTCCAGTTCTATGAACGGTCGGATATCTCCATCACGAAGGTGAACCATGGTCTTCAGGTTCAATGTGTCCGGGTACAGCGGGATGTGGGCGCAGAGCCACCCGAAGACAGGGCCGTGCTGCGACCGCTTGGGCTCGGTGAAGAGCTCGTTTGGCCGTGGATTTCGCGTCAATAGTCTCACGCCTCTCGCCACACGTCGGCATAAAGCAACTCTGCGGCGAGAATCTCGGTCACCAGCCGCACGGGCCAGGACGAAATGGGCATGCTATCGGCGTTGAGATCGATCTTCACGGATTCATCGTGCTCGGACGAACTCCAAAGAGTCCAATCGCGATCATGCAGATCTTGAAGCCAACCCGAGATGTCGAGGGCCCGAGAGGACTGGAGCGTCTCCGCAAACCATCGAGGCAAGGCGGCCATGCAGTCTGCCTCGCGAGGCCACTCGCCAGCATCCTCATCGCACCACCGCCCCCAACTCGCGACGACGCCCCAGACTTCTCGAAACCTCCTCAGGAATTCTGACGGGTCCTCGCTGGTCGGTCGAACCATCAAGGTGAAGCCGAAGCAAGCCGGCCGCTCGCCGGGTCGTGAGGCACCTACGTTCAATTGTTCTTCCAACTTTGCTCCCTCGACTATTTTGCACCAGCCGTCTCCCGGCTGGATCGTGGGATCATCGTGCTTCGAATTCGTCGAGCATGGAGGGGGGATCATCGTGTGCCTCGCTGCCCTCCTGAACTTCGCCCCACCGTGGCGTGCTGAACCTGGATCTGTGGCGGTGGCTCTTCCCGGGACAAGAAGCATAAGCGGCACCCATGCGCATAGCCCCGCATGACGTGAGTCGTCTCGACAGCATGCACACTCGTTAGCCAGTCTCCCCGCCTCCGCCCAGCCTCGAAGGCCAGCGCTTTTCCGCATCGTACGAATCGCGGGGAAAGTCTGGGACCTGGCTGGCGTTGGTCCAGAAGTCATCGAAGGTGAGCAGCGTGCGGACCACACACTCCTCAAAGTCCTCGTACATCCGCTCCCAGAGAAGGTCGTGCGAAATGAACGCCATCGTACCGGAAACCAACTCCAGGGCCACCGGGTCGCCATTCAGACCGCTACCGACGATCAGGAAGCCGTTCCGAAGGCAAGCAGCGTTCTCTTCTTCCGAGTTTTCCAGATCAAGTTCAGCGAGTCGCGAGAGGGACACCGGTCCGATCCGAATCGGCCCGGCGTACGCGCACGCGTCGAGGGTCTCGATCAGCGCTGCTGGCAGGCCGTGATCCCGTGCGAAGGCGAGGCAGCGCTCGTTAAGACGCTCCTTCACCGGCTTTCCCGAGATCGTGGACAGAACCTGCTGGAGCATCGATCTGGTTGGACGGCTCATGGCCCCAGACCCAGCGGCTCTCGGTGCCACGGATCCGTCACGGTCGAGCGCCACGCCCGCCATCCCACCGGAAGATCGGCGAGAGCGCGGAGGGACGGGTCCAGTCGGACAACTTCACCCAGTTCGAGGGCTCGAACTTCGACCGCTTGGTCCGTACTGCCACACAGGAACTGCCAACCGCCGTCGGCAGCGTCGTGGGTGACAAGAAGAATCGGCTCGCCGTTCACTACCCTGGCCGATGCAAGGGCTTCGACCTGCGGCGATTCCTGAAAGGGCCATCCATCACTCATGCGTCTTGTCCGTCCAACGGCCTGGCGTTCAGCGGCGAGCTGGTCGTCCGCCTGCAATGTCTGGTTCGGCGGCGCAACGCGAAGCCCATCGCAATCAGTACTCGGCGGGGGGCTGAACGAGTCGTGCGCCCCCAACATGGGGATACTGCACGTATCCCGCTGCTGGCGTCGGAAGGGCATCAATGCATGTCGAAGAGCAAGCGTTGGCGAGCAGCGGGACCCGGTCGGTTCCTACCCGAAGCGTGATCCAGCGGGGGACACCAGGAGCATGATCGACAGGCGCGCCGCAGACGCTGCAAGTGGAGGGCGCGAGCAATGACAGGGCGGGCATGTTGTCGTTATGGGTTAGCTCCGGAAACGGTGGTCGATGCTTGTAGTTCCCGAACAACGCTCGTGTGCTGACGCGCGAGTCTCGAAGGTTGGCGCAACGGGTGATTTCGTACGGAAAGAAGTGGAGCCGGTACGACGTATACACGTCGAGATAGACCAGGGACCGCATTCCTCCGATCTCGGGTGGAATGCGGACCAGATGACTCCCGTAAAGCCGTAACTTCCGCACATGGATGAGGCGCCCGATGGATGCTGGCAGCGTAATCACTTCAGCTCGCTCCAGACCGTTCAGCCCTTCGAGGGGCGCAAGATCTTCCTCATGGCTGTCGATCGCCAGATCGATGCGGTCGCACAGACGAAGCCACGCATCGGAGCTTGTGTTCTGTTGTTCACCGTGCAGGACCGGTGTGCGTTGCCTGGGTTTACTCCGCTCCTGGTTGAAACAGGTGCACGCCGGAAACGGCCCCGGCGGTCGGGAAGGAGGGTCAGGCGAGAATAGCTTCATGGCCGATGCAACCCGTAGTGTCGTAGTCCGCCCAACTCTGAATTCGCCCGCGAAGCCTACCATGGTGGCTGAATGGTCCGGATGGACTCATCGCGAAGGGCATTCGGACTTTCCCGTTTCTTTCCATGCATTCCGGCATGGCCTTCCAACGATACGCGCGCGGGCTTCGCAGCCTAGTTCGTTTGGGCTGCGGCCTCGCTGTGCAAGCTAGCTAGGGCAACGCCGGGTAATACTGGGTGAACACGTGGTCGGTTTCGGCGTGTTCGGCGTGGCAGTCGAAGCACTGCGAGCGGGGAAACGGTCGTGCGCTGCCGCCGGTCGCGGTCGGTGGGCCGTCGAAATGGTAGTAGCCCCATCCCTCGGGAGTCTTCCCGCGATCTTTGACCGACATCTCGAAGCCGGTCGGCACGGTCGGGACGATGCCTCGCTCGGCGGGAGGGCCCGCGGCGCCGGCCCGGTACGAGACCAGCACGGTCATCGTTCCTTCGCGGAACTGTCCCGTGGCTTTGAAATGCCGGTACGCCGTGGGCTCCATGTAGACGACCGACAGGGTGTCGCTGGCGGGCGGTGCGCCGCTCGAGTAGCTGAGGTTCAGGGCGCTGCCGAGGAAGACCCACTGCTCCCATCCGGCGGGCCGCACGAGGGCGCCCGCGGCGTTGTATTCGGGATTGACGGGCGTGCTCTCGCTGCGCCCGGTTCCGTCTGCGCCGGCCGTGCCCGTGTCGGCGGGCGGGGGCGGTCGATCAGCCGTGCGAGCGCCGGCATCGGCGGCCCCGCCAGCACCGCCGCCCGAGCCGCTGCCAGCACCCCCCGAGCCGCCGGCACCTCCCCCCGGGCCGCTGCCACCGACCGCCGAGCTGCCGCTACCGCCCGCTGGTGCGCCGGCCGATCCGACGTTGCCCCCG
>JBKPRZ010000698.1:0-24063 GCA_046734815.1 Myxococcota bacterium | reverse complement strand
GAGCTGGATGCTGCCAGCGCGTTTTGAGAAACCTCTTGCTCCCGATCGCTTATCCTCCTTGCCTGGTGACATGCTCTGCAGGAGCTGGCGATGGGACTCGAACCCGCAACCTGCTGATTACAAATCAGCTGCTCTACCATTGAGCTACGCCAGCGCCGTGGGTGTCGTCCGCTCTCCTACCGTTCTCCAGATGTCTGTGTGATTCCGCCGAGTTAGCCTTGCTCTAGCCGAAGACAGAGTACGCCTGTCGACGGGGAGCGCGAACGTATAGTTCGGGAAAGGCGTCGTGTCAAGCGAATTGCAGGCGAGACCGACGAAAACCTTCCTCGGCGCGACGTGCTAGCGAAACCGCCCAGCGCGAGCGGGAGCTGCCGGACGGATCAGAGGATCTGGCGGTTCACTTCCTGAGCGGGATCGGGCTTGGTGCCGGGAGCTGGGTCCTGCTTGTTGCCAGGGGTGCCGCGCCCCGGAGCGGTCGGCTCGGGCGGAGCCGCGGCCGGCGTCGGCGGGTGATCGGGGGAACCACCGGGGTTGGCGGGGAAGGCGTCCCGCGCCGCCGGGTCGAGCAGCCTGAGCAGCTTGGCGTAGGCGAGCTTGGTCTTCTCCGCCCAGTCGGTGCGCACGCCCAGCCGCTCGACCATCAGCAGGTTCTCGCGGTACCAGCGCAGCGACTTCTCGAGCAGGATGCGGATCTTCTTGCGCAGCTCCTCCTGGTAGACCTCGCGCTTCTCCTTGTCCAGCTCGGCCGGGACCGGGGCGCCCACGAAGGCGTCGTACAGCTCCTCGTACAGCGAGCCCACCTGGAAGCCGGCGGCGGAGGCCCAGCCCGGGTTGCCGTATTTGATGGTGTCGATGTAGGCGCGCTGGGCCTTGAGCAGCAGCGAGGCCTTCTCCTCGAGGTCGCGGTCCATCTGCGCCTCGGGCAGTCGGATGGGCGAACGGCGGAACCGCTCGTGGGTGATCTGGCCGAGGTGGTACTGGGAGAACGCCAGGAAGAAGTCCGTGGCCAGGCGCTCCTGGGACAGTATCTGGTCGCGGAAGGTGAAGGCCGAACGGAAGGTCCGCTCGGCCTGATCGAGATCGTTGAGCTTGAACTGGGCGAAGCCGCGCCGGGCGATCGCCTCGATGCGGTCGTCGGCGGTCAGATCCTTGCGGTCCAGCAGGCGGACGAAGATCTCGCCCGAGGCCGGCCAGTTCTCCTGCTCGGCGTAGCAGGCGCCCATCTGGAAGAGGGCGTCCTTGGCATCGGAGTGGTCGCGGTATTTCTCGGACAGCTCCTTGAACGAGTCGATGGCCCGGGCCCAGTCCTTCTTGTCGGAGTAGGCCAGCCCGCGGTTGTAGAGCGCCGACCGGGCGTAGTTCGAGGCGGGGAACTTGGCCAGCAGCTTGTCGTAAAAGCGGATGGCGTCGTCCTGCTTGCCCGCCGACAGGGCCGCGCCGCCCTGCTCGAACAATTCCTCGGCGTCGAAGCTCTCGATGGACAGCCCCTGGCTGCCCCGCGTGGCCTCGATGGCCATCGGCTCCATCTCGTAGTGGACCACCCCGGGCGGGGTGGGCAGGGGCGCGCCCTGCTGGCGGGTCGTCGCGCAGGCCCCGGCCAGAAGGAGCAAGGCCAGGCAGACGCGGCGCGGTGTAGGCCGGCTGGTACCCATATAAAAGGATACGGTCTTCATATCGTCCCTAGCCCAGACAACTCCCAGGGTAGCCGGGTTCCAGCGCGGGACCAGCTCTCCAGGTCACTTGCAGCGCGGCGATGAACGGAGCAATAAGGAAGGGACCATGGAACCACCGTCCGGACTGCGCCCTCTGATCCCCGCCGACCGCATCGCGGAGCGGGTGGCGGGCCTGGGCCGCGAGGTGGCGACGTCGGTACCCTCCGGGCACATGGTGGTGGTGGGGGTCCTGCGGGGCGCGTTCATCTTCATGGCCGACCTGGTGCGCTCGCTGCCCCGCGAGCACCGCTGCGATTTCCTGTCGGTCCGGAGCTACGGCGACGCCACCGAGACCTCCGGGGTGGTGGAGATCACCGGCGACCTGCTGTTGCCCATCGAGGGGCAGCACGTCGTGCTGGTGGAGGACATCGTCGACACCGGTCTCACCCTCAAGTACCTGCTCGACGTGCTGGGCGCGCGCCGGCCGGCGAGCCTGCACGTCTGTGCGCTGCTGTCCAAGCCGTCGCGCCGGCGGGTGGAGGTGCCGGTGAACTTCCTGGGGTTCGAGATCCCCGACGTGTTCGTGGTCGGCTACGGCCTGGACGTGGGCCAGCGCTATCGGCACCTGCCCTATCTGGCCCAGATCGAGTGACTACTTGCGGGTCAGCTTCTGCTTGAGCGCCTGGTAGCGCTTGAGAAAATCCGCGTGCTGCATGCGGAACTGGCCCAGATAGCGGCGCTCCTGCGCCTTGCGCCGCAGCGCCTCGCGCACCTCCTGCAACGAGGCGATCAGCTGGTCCATCTTCGAAAAGACCGGCACCAGCACCACCACCCGGCTGCTCTCGACCATGGAGATCTCGCCGGGGCCCTTCTCGCCGGGCGGACGGAAAGCGATCGCCACCAGGTCGGGCGCCCCCGCCTTGACCGACTTGACCAGCATGCTGACCGGCAGGTCGGGCAGCGGGTCCTTGACCACCAGCACGTGGGGCGCGCGCTGGGTGACCGCGTCGAGGGCCTCCCCGCCGGTCTGGACCACCCGCACCCGCCAGCCGGTCTCCGGCCTGAGCTCGCGGCCGAGCCCCGCCGGCACCAGCCCGCTGTCGTCGATGCACAGCAGGTCGAGGGTCGAGGGGACCGAGGTGGTCGAGGAGCCCTCGCCGTCGCCGCGCAGGATCTTGTCCTCCAGGTCGGTGACATGGCGGGAGAGATCGATCATCTCCTTGAGGAACTCCTCGTGCATCTCCGCCACCTCTTCCAGCAGGCGGTCGCGGTTGATGCCGGCGCGCAGGTTGCGGGTGGCCTTGAGCACGCACTCGCGCAAGTACGGCAGGGCCTCCTGGGTCTTGGGCACCACGTCGGCGGCGCCGGCGCGGAAGGCCGCGGCCACGGCCTCGAAGGTGCGCCGGGGCGTCATCACCACCACCGCGGTCAGGGGTGAGTGCTGCCTGGTGAAGCGCAGCAGCTCGAGGCCGTCATTCGGCTGGGGGGTATCCAGGTCGACCAGCAGCACCGGGAAGAAGCGGTGGATCAGCTGATCGCGGGCCCGATCGGGATCGCGTGTGGCGGTGACGTTGAGGCCGGCGTCGCGCAGCACCCGTTCCAGCCCGGCCAGAACGGTGGGATTGGCATCCATGACCAGGATGTCCTCGCCAGCGGCCGGTTCAGTTTTCTGCACTCCGGGCTCTGCCACAGTGTGTCCGCCACTCCCTCGCGCGCTACCCTCGTCGAGAAAAGGCTAGGACCCTCACGCTGAAAGATCAAAAGCCAAAACGTCGAAATTTGTACAACTCCCGCCGTCTCAAGCGGCGCGGGCGAGGCGCCGACAAGACCTTCAACCTTCGATGCACGCCGCGCTGGACCGTGTTCTGCAGGCCGCCCGACACCTGGGAGCTTCGGACGTCCACCTGAAAGCCGGGCTGCCGCCCATCTTCCGCATCAAGGGCGACCTGCGCACGGTGCGAGACGTGCCGCCGCTGTCGCGAGAGGTGGTCCACGAGTTCGCCTTCTCGATGATGTCGGACCGCTTGCGCGACAGCTTCGAGCGCACCTGGGACGTCGACCTGGCCTATTCGACCCAGGACGGCGCCCGCTACCGCGTGAACGTGTTCCAGCAGCGCGGAAACGTGGGCATGGTGCTGCGGCTCATTCCCCCGGACGTGCCGCCCTTCGAGAAGCTGAACCTGCCCCAGAAGCTGCTGGACATGGCCGAGGAGGAGCGCGGGCTGATCCTGGTCACCGGCATCACCGGTTCGGGCAAGTCGACCACGCTGGCGGCGATGGTTGACTACATCAACGCCACCCGGGCCTGCCACATCATGACCATCGAGGACCCGGTCGAATACTCCTTCAAGGACCGCAAGAGCGTCATCAACCAGCGCGAGGTGGGATTCGACACCACCTCGTTCGCCAAGGCGCTGCGGGCGGCCTTGCGGCAGGACCCGGACGTGGTGCTGGTGGGCGAGATGCGCGATCTCGAGACCACCGACATCGCCATGACCGCCGCCGAGACCGGCCACCTGGTGCTCTCGACCCTGCACACGGTGGACGCCTCGGAGACCATCAACCGCGTCATCTCGCTGTACCCGCCCCACCAGCAGCAGCAGGCGCGGCTGCAGCTGGTCACCGTGCTCAAGGGGGTGGTCTCGCAGCGGCTGCTGGCGCGGGCCGACGGCCAGGGCATGGTCCCGGCCATCGAGATCCTGGTGGCCACCGCCCGGGTCAAGGAGCTGATCGCCGATCCCAAGCGCACGCGCGAGATCCACGACGCCATCGCCACCGGACGCGATCCCTACGGCATGATCAGCTTCGACCAGAGCCTGACCGAGCTGGTGCTCAAGAAGCTTGTCACCTACGCCGAGGCCTCGGCGGCGGCCACCAACCCGGCCGACTTCGCCCTGACCTTCCGGGGCGTGAGCAAGGGCGGGTCGACCGACGAGTCGCTGCCCACCGCCCAGCCCGCGCAGCAGCAGCCCGCAGCCTCGCCCGGCGGCATGCAGATCGATCGCTCGTTCAAGAACGGCTGAGCGGCCAGGCCTGCGCGGCGGGGCCGCTCCGCCGCGAGCTGTCGACAATTCGGCCGGCCGGGCCTATTCTTTGGGGTTTCCGATGTCGTCAAACCCCATGTCTTCTCATCAGGTCCGCAGCGCCTTCCTGAACTTCTTCGCGGCGCGCGGGCACCAGATTGTCCCCAGCTCCTCGCTGGTCCCGGCCAACGATCCCACCCTGCTGTTCGCCAACGCCGGGATGAACCAGTTCAAGGACATCTTCACCGGCAAGGCCCAGCCCCCCACCAGCCGGGCCACCAGCGCGCAGAAGTGCGTGCGCGCGGGCGGGAAACACAACGACCTCGAGAACGTGGGCCGTACCGCGCGCCACCACACCTTCTTCGAGATGCTGGGCAACTTCTCGTTCGGCGATTACTTCAAGGAGGACGCGATAAAGTTCGCGTACGACCTTCTGACCAAGGAATACGCCATCGACCCCAAACGTCTGGTCTACACGGTACACGAGACCGACGACGAGGCGCGGGGCCTGTGGCGCAAGATCGCCGGCGTGCCCGACAGCCTGGTGGTGGGCCTGGGGGACAAGGACAACTTCTGGGCCATGGGCGAGACCGGCCCCTGCGGGCCCTGCAGCGAGATCCACTTTCACCAGGGCGACGATGTGCCCTGCCAGGAGGTGGCGGCGGGACGGCCCTGCCTGGGTCCGGCCTGCGACTGCGACCGCTGGGTGGAGATCTGGAACCTGGTGTTCATGCAGTTCGAGCAGCTGCCCGACAAGACCCGGCGGCCGCTGCCCAAGCCGTCGGTGGACACCGGGGCTGGGCTCGAGCGCATGTCGGCGGTGCTCAATGGCTTCCGGTCGAACTACGAGATCGATCTGGTGAGGCCGCTGGTCGACCAGGCGGCGTCGCTGTCGGGCAAGACCTTCGTGCCCACGGACTACACGGCGGGCTCGCCTTCGGTCTCGATGCGCGCCATCGCCGACCACGCCCGGGCGTCGGCCTTCCTGATCGGCGACGGCGTGTTCCCCGACAAGACCGGGCGCGAATACGTGCTGCGCCGGATCATGCGGCGGGCGATCTACCACGGCTGGCTGCTCGGTATCCGCAAGCCCTTCCTGGCGGATGTCGCCAACCGGGTGATCGCCGACATGGGCGGCGTCTATCCCGAGCTGCGCGAGCGCAAGAGCGTGATCGAGGAGGTGATCGGGCAGGAGGAACGGCGGTTCCGCGACACGCTCGAGCGGGGGGTGCGGCTGTTCGAGGAGGAGGCGGACCGGCTGCGCGAAGGGGTGGTCCCGGGCGAGCTCGCCTTCCGACTTTACGACACCTATGGCTTCCCGCCCGATCTGACCCGCGTGGTGGCGGAGGGCCGCGGCCTGCGCATGGACGAGGCCGGCTTCGAGGCCAGGATGGAGGAGCAGCGGCGCCGGGCAGAGTTTGCCGGCTCGGGCGAGGCGGCGGTCGAGGGCGTCTACCAGGGCATCCTCGAGCGGGTCGGGCCCACGAAGTTCCTGGGCTACGAGGTCACCGAGAACGAGACCGAGGTGCTCGCGCTGATCGCCGGCGGCGCGGCGGTGTCCGAGGTGCGGGGGCCGGTGGAAAGCTTCGGGCTGGTGGTGAAGGAGACGCCGTTTTACGGCGAGCAGGGCGGCCAGGTGGGCGACACCGGGCGGGTGGTCGGTCCGAAGGCGCAGGTCGAGATCAACGATACCCGGCGCCCGCTGTCGCCGCTGTACGTGCATTTCGGCAGGCTGGCCGCGGGCGAGTTGCGGGTCGGCGACCGGATCAAGCTCACCGTGGACGTCGAGCGGCGCGATGCCGTCCGTCGGAACCACTCGGCCACCCACCTCCTGCACTGGGCGCTGCGGACGGTGCTGGGCGAACACGTGGCCCAGAAGGGGTCGCTGGTGGCGCCGGACCGGCTGCGGTTCGACTTCTCGCACTTCCAGCCGCTGACGGCGGCTGAGCGGCAGAAGATCGAGGACCTGGTCAACGCGCGTGTGCTGCGCAATCTGCCCGCCCAGACCGAGGTGTTGCCGATCGCCGACGCCAAGAGCCGGGGGGCCATCGCGTTCTTCGGTGAGAAATACGGGGACACCGTGCGCGTGCTGAGCATGGGCGAGTCGATCGAGTTCTGCGGCGGCACCCACGTGTCGCGCACCGGCGACATCGGCCTGTTCAAGATCACCGAGGAGGCCGGCATCGCCCAGGGCGTGCGCCGGATCGAGGCGGTGACCGGCGGCGGAGCGGTGGCCTACGTGCGCCGGCTGGAGAGCGAGCTTACCAGCGCGGGCGAGAAGCTGCGCGCCGGTCCCTTCGAGGTGGTGCCGCGGCTGGAGCGCCTGCAGAACGACCTGCGCGAGCGCGACCGCGAGCTGGAGAAGCTGCGGGCCAAGCTGGCCTCGGGCGGTGGGCGCGACCTGTCGTCGGAGGCCTCCAAGGTGGGCAACCGCTGGCTGCTGGTGGGCGACGTCGGCGTCGGCGACCCCAAGGCCCTGCGCGACACAATCGATGGCCTGCGCGAGCGGCTCAAGCCCGGGGTCATCGTGCTGGCCGGGGCCGAAGGCGACAAGCTGGCGGTGGTCTGCGCGGTGACCGGCGAGCCCGACGGGCTGCACGCCGGCAAGCTGCTGGGCTCGCTGCTCGACGGGATCGGCGGCAAGGGAGGCGGCCGGCCGGACCTGGGACAGGGCGGAGGCCCGCGCCCGCCGGACCTGCCGGCGGTGCTGACCGCCTGGCGCGAGAAGGTGCGGTCCCTGCTGAACAGTGGAGCTTGAAGGTGGCGGGTTGGTCGGCGGGCAACGGGCTGATGCGGACTCCGGAGACGCCCGGCATCCGCAACGCCATCAAGGCGGTGTTCGAGGCGATGCGCTCGCCGGTGGGCGAGCCGGAGCAGCAACCGGACCGCGGCTACGATCCGGTCTTCATGGAGCAGGCGGATCCGCTGCTCGATTTTCTGTGGAGCAAATATTTCCGGGTGAACCTCCAGGGCATGGAGAACGTGCCCGCCGAGGGGCCGGCGCTGGTGGTGGCCAACCACTCGGGCGGGTTGCCCTACGACGGGGCGATGTTGATCCACGCCTTTTACCGGCTGCACCCGCAGCACCGGGCGCTGCGCCCACTGGTGGCGAACTTCGCCTTCCGGTCGCGCTGGATGGCGCCTGTGATCTCGCGCATCGGCGGTGTGCGGGCGTCGATGGAAAATGCGCTCGATCTGTTGACCGGCGGCAGCCTGGTCGGGGTCTTCCCCGAAGGACTGCGCGGGGTCGGCAAGCTGTACCGCGAGCGCTACCGGCTGAGCCATTTCGGCCGGGGAGGCTTCGTGCGCCTGGCCCGGGAGGCGAATGTGCCGATCATCCCGGTGGCCATCGTGGGGGCGGAAGAGATCCATCCGCTGCTGGGCCGGATGACCCGGCTGGCCAAGCCGCTGGGGCTGCCCTACATCCCGATTACACCCACATTTCCGCTGCTGGGGCCGCTGGGTCTACTACCTGTGCCCACCAAGTGGAGCATCCGCATCGGCGAGCCGCTGCAGGTGCCGGCCGCCAATGGGTCCGGCGAGGACACGCTGGAGATCGCCGAAACGGTGCGGCGGCGACTCGACCAGATGATCGCGGACCTTCTCATACAGCGAAGATCGATAATCTTTGGATGAGAAAGCGCCGATGTGGTGTCCAAGAACTCGGCGTCCATAGGTCGGGACCGCTCCCGGGAGCGAACGTGGAACACCTTACGAAAACTTTGCTGGTAGTCGCGCCATGATCCAGGTCGGTCAAGAAGTCGGTAACTACAAGGTCACCGCCAAGCTGGGCGAAGGCGGGATGGGCGTGGTGTATCTGGCTGAACATCCCAGAATCGCGCGCAAGGTCGCGCTGAAGGCCATCCACCCCGAGCTGTCTCGCAACGCGGAGGTGGTCTCGCGGTTCGAGACCGAGGCCAAGGCGGTGAACCAGATCGGCAACGAGCACATCGTTGACATCACCGATTACGGCACCACGCCAGACGGCGAGTTCTATTTCGTCATGGAGTTCCTGCAGGGCGATTCGCTGGCCGACCGCCTGCGCCGGGAGAAGTTGCTCCAGCCCAACCGGGCCCTGCAGATCGCCGCCCAGGTCGCCGACGCTCTGTCGGCCTCGCACCAGCACGGGATCGTCCACCGCGATCTCAAGCCCGAGAACATCTATCTGATCACGCGCGGGCAGAGTCCGGACTTCGTCAAGGTCCTGGACTTCGGACTGGCCAAGCTGACCCAGGGTGAAGACAAGGTCTCGCACAAGACCCGCACGGGGTCGGTGATGGGCACGCCCTATTACATGGCGCCCGAACAGTGCGAAGGGCGCGCGGGCGTGGATCATCGAGCGGACATCTATTCGCTGGGCGTGATCCTGTTCGAGATGATGACCGGAAAGGTGCCGTTCGGCGGCGAGGGCTACGGCGAGATCATCGTCAAGCACCTGACCCAGCCCCCACCCTCTCCCCGGAGCATCATCGGGGGCATCACGCCGGCGCAGGAGGCCGTGGTGCTGCGGGCGCTGTCGAAGAAGCGCGAGGAACGGTTCGCCTCGATGGACGAGTTCCGCGCCGCCATCCTGGACCCCGAGCGCTACGCCGGCAGCTCGCCGGTCTCGCTGCTGCCCTCGGCGCCGCAGAGGACCGGGGACGTCAGCGGCAGCATCTCGCTCCGGGGCGGCGAGGCGGGCGACGTCAAGCAGGGGCCCATGCCCTCCACCTTCCGCCACGCCGGCGAGATGATGGAGGAGGAGATCCAGGTGCCGCGCTCGCGCAAGGGCGTGGTGATCGGGGTGGTGGCCGCCGCTGCGGTGGCCGCGGCGGGCGCGCTATTCTTCCTGAAGCGGCAGCCCTCGGAAGGCGTGGCCGCGGCCCAGCAGCCGCCCGCGCTGGCGCCGACCCCCGCGCCGGCGCCCCCCGCTCCGGCGCCGGTGGTCACACCGCCGCCGGCGCCGCAGACGGTGAAGATCTCGTTCGTCTCGGACCCGCCCGGCGCCACGGTGGTGGCCAAGGGCAGCGGCGAGACGCTGGGGACCACGCCGTTCGAGAAGGAGCTCCCCCAGGGCAAGGACCGGCTGGCCTTCGTATTCCGCAAGGCCAGCTTCGAGGATCAGGAGAGCTCGATCGTGCCGGAGGCGGCGGGGTCGGTGAGCGCGGCCTTGCAGGCGATCCATGGCAAGCCGGCGGTGACGGCGGAGGAGAGCGGCCACAAGTCGCGATCGCACTCTGGCGGACGCAAGGGCCGCGAGGGGCGCGACTCGAAGAAGACGCCGCCCCAGGGCGGCAACAAGCCGCTGGACGACGACGCCGTCCTCGAGCCTTCCTTCAAGTTCTGATCGCCGTCAGGGCGGCCGGGCCGACCTGCCGGCCTCCATGGTATTCCGGCTGTCGGTCGACAGCCACTCGCAGCCGCGCAGGGTGGGCGCCGCGGGGGCCACCGGCAGGGGGCGGCGCCAGGTCGCCGCCTCGGCAGGAGCGTCGAGGACCTGCGCGCCCGGGAGCTCGGACCAGAGGGCGGCGGGGATCTCCAGCTGGTAGCGGGCGTGCTGGACCTCGGGGAAGGTGAACAGGTACCCGCAGCGGTCGCGGGTGCGCGCGCGCAGGCGGCGAGCGAAGGCGTACCAGGTCTCGCCGTCGCGGGTGTAGTAGCCAGCGGGCTGTGCGGTGGCCAGCGCGGCGGTGAAGTGCGAGTGGCTGAACGCCGCCAGGAACACCTGAAGGCCGAGCAGCGGGGCGAGCACCAGCCAGGGCCGGCGGGCGGCGCGCGTGCGACCGAGGGCTGCGGCGAGCGCCAGGGCGATCACCAGGGGCAAGAAGTCGTAGCGCTTGTACTTGTCGACGGGCAGATCGACGTACAGGGCCGAGGCGACAAGGAGCGCGGCGGCGGTGGCGGCGATCAGATGGGCGGTCGGGATCCGGGTGTGGCGGGCGTGGCGCCAGGTCAGGACCGCCGCGGCCAGGGCGATGATCAGGATGGCCACGCCGGCCAGGACGAGCGCGGCTCCACGAGGTGAGCCCTCGCGCCACCATGGACCGAGGACCTGCAGGAAACCCACGGCGAGGTGGCGGAGGACCGAGCGCCAGGCGCGGGCCAGCTCCCACCAGCCGTGCAGCCCGCGGGGGAAGAAGCTCGGCTCGGGACGGGCGAACAGGGTGGCCAGCAGCGTGCGCAGCGGGACCCCGCGGCTGGTGACGGCATAGAACACGGCCCAGGCGATCCGGGCGGCGAGGAACGCCAGCACGATCAGCGCGCCGTCGCGCGCCCGACGCACCAGCGGCCGCGGGGAGCCGCCGACGGCGCACGCGGCGTAGAGCGGCGGGAACAGGTAAGCCGCCGCCTGCCACGAGACCAGGCTGCCGGCGCCGACCAGCGCCCCGGCCACGAGACCGTCGCGCGGCCGCCACTCCGGCGCCCGGACGAGCGCCAGGACCAGCGCGGCGGCGCCGAAGGGGAGAAACAGGACGTTGTCCTCCCAGGTGCAGGCCAGCCGCACCAGACCCCACCAGGCGAGCCACCAGCCAACGATGCCCAGCGCGAGCGCCCGGCCACCCGACAGCCGTCCGGCGGCCGCCGCCACCAGGGCGGCCGTGACCCCGAGCGCGAGGGCGTTCAGCAGACGGAAGCCGTCCAGGACCGTCCCCCCGACCAGCCGGGCCAGGGCCGCCCCGGCGACGTACAGCGGCCCCAGGGCGTAGTGCGAGCTCCAGGGCACCGCCGACCACCCCAGCCGCCCGCTGGCGACCTCCGCCGCGTAAGCCGCCGTGTCCCAGTTGATGCCCAGGGACAGCGAGGGGCTGGTGGCCACCCACCCGAACAGCCCCCCCGCCCCCGCCGCGCCGAGCAGGACCACCCTCTCCCGCCCGGACGATCGGTCCGGCCGCTCTGACGGTTGACCGCGGTCCACGCGGACGCTAGTTTAGGGTTCTCGGGCGTTTAACTCAGCGGAAGAGTGCCACCTTCACACGGTGGAAGTCGCAAGTTCAATCCTTGCAACGCCCACAGAAAAAACGGCCGGTTAGCCTCGTGGGGCTTACCGGTCGTTTTCGTTTCACACCACCTTTCACACCACGGCGCAACGCTTCGATGGGCTGATGGCCCTCGACGGGCCGCTTGTCTCCGCCACCTTGGACCGGAGAAGCGAGAGGTTCCACCGCCGACGGTGGCACTCCGCTGACGACCAGTCCACGAACGTCTCCCCATGTGAGATAGAGACATCACCTGTTCGCTCAGTCCGCGGGTGGCCTGCACCTGGAACGGCCTACGCGCTCCCCGCGGCCGTCACGACTTTGCACCTGGGGCCGTGCGGTCGTGGCGGGTACGATGCCGGCCGGGAACAGGGTGGTCGGCGGGTTCGTGGCTGCTGTCGGCCTGCGAGCCTTTGACAGTCCAGATCTCTGCTTCTTGGCGGCCGGCCCTCGGCGGCTCCACAAGCCCCATACCGTGGGGCACCACCCCGTCCCTCTCGGTGTCCAGGGAGCACTCCTTGCGCGCGCATGCAGAACCAGGTCGACGATGGGCTGTGTCCGCTTGCGAGACGGATGTCCCAGGAGCGAACCTTCCGGGCCTTCTCTCGCCTGCAGAGGCGCCGGCTGCTGCCCTGGCACAATTATCGCAGACGCGGAATCGCACCTGGGGCGTCAAGAGGGTCCTCCTCGCTGACCGTCAGGTAGGAGTGATCATGCTTGGAGACCTGCGGCTGGCTCTCAGGAGGCTGCTACGGCAGCGAACCTACACGTTCGTGACTGTCTCCATCCTGGCGCTCGGTCTGGGAGCGACCACGGCCATGTTCTCGGTGATGAACGAGGCCATGTTGAGACCGCTTCCTTACCCGCGCCCAGACGCCCTGGTGCAGCTACGGGTGGAAGTGGGCCGGCCGAAGGCGAGCGTGAGCGTGCTGTCGCCGTTCGTCTTTCGCCACCTACGCGAGCACAACGAGGTGCTCGAGGGTATCGCGGCCGTCGCGGACGGTAAAAACGGGCTCTCGTACGCGGGCCAGCCGCCGGACACGGAGATCAACCTCATGAACGTCACCGCTGACTTCTTTCCCATGCTGGGGATACCGGCGGCTCTGGGGCGGTGGCCCTCCCCGGAGGAGGACCAGGAGGGGCGGAATCAGGTCGTCGTGCTCAGCGATCGGCTGTGGCGTCAGCGATTCGGGGCCGACCCGGCGGTGCTGGGCAAGTCTCTCGAGCTCGGCAAGGAGATCGTGACCGTGATCGGGGTGATGCCCCCGCAGTTCACGGATCCGATGCGCCGCCGGACCCGGGCCGACTTGTGGCGGCCCCTCGGTTTGAGCGCGGCCAGCATGAATGCCAAGAACGCCGAGTCTCTTACCGTCTGGGCCCGGCTCAAGCCAGGTGTGAGCGGGAAAGCCGGCGAGGCTCATCTGAACGGGTTGCTCGGCAATCTCGGCGACGGCCAGGCGCGCTGGGCGTCGATGAGCTCTCTGGGCCGGGATATGGCCCTCGAGGGGGAAGACCTGGACGGCATCCGGTTCATCACCGGGCTGTCGGTGTTCGTGCTCCTCATCGCGGGCGTCAATCTGGCGGGACTTCAGCTGGCCCGGCTCGCCGCCCGGGGCCACGAACAGGCCATCCGCGTCGCGCTCGGGGCCAGCCGCCTGCGCCTGATGCGCGAGACGTTCGCCGAGAGCCTCCTGTTGAGCATGATGGGAGGGACTCTGGGGCTGCTGCTGTCGAGCTGGTGCACGTCTCTTCTCAGCAGCCGGCTGGTCCTCGGCAATGGCCCCCGGGCGGTCGGGTTTTCTGTGGCGATCGATTGGCGCGTGTGGACCTTCGCCGGCATGAGCGTGCTGGTCACCGCGCTCATCGCGGGGACCGCTCCGGCCTGGCTGCGTGGACGCGAGCAGCTGGCTCGGACCCTGGGGAAGGGCGGCCGGGGAACGACCGATGCCGGACAGCCGCGCCTGAGAAGATCGCTGGTGGTGCTGCAAATGGGGATGGCGCTGGTGTTGCTGATGGGCGCCGGTCTCTTCGTTCGGGGGCTGGAGCGAATGGCCGCGGCAAACCCAGGCTGGCAGGTGGACAACCTGTTGATCGGTCAAGTGATGCTCAAAGGCGCTCGCTATGAGGAGACCGCGGCTCGCGTGGCCTACGGGGAAAACTTGCAGCGACAACTGGCCGCCGTGCCCGGTGTCACCGGCGTTGCCCTGGCGCACGCCTTGCCGTGGAAACGCCCAGAGAGTGGGCGGTTGGGCTTCAAGGTCGAAGGTCTCGCCGATACGGCTCGCCCGCTCCGCGCTGAGGTCGTCGGAGTTTCCAACGACTACTTCAGCGCGCTCGGCATAGACGTCCGCGAGGGCCGGGCGTTTGGCCGCCAGGATGTCCTTCACGGCCTGCCCGTGGTGGTGGTCAACGACGCGATGGCGCGTGATCTGTGGCCCGGGGCGAGCCCCATCGGCAAGCGGGTTTCGTTGGCCTGGGACCATCCGGAGGCTTCGGCCGAGTTCAAGGCCTGGAGAGTGGTCGTCGGTGTCGTCGCGACCGTCGGCCATCCGGGAGACGTCGAGGATCCCAAAACCCCATATCAGGCGTATTTTCCGCTCGGGGAGTTTACCGCATGGGAGATCCACCTGGCCGTCCGGGCGCAAGCGCCTCCCGAGACGCTCATCGGGGCGGTCCGGCACGCGGTGGCGCAGGTGGATCCCAACCTGCAGCTCAAGCGCCCGATCAGCGCTCGTTCGCTCATCGAGGCGGAGCTCACCAACTTCCGGGTCTTCGCCTGGGCGGTCGCCGTCTTTGCCGGACTTGGGCTCTTGCTCGCCTCACTCGGGGTCTACGGTCTGTTCTCGGGCTTCGTCACCGCGCAGACCCGTGAGATCGGCGTGCGCCTCGCCCTCGGCGCGACCCGCCGCCAGGTCGTGTGGATGGTGCTGCGCAAGGGCATGCAGGTCGCCGGAATCGGCGCGCTCGCGGGTATGGTGGGGAGCGTCGGAGTGGTGCCGGCGTTGCGTTCGGTCGTGTTCGGGCTGCCACCGCACGAGCCACTCCTGGTTCTGCTGCTCGCGCTATTGCTGATGGGCGTGGCAGTGTTTGCGTGCTGGATCCCCGCACGCCGGGCTTCCCGGCTCGATCCGGTAGTCGCCATCCGAGAAGACTGAAACGCCCGGTTCGCCGGGGTCCCGGGCCCAAGAAGGTGAATCGGTAGCCGTGGATGACCAATGCTCGAAGCGTGGTTTTCGGATCCGTGCTGAGAGCTCCCGGAGCATGGACGTCGCCTACGTCCTGCGGAATGACCGCCGTCTGCCCTCCGTTCAAGCTCGCGCAGGTCAGCAAGGTCACCGGCGGCGAAATGGCCAGTTAGAGCTCGGCCGGGTTTTCGACGCGGATCGCAGGGCGGAGCCATCGTCCCCTCAGGCCGGTCGCACGCCCGGTCGCGTCGCACCGCAGTGGCCAACGGCGGCCGCCCTTCACACCACTTTTCACACCACCTCGGCGTAACGGGCTGGACGTCCAGGTAACGCCGATTCGCAGATTTACAGCTTCTCGTAACGGCCTGTAACGGCCCGGTCGGGGTCCTTTTCGCTTTCACACGGTGGAAGTCGCAAGTTCAATCCTTGCAACGCCCACAAGGTTCTCGGGTCCTTCGGTTCTTCTCACTCAAGTCCGATCTGGTTGGCGACCATCTCCGCGCATGCTCGCGCCCAGCGATCGACTTGACGCGGGGAGAGCGCCCGCGCCGCGATCGCCTTGCCGACGCTCTCGATCACGGTCACCAACAATTGCGCTGAGAACTCGAGTGTCGAAGGGGATCTACGCGGCAGTTCGCTGTGCAGGAACGCCACGAAACGCCCAAAGACCTGGGCCTGGACCGCCTGATACTCGGGCTGTTCGGCGAAATAGATCTCCGCGTCCCGCAGCACCGGGCCCATCTCGCCGACTTCGCTGGATTCGGTCCTGAAGAAGTAGCGAACCATCTCGAGCACTTTCTGCCGGCCGCTCCAGCGACGGTGGTCGAGGATGCGCTGCACCTCGATCCAGGCTCGCTCGACCGTCCGCGCATGGATGGCGAAGATGATCGCCTGCTTGTTCGGGAAGTACTGATAGAGCGAGCCCACGCTGATCCCGGCCGCTTGCGCCACCCGCGGCGTGGTGAAGCGAAGCGCGCCCTCCCGGTGGAGAACGCGAACAGCCGCCTCCAGGATGTCTTTGCGCATCTGGCGCGAGCGCCCCTGTTTCGGCTCTTTCCTGGGTGTCAGCGCGATCTTGCGAGTCATCGGCGGCGGCTCCGGATCAGGGAAACAGAAGGCGAATAGGTAATGCGAATGCTTGTTCGTATTCTATCCCTGTCCCTTGGACCAGGACGGCCCATGAGCGAAGACCTTCCGCCTCGACACAACGCCCACCCGGCCAGCCGCGCCGACGGAAGCGCGGCCGCGGTCCCACACCTCCGAGTAACGCGCGTCGTGAACGCCTGCGTGCTGCTCGAATTCGGTCCACACGCCGTGCTCACCGATCCCTACTTCCAGCACCACTGGTTCATGCGGCTCCGCGAACCGATCGGCTTGAAACCGGAACAGCTGCCCCGTCTCGCCGCTATCATCGGCGGGCACGGCGTGTTCGATCATTGGCAGCCGCGATCGCTGCGCGCCTATCGGCACAAGGACGACACGCCCGTGTTCGTGGCCACCCGGTCCATGGCGCGAAGGGCGCTCGCCGCCGGATTCCGGCAGGTGGAGGTTTTACCCTGGGGCGCCACACGCAACCCCTCGGCGCACTTGACCGTCGAGGCCGCACCGGCCCAGACCGCCGCCGGCATGACGGTGAACAGCTACGTCATCGCCGCCAACGGTCTCCGGGTGTTCGTCGGAACCGAGGCCCGCGATCTGGCGCCGCTCCGAAGTTACCGCCGCCAACACCCCCCGGTCGACGTGAGCCTGCTTCCCATCGACGGAAGTGTACTGGCCGGCCACAAGCTCGTCATGAACGCCGCCGACGCCCTGGAAGGCAGCCGCATCCTCGGCGCGCGCTTCTTCATCCCCTTCCACTACGCCCTCAAAGGGGTACCGCTCCTCCTCCAAACGCGATCCTCGCTGGAAGACCTGCTCCGCCTGGCCGCAACCGTCACCGCCCCACAGGTCGTGGTCCTCGAACCGGGCGCTGCCTGGTCCCCGCCAAGTTGACTCCGGCACCGCCCAGCTCGCTAAGGGCTGACCGCGCTCGCGGGCGCCGGGCTCGCGACGATCATGCTGCTCGCGAGCATCTTCCACCTGAGCCGCGGTGAGACGGCGGCACTGCCGATCAGCATGGTGCTGGGAGGCCCGGCGGTATTTGTCTCCTGGGGACGGTGGACGAAGGCGCCCATCGCCCACGCTGACTCTTCACACCACTTTTCACACCACCTCGGCGTAACGGGCTGGACGTCCAGGTAACGCCTTTTCGTCGGTTTCCAGCTTCTCATAACGGCCTGTAACAGCCCGGACCGGGTCCTTTTCGCTTTCACACGGTGGAAGTCGCAAGTTCAATCCTTGCAACGCCCACGATTTCCGGCATTACGGCGCGGTTCCCCTTTCGAAGAGCAGCTACGGGGACGATATGGTCATGCCGCGGCGCTGGAGCTCGCGCTGGAAGGGGGCCCAGGGGATCACCTCCTCGGGGGCGAAGACGCCCGGGCGTATCGGCAGCTCGTCGCCCAGCAGCTGAGCGGCGATTGACGGCGGGGCACCGGTGTCGATGTCCGGCCCCACGCCGCCGCCGGCGCTGGCGTCGGCGTGGCAGTCGATGACGACCGCTCGAGGCGGGCCGTCGGTGGGGCCGGAGCCGGAGACGCGCACGCGCAGGATCTCGTACCGGTCGATCGGACCCTCCGGTCGAGACGGCGGTAAACGGTTCAGCAGAGCCTTCAGCAGATCGCGCGGGGCTCGCCCGAATCCGGGAAGGGGCGCGGTGTCCACCAGGCCCAGCTGGGTCAGCAGCCGCAGGCGGTCGGCGAACGCGGGGTCGAAGCTTTGACGGAAGGTCACCTCGCGAACGCCGCGGTCACGGAAGAAGTCAGGGAGGGTGGCCACTTCGGAGTGAAGGGTGATGTCCAGGTCCAGCTCACCCACGGGATCGGGGAAGCGCTCGCGGCGGCGCTCGACCGGAGCCAGCGGCGGGACCATCTGGACCGCGCCGTCACGGTACACCGCCGCGGGCAGGGCGAACTCGTCCAGCAGTGTGTCCGGCGAGTAGCCGAAGGGGAGCAGCGGCGGCGTCTGCCAGCGGGTACGGTCGCGCGCGCCCACCATGCAATGGACCTCGTCCACGCGGGTCATGCCCCGAGCGGCCTGCGCGGCCATGACGTTCAGGATCCCGGGCGCCGAGCCCATCCCCAGGATGGCCATCCGTCCGGCGTCCCGGAAGGCGGCGTGACGCTGGCGCTGCAAGAGCGTCGTGTGGTAAAGGCCGCCGAGGTCGATGTAGTGAACGCCCGCGGCCAGCGCGGCGTCCATGGCCTGCAGGTTCAGGTGGTAGGGCAACGATGTGATCGCGCAGACTGCGCCGGCGAGCGCGCGGGCCAGACTGTCGGGGTCGGCGACATCGACCGGCACCTGCTCGACGTCCAGCCCAGCGGCGGGGGCGAGATCGCGATCGGCGATCACGGGCAAGGCCACCCCTGCCTGCTTCATGTCGCGCGCGATGATCCGCCCCATGGCCCCCGCGCCGCCGAGGATGACGACCCGTTTCAGGCGGTGGCCAGCCCCAGTCGCCACCTCAGTACCAACCGATCGGCTTCTCGCTCAGGTTCACGTGTACCTGCTTGGCCTCGAGGTACGCTTCGATGCCGTAGCGGCCGAGCTCGCGCCCCTGTCCGCTCATCTTGTAGCCGCCCCAGGGTGCCTCCACGTAGGTCGGCTGCATGTGGTTCACCCAGATCACACCCGCGCGCAGCTTCTTGACCACCCGGAAGGCCCGGAAGATGTCGCGCGTCCACACCGCGCCGGCAAGGCCGTAGGGCGTGCCGTTGGCGATGGCCAGCGCCTCGGCCTCGTCCTCGAAGGGGAGCACGGACACCACCGGTCCGAAGATCTCCTCCTGCGCGATCTTCATGCCGGGCGTGACCTCGTCGAAGATGGTCGGCAGCAGATAGGCTCCAGCGGCCAGATCGCCCGCCGGCGCCGTGCCCCCCAGCACCAGCCGCGCACCCTCCTGCCGGCCTGCCTCGATCAGGGCGGCCACCCGCTCGCGGTGCTTGACCGAAACCAGGGGTCCCATCTTGGTGGCGCGGTCCCTGGGATCGCCCAGCGTGATGGTGCGGGCCTTGGCTACCATGGCTTCGACGAACCGTTTGTGCAGCTTCTTTTCGACCAGGATGCGCGAGCCGGCCGAGCAGACCTCACCCTGGTTGATGAACACACCGAACAGGGCGCCGTCGATGGCGGCCTCGAAATCCGCGTCGGCGAAGAAGATGTTCGGCGACTTGCCGCCCAGCTCCAGGGTCACGCGCTTCAGGTTCGAGTCCGCCGCCGCGTGCAGGATGCGGCGGCCCGTGGCGGTCGAGCCGGTGAAGGCGACCTTGTCGACTTCGGGGTCGCCCGCCAGCTGCGCGCCCGCCACCGGGCCGTCACCGGTGACGAGGTTGACCACCCCTTTGGGCAGCTCCTCGATGCCGTCCAGGATATGGCAGAGCTCGAGGGCCGTGAGCGGCGTGGCCTCGGCGGGCTTGAGCACCACGGTGCAGCCGGCGGCAAGCGCGGGCGCGATCTTCCAGGCCGCCATCATCAGCGGGTAGTTCCAGGGGATGATCTGCCCGCACACGCCGACCGGTTCCTTGAGCGTGAGGCTGAGCGCCTCGTCGGGGACCGGGTTCACGTCGCCGTAGATCTTGGTGGCCAGGCCGCCGTAGTACTCGAAACAGGTGGCCGCATCGGCCACGTCGAACTCCGATTCCACCAGCGGCTTGCCCATGTTTTCAGTCTCGAGCTCCGCAAGCTCGGTGGAGCGTTCGCGCAAGCGGCGGGCGACCTCCAGCAGCACCCGCCCGCGCGCCATCGGCGTGGCCTGCCCCCAGGGCCCCCGGTCGAAGGCCGCGCGCGCGGCTGCCACCGCCCGGCGGGTCTCGTCGCTGGTGGCGCGGGCGGCCTGGCCGATCAGCTGGCCGGTGGCGGGATTGACCACCGGCTGCCTCTCGCTGTCCGCACCCGCCTCGAACCTGCCGTCTATGTACAGGGGCAACTTGTCGCCGGGGTATTGCCGTTGTCGAGCCATCGCCATCACCTCACCACTTCCTGCGGGCATACGGAAACCAGTAGGACTTGGCTTCCATGATGTAATCGATATGGACGTGTTTCGGTTCGCGGAAGGCGTCCAGCCCCTCCTCGCCGAGCTCGCGGCCGATCCCGCTCTGGCGCATGCCTCCGAAGGGCCCCGCTTCGTTGTCGGTCAGCGGATCGTTGACCCAGAAGGTACCGGCCTTGATCTCCTCCATGGCCGACATCACGTGGCGCAAGTTGTTGGTATAGATGTTCGCCCCCAGCCCGTAGTCGCTATCGTTGGCCAGCCGGATGGCTTCGTCGACGTCGGCCACCCGCACGATGGCCGCCACCGGACCGAAGATCTCCTCGCGCGTGGCCGAACCGCCGTGCTTGACCCCGTCGAGCACGGTCGGGGCGACGAAGTGCCCGCGTGCAAGGTTGGCGGGTCGCTCTCCGCCGGCCACCAGCCGGGCCCCCTCCGCCACGGCCCGGTCGATGGCCGCCTTGACCCGGCCCAGTGCCTCGCCCGAGATCACCGGTCCCATGTCGGTTTCGGGCAGCCGGGGATCGCCCACCACGATACGGCGGGCTTCGTCGACGAACTTGCTGACGAAGCGGTCGGCGATGGAGTCGACCACGTAAAAGCGCTTGGCCGAGGTGCACACCTGCCCGCTGTTCAGATAGCGGGCCCAGGCCGCCCCCCGGGCGGCCACGTCCAGGTCGGCGTCTTCGCACACGATGAACGGGTCGATGCCGCTGGTCTCGAGGTTGATCTTCTTGAGCGTGTCCGCCGCCAGCCGCATGATCCGTTTGCCGACGGCGGTCGACCCGGTAAAGGCGATCATGTCGGTGCCCCGGCTCTGCACCAGCGCCTCGCCAGCTTCGGGACCGGTGCCGGTGACGATTCCGGCCACGCCGCGGGGGAGCACCGAGAAGGCCTCGGCCAGCGCCAGGGTGGCCATGGGAGTCTGGTCCGCCGGCTTGATGACGACGGTGTTGCCGGCCGCCAGGGCGGGCGCGACCTTCCAGGACATCAACAGCAGCGGGTAATTGAAGGGGACGATCACCCCGACGACGCCGAAGGGTTCCTTGACCGTGAAGTTGACCTGGTGCTCGAATCCCGGCGGGATGGCGGTGCCCCGCGACGAGCGCCCCACCTCGGCGTAGTAGTCGAAACAGGCCGAAGTCCACTCGATCTCGTCGAGGTTCTCGATCATGGGCTTGCCGCCCTCGACCGTCATCAGCTCGGCTAGCTGGTGGCCGCGTTCGCGGATGACCCGCGCGATCTCGTGCAGCAGGCGTGCCTTGTCGGTTCCCGGCAGGCGCCGCCAGGCCGGCTGGGCGCGGCGCGCGGCGGCCACCGCCCGCTCGACGTCTGCCCTGTCGGCGCGCGGTACCGTGGCCACGGTCTCCTCGGTGGCCGGGTTCTCGACCGGCATGCTGGCGCCGCTTTCGGCGCCGACCGCGGCTCCGTCGATCCACATGGACAGCTGTTTCACGCTGCGCCTCCTGCGACGTCGCGCCTGGTCCCGGAGTCAGCTGAAATTGTGGCCCGCACGTACACGAAACGCACACCGCTGCGCAGATAGTTGTCCACCACCTTGAGCACCGACCCGCTCGCCAGCCATCGTGGCGCCGCGGCGCGCGTGGTGTCCTCGATCAGGGTCGACAGGTTGTGGAAACCCTGGATCAGCGCGCGCTCGCGCATCTGGTCCAGCAGGTAATTTTCCACATCGTGCTGGTTCTTCACCGACGGCAAGGTGGCCATGGCTTGCAGGTAGAAGGTCGACCCCTCGCCGTAACAGGGATCGAGCAAGACCCCCTCCTCGTCGTAGTTTTCGAGCGGGCTTCCGACCGCATAGGCGATCACTTTTCCGGCGATCGGGTCGTGCAGCGCCACCCCGATCGCGCGCGGGTTCTTCATCGTCGATTCGAGCGCCTCCGCCGGGTACTGCATCAGCGGGCGGGCGCCCGCCTTGAGCACGTCGGCGGGGTACTGGGCCACCGAACCGTAGCGCTCGATCTCGACCGGCATGATGGCGGCCCGGAGCTCGGCCAGGCGGTCACCGGACAGGTCGATGGCCTCGATGGTAGCCAGCGGCACGTCACAGGGCGCGCCCACCCGCACCCTGGGTCCCAGCGCCGCCACCGTGTCGCCTGCCAGCAGATCCTGCACCGCCGACCGCAATATGGCCATCGCCTCGTCGATGGCGTAGGGCTCGGTGTCGTAACGCGCGTACACGCGCAGGGTTCGTTCACCGGCAGCTAGAAGCAGCAAGCCCCGGCGGAAGGCCCGGTCGCGCAGGACGTCGCGCCAGTCAGCGCGGGCGACGTCGAAGCCGAGCATCACCCCCAGCCCGCGCACGTTGTTCACCAGCTCGGGGAAGTCGCTGGCCAGCCGCTGTAGCCCGGCACGGACCAGTGCTCCGGTGCGCTCGACCTCCTCGAGGTGCACGCGATCCACGGTGGCCAGCAGCCGCACCATGCCGACTGCGTCTCCCTCCCAGGTGGTGTTGAACTTCTTTTCCTCCTGGAAGAACGTGGCGAGCTCTTCGGAGACGAACAGCACCCCGTTCTGCGCCTTCTTGGCCCAGGTGACCACGTCCGGAGGCGCCGGCAGATCGAACCGCTCGTGGGCCCACATCCGACCCGTGGCGCCGAATCCCGTCTGGATCTCGTCGAACAGAAGCGGCACGTTGTACACCCGGGTGAGCAGGCGCAGCCGGCGAAAGAAGCGCCCGCTGGCCACCCGGATTCCGCCTTCGCCCTGGATCGGCTCGGCCAGAACGCCGGCGCAACGGAGGGCGCGGTGGAGCACGTCGCCCGGCAACCGCGCGCGCTCCTCGGCCACGAACGCTTCCAGCGAACCCCCGCGTTCCAGAAAGGCATCGATGCGCGAAAGCTGCGACGGAAACTGCTCGTCGCTGGCAACGTAGCTGCCGGACGTGTTTCGACCCTCGGTCAGAAGAGTCGAGATCCGCCGCAGACTGCGCTCCTCGCGGGCGCGCGTCATGGCGTCGTCGTCGTCCAGGGACGGCCAGGGCGCCTGCGGCCAGTCGAAGGTGGGAAACCCGAGGTTCGCACGTTTGCGGTGGGTGACCGCCAGACTGCCGAGCGTGCGGCCGTGATAGGCGCCCTCGAAGGAGACGATGAAGCCGCCATCTTTTTCCCCGGTGCCGCGCACCCGGCTGAGCAGCACCGCCTTGATGGCGTTTTCCACCGCCTCGGCACCGGTGTTGACCACGAAGTGCCGGGGCACGCCGGCGGGCGCGATCCGGTCGAGCGCCGCCTTCATCCGCAGCGACACGCTGGTCTGATATTCGGAATGGGCGTAGCGGTTGACCGCCACCGGCAGCTCCGCCAGCACCGCCTGGACGATGGCGGGGTCGTTTTCGCCCAGGGCCTGAGTGGCGATCAGCGCACCCATGTCCAGGAATCGGAACGGCTCCCCGCTGTCGTCGCGGTCCGCCGTGGCCAGGTAGGGCCCGATCGCCTCGGCCGGATCGAACGCCACCGGCAGCGAGTAGAACAGCGCGTGCGTCGAGCGCTCCAGGGCCGCGTGTGAGGTGGGTAGGTAGATGGCGATCAGGTCCTCGATGGGCCGATTGGCTTCCTTGAGACCGTCCGGCGTGCGGGCGTGGATCTGTCCGGCCCGGTAGCGCGCGTTGAGAATCGCCGTCCGCTCGAGGTAGCGCTGGACGGACTCGGGGATCATTCTGGCGGTTACTGTAGCGGAAATCATCCTGGGTCGCCCGCGACGTCAGCCGCTCGCGGATCCCAGGAGATCGCCGGCGCAATGGCCGGAAGAGCGAAAGGATCAAGCCAGGAATAGCGCTGGCCAGATCCAGCCCAGCGCCGCCGTGTCAGAGAATGACCGGAGGCGGCCGCGGGGAAGCGACGGCGGGAGCGAGGGGCGGGGCGGGAGGTGTCGGAGGAGGTGGGGCGAGCGGTGGCTGGAATACGGTCGGGGGTCTGGGGGAGGTGGAATCGAACTGCACGCACGACGAGGCGTCGAACAGCATGAACTCCAGGGCCTTCTCCTGCGGGGTCATGGGCGCGTCGTCGCAGCCCCGCCGGGCCGGCCGCCGGCGGTGCCCCCGATCTGGACGTTGGCATCCACGGGGGAAACGCGCTCCAGCCGTGGCTGACCACAGCCGAGTGTGACCGCGGAGAGGAGCAGCGCTGCACCCGTGACTGCGGGAGC
>JBKPRZ010000697.1:0-6025 GCA_046734815.1 Myxococcota bacterium | reverse complement strand
TTGTCGGGTCGATCGGTATAGTACTGCAGCTCCTGGTTGCCCCAGCCGTGACCACCGACCTCCGGGATCCAGCGGGTGGGCTCGGGCGGAGAGCCAGCCGGACCGTCGAACTCGTCGCTCCACAGCAGCTGCCAGCCGCCGTCGCCGGGGGCGGGCCCGCAGCCCGCCGATCCGGCCGCCAGGACCGCGACCAGGGCCAGCGCCACGAAGGGGCCGCCCGCGGAGCGCAGCCGGGTCATCGGGCGGCGGTCGCGGGCGCCACCGGGCCGCTTGTCACTTTCTGCTCGAACCCGCCCAGCTGCACCCGCACGCCGTCCGAGAAACGGACTGTACGCGGGTCGGGGCCGGGGTTGAGCGCGACGTGGTGGCGCGTCCCGCCCTGGCGGAGAACCGCGTAGGTCGGCAGGTCGGCGGTGACGGTCGGGTCGACCTGGCCGAAGCTCGCCAGCGCGTGCAGCCACTGGTAGACGAAGGCGCGGCTGACTCCGAACTCGGTCTCGAAGTGCGGGTTCTCGCGGTACTGGCGCAGCGGCTCGGCCGGATCGACCAGCGCCTGGTGCATCCAGATGATCTCGCGCCACAGCCGCGGCTCGCCCCGGTTGGCCTCGATCACGGCCTGGTGGTTGCGGCGCACGTATTCGGGGTGGCGGCCCAGGTACAGCGACCCGCCGGTGAAGGGAAGGAAGTTGATCCCGTGGACGTAGATCGGGTTGCGGTCCCACCAGGTGTCGTATTTGCCGCCGCTTCCCCAGACGATCCCGATGGCGGGCCGCGAGAAGCCGGGCGGGAAGTTGTCGCCGTCGACGTCGAACCAGTATTGCTCGATGGCCGAGACCAGGTTGGCCTGCAGGAAGATGCCCAGGTCGCGCAGCGCGGGCTTGCCGGTGAACAGGCCCCACAAAGTGACGGCGTTGGCGAAGTTGACGTCCTCGGAGGAGGACTCCTCGTTGTTGCCCTCGGGGAAGTGTGCAGGGCCGTTGGCCCAGGAGTGCCCGGCGTAAGCATCGAAGTTGCGCAGGAAGGGAAAGCGCCGGTCCTCCCGCTCGGGGTTGGCGCAATCCTTGATGAGCAGCTCGACCATGGCGCCCCAGCGCTGGTCTGCCGCCCAGGCCGGATCGAAGCGGGCCACGGTGGCGGCGGCGAAGACGAACATCCCGTAGTGGAAGTGGTGGTCGTTCATCTCCCAGCCCGACCGGTACTCCGACGGCAGGCCGATCAGCGTGGCCCAGCTGCGGTCGTAGTAGAAGTAGCCCGGCCCGGCGCCGTCGAACCAGTCCTCGAGCGTGTGCTGCAGCCCGCGCACCAGCCGGGCGCGCACGGCCGTCTCGCCGACCTGCTCGGCCAGCCAGGCCAGCAGCGCCACTCGCAGCAGCGACTTGCCGGTCCAGTAACTGCCGCGCGTCCCCTCCAGTCCGGGCGGAAACAGGTCGTCGGCGCGCGCGGCGGCCCGGACGTGACCGGCCAGGGTCGACTTCTCGAAGGCGCCCTCCGGCGGCAACGGCAGCACCGGCAGGATGCCCCCGAAGGGCATGCGGGTGGAAAAACCGCTGGCGGCCAGCAGCTTCATCGCACCCCGGGGCGAGGGGTAGGCCGCCGGCCCCAGATCGCGGCCCAGGTTCTTCCACTGGTGCGGGTACAGCGCCAGCAGCGGCCCGGCATCGGCGGGTGCGGCCGGATCGCGCGAGGTGGTCGCCACCGTGAAGGTGGTGTGCAGGGCGGCGGTCTCGGCCTGGTAGCGCCAGGAGACGCGCGTGTCGGTCACGAAGGCGAAGGCGTGGCGACGGAAGCGGGCCAGCGCGGCGCCGGTGGCCTCGGGCAGCAGCGCGACCGAGAAGACGCCGCGGGCAGCCCGACCCATGAGGTCGCTCTCGATGTGGCGGTCGCCGTCGCTGCGGGTCCAGACCGCGCCGGCGGGCGCGAACAGCCCGTAGGCCCGGCCCGCCACCATGATGCCCAGGCTGCCCGGGCTCTCGGCGAACACCGAGACCGCGCCGCCGGGCTCGATCAGCGCCGGTCCTCCCCCGGCCTCGAAGTAGACGAACGGCAGGCCGTGGCCGAAGGTGGCGGTCAGCGACGGCCCCTTTTCGCTCGCCGAGTCCCAGCGGGCGGTGACGGTCCAGTCGCCGTAGCCGCTCACCCGCGTCGCTCCGGCGCGCAGGCCCTTCACCCCGACCTTCAGATCCTGGGAGAAGGGGTAAAAGAAGGTGCGCGCGTCGATCCGCGGCGTTCCCGCTCCTCCCAGCGCCAGTCCGTCGGGGTGGGCCTTCAGGCTCAGCGGGTGGGCGTACAGCGGCTCGGAGTACGGGTTGGGCTTTCCTCCCCGGTCGAACGGCCAGATCAGCGAGGACCACCACTCGTTGGAGGTGGGCACCAGGCCCACCGCGCTGAAGTCGGCTGTCACCTTGGGGTGGACAGCCTGGCCCTGCTGGTTGGAAGGAGCCTTCTCACCGGCCGGCAGCGCGGTGGTGTAGCGCCCGGCGCCGACCGCCACGGTGTCGGCCGTGGGCGCGGGGCGTCCGGGCGGATTGTCTCCGGCGGAAGCGGCGCAGCCACCCAGCGCCAGGGCCAGCAGCGCCCGCGCCCACCTCACAGCCGCCCCCAGCCCATGCGCAGCTCGACCCGGCCCATGTGGATCACGCGCGCGAGCCGGTGGAAATATTGCGCCTCGTAGCCGGCGGTCAGCAGGAAGTTGGTGCCGCGCAGGCCGGTGCTGACCAGCTTGCTCCACAGCTCGGCGCCCGCGCGCACGTTGTCGAAGGCATCCACCCCGCGGTAGGCGAAGTCGGCCCGGACCGGGACCACCAGGTTCAGGCCGGCCAGCGGGGTCCTGGGGATGTCGGGGATGGCTTCCTCGTCGACGATCCGGTAGAGCAGCACGAAGCTCGGGCGGACCTGGCGGATGGTCTGGGCGGCGTCCAGCACCCGGACCACGCCGCCGCTGCCACTGCGCCGGTCCTCGGTGGTGTCGGAGCTGAACAGCGTGCCCTGCACGGTCAGGTCGAAGGCACCGATGCCGCGCAGGCTGATGCCGCCGTAGGTGTCCCGCCGGTAAGCCACCCGCACGCCGAACGCCTCGTCGTCCATGGCCAGGCCGCCGTACAGGTGCAGTCCGCGGGTGGGCCGGCGGCGCAGCTCCCAGGTGGAGGGATCGGGCAGCAGCAGCTGCCGATAGACCGCGTAATCGGCGTAGAAGGCGCGGATGGCCCGGGCCCGCACGCGGTCGGACAGCGCCCCACCGGGCACGGTGGGGATGTGCATGTAGACGTAGTTCATGCCCAGCAGCAGCTTGTCGGGTCCGAAGAAGCGGGCCACCGCCGGGCGGACTTCGATCAGATCCACGTTTTCGGTCAGCTGCGGGAACCACTCGACCACCCCGGTGCGCTTGACCCGCCGGTAGCCGACGTCGAGCAACAGGTCGGCGACCGGGTGCAGATTGAAGGTTCGATTCCAGCCCACGGCGAAGCTGTCGACCGCCACGCTGGTGAAGCGGTTGGGCTCGGTGTAGGCGCCGATCTGGCTGTCAGGGGCGCGGAAATATTCGTAGCTTCCGTCCAGCGCGCCCACCCAGGGCAGGCGCAGGCGCAGCCGGCTGAACAGCCCGTAGCGGAAGGGGGTGCGGATGATCCCGCGCAGCTCCTGGCGATCCAGGGGGCGGTTGAGCCGCTGCGGTGACGAGGCGAACCCGGCCTCGGCGGCGTAACGGCGGCTGTCGTCGACGGTCCCGAACTCGTTGGTGTCGGACGACGCGCGCACCATGGCGGTGACCGAGGCGCCGATCGCGCGTGCGCCGTTGTGGTCGTAGGGAAAGGCCTTGGAGCGCAGCAGCGGCAGGCCGTCCTCCTGGTACAGGTTCATCAGCCCACGCCGGACCCAGGCCTCGGTGACGTCGTCGAAGTCCAGGGCGGCGTTCTGCTGGCGCAGGACCCGCAGCTTGTCCAGCGCCTCGTGGTGGTGCAGCTCTGCCTCCTGCTCCAGGGGATGGGAGGGCCCGCGCACGTTGCGCATGTAGTAGCCGTACCAGAGCTCCATGCCCGGCTCGCCGGGGTCGGCGGCGATGGCCTGGGCGTAATAGTCGGGCGCGCGCACGTCGCCCACCCGGCGCATCAGCTCCGCGGTCACGCACAGGTGGCGGGCGATCTCCACCTGGCCCTCGGGACCGGGGCTCTCGGGCTGGAAGGGATAGGTCACCCGCTTGCGGATCTCCGCTTCGATCTCGCCGGTGGTCATCCCGCGGGACAGCGCCTCGCCCTCGCCCAGACAGGCGAACGGGTTGGCGCGCGGACGGGGCGGCCGGTCGGCGGTCTGGGCGCGGGCGGGGGTGACCGGCCCGCCAAATGTCAGGGCGACGGCGAGCGCCAGCGTGGCGGGGCCAGCGGCGCGGATCATGGCGCCCACCGGATGTCGTCCAGGTAGATGACCACCGGCTGGTCGTCCTCCGGGGCGATCAGCGTGATGAGGAAGGCGCCGATGACCCCGCTGGGGCCGCCGTATCCGGCGCCGCGGAAGGGGACCTCGCGCTCGGTCCAGCGGTCGGTCAGCGCGAAGGTGGCCTCTTCCAGGCGGAAGCTGTCGTTGTGCGGGTTCGGGGTCATTGTCTGTCCGGCGCCGGCGGTCAGGCCCTCGCCGCCGCGGGCTCCGCGCGCCTGGAACCGGATGCGCCCGGCGCCCGGGGCGATCTGATGGCCCGCCCAGTAGCCCCAGTTGTTGTGGGGGTACTGCCAGAACACGCCGCCGAAGCGCTTGACCCCCGGACGGTAGGTCAGGACGTAGCAGTCGCCCGAGGCGCCCGGCGCCCGGTCGGGACACTCCTTGCGCACGTCCAGCCGGCCCCTGGTCTCGCCGTCGCCGAAGAAACCGTCGGGCGAGTAGTAGTCCGAGACCACGAAGGGCACCGGCACCGGCTCGACCGGCGGCTCGGCGGGCGAGACGCAGCCGGCGGCCAGGGCCAGCGCCAGCACCAGTCCGGTCATCGGCGGCGGCGTGGGCATCTGTCGGTCGATCATTGGCTGTACAGCTCCTTGAGCACCTGATAGGCGGGCCTCGGGTTGCGGTCGATGTCCACCACTCCCCACCACTCCTCGTTGGCGAAGCGGTCCGCCGCCACGCCGCCGTTGGCGAACCCGTCGGGGTCCTGGACGGCGGGACTGCCGCGCTTCCACCACTCGTCGTTCCATTCGAAAGGGGTGCCGCCCAGGCAGGGGAAGG
This sequence comes from Myxococcota bacterium, assembly GCA_046734815.1. Classification (GTDB taxonomy): domain Bacteria; phylum Myxococcota_A; class Polyangia; order Fen-1088; family Fen-1088; genus CAVYGB01. The sequence goes on along the minus strand of JBKPRZ010000697.1, from coordinate 820 downwards.
CGGGGTTGCGGGCGCTCAGCTGGTTGCGGATCTCGGTGGTCTGCTGGCGCAGGGCGCGGGCCTGGGCCTGCTCGTCGGGGCGTCCGTTGACGTTGTCGTAGGCGTCAGCCCCGTATTCGCTCAGGAAGAACGGCTTGCGCAGGCCGGTCTGCTGGGCGAACAGGCGCCAGTCGGTGAAGCGGTTGAAAAAACCCGGCTGCGAGTAGATGTTCAGCCCCCACACGTCCACGCTGGGCAGCCGGCGCAGGTCGCTCTCGCTGGGGATCTCGGCGGTGGGGGCGAACGAGGTGGCGACCGGGTGGCGCGGGTCCAGCTGCTTGATCCGGGCGGCCACCTGCTCGATCCGCTGGTAACAGGCGTCGCCGGCGCAGGTGTTGTACAGGCGATTGAGGTTCCACTCGTTGCCCACCAGCCACATCAGCAGGGCCGGGTGATCGCGCACGGCCAACACCGCCGGCTCGAAGGCCATGTCGGCGCTGGCCAGCACGGTGACGATGGCGACCAGGCCGTTGGCCTGCAGCTTGTCCAGGATGGCGGGGCCCAGCGGGACGTAGCTCTTGACCGTGTTGATGCTGGCCTCGCGCATGAGCGAAAAGTCGCGGTCGGCCGCGCGCAGATGATCGGGCTCCAGCGGGCGCAGGCCGCCGCGCTCGGCCGGGCTCCAGGCGATGCCGCGGATGTCGAAGGGGACCGGGGGATCGACGCGGCCGTCGGGGTTGCGCCAGCGAACCAGCAGCTGGAAGCCCGACACCGAGGCCGAGTCGATGCCCCGCCCCGGCGGCGGAAGCGGCGGCGCCGGCGCGGCGGCATCGGCGAGAGG